>JAACFG010000135.1 GCA_009937605.1 Gammaproteobacteria bacterium | reverse complement strand
CTATTTGGTCTTGCTCCGGGCGGGGTTTACCGTGCCGCGAACTGTTACCAGTCGCGCGGTGCGCTCTTACCGCACCTTTTCACCCTTACCGACCGAGGTCGGCGGTCTGTTTTCTGTGGCACTTTCCATGGGCTCACGCCCCCCAGGCGTTACCTGGCGCCCTGTCCGAAGGAGCCCGGACTTTCCTCCATAGCGAACTACAGCGATTGTCTGGCCAACTCCGGCTTTCTCGGTGGCGGAGTCTACAGGAACAATTTGACAAGTGACTTGTCAATTATTGATAATGACAACCGACTTGTCGTTCTAGGAGCCACCACCATGAACACTGGCAACGATGCTTATAAAGTCACCTGGCTGATTCGCCGGCTGTTCCGGGCTATGGCCGAGGAGGCTGATGCCTACCTGAGGCACTCGGGTCTTACAGCGGCAGACCGGGCAGTTATGGAATTCCTCTACCCAGATTCGAAACTGACAGTTCCCCAAATTGCCAGGCGCTACCACGTTTCCCGACAGCACGTACAGGTAACTGCAAATCGCCTGCTAGAGGAAGGGCTGCTTCGCGCACATGAGAATCCGCAGCACAAACGCTCGCCCCTGCTGCGGCTCAGCCAACTCGGGCGCGATACGTTCACTGAGATTCGGCGAAACGAAGACACGTTGCTCGATGCACTCTACACAGACATCGAGATCGCCGATATCGCCACGACGCGACGCACGCTGGAATCTTTGCTCCGCAACTTCAAACAAGGAGAAACGACATGAACCCGATCGCAAACGCCTGCCCGCGCATGCTGACTTACAAACCTCCCAGGATCGCCCTGGCGTTACTGGCTACCGCCGCCGCGCTGCAACTAATGGCACCAACAGCTTTGGCCTGGCCACAGCTACCGGTATCGCTGCCTGGAGGTGCTGCGGTCGCCACCATCGGATTCCTGATTATGCTGCGTGCCTGGTGGCTATTTCGCGTTCGTGAGATAGCTATTTGCCCCACAGCAAGTACGACGGCGCTGATCACGAACGACGTCTACCGCCTGACGCGCAACCCGATGTACCTCGGAATCGCGCTCATGCTCCTGGGCGCGGCACTGGGTTCGGGCGGTTTGTTCTTCTACCTGGCCGCACTGGCCTTCTTCCTGATTATCGACTTCGTCTTCTGCCCCTACGAGGAAGACAAACTCGCGCGCGCGTTCGGCGATGAGTTTGAGCCGTATCGCGACCGGGTGCGTCGCTGGCTATGAGCGCGATGATTCGTCTTTGAGCAAAAGCAGTCTTTGGTACATGTCGTTCCTCTTCTGACCCGAAACGTTGGCGGCGACTCTTGCAGCATCTTTCGCCGACAGATGGGCGGCCAGCTCGGTCAGCAGGCTGTCCAGGTCGAGTGTGGTTTCGGCAGACGGCTCTGCGCCGGCTATGACGATGACAAACTCGCCCTTGCTGACTATTTCACTGTCACCGACGAGTTTCTGCAAACGGCCGAGCGTTTCCTGAACGCACTGCTCATACATTTTGGTCAGTTCGCGGCCAATGAATGCTTTGCGATCAGCGCCGAAAATATCGACGAGATCGGCCAGGCAATCCGCAATCCGATGCACTGACTCAAACATCACGAGAGTACGCTCTTCCGCCACCAGGTCTTGCAGCCACTTGCGGCGCGCGGCGCTTTTCGCTGGTGCAAACCCCTCGAAGCAGAACCGGTCAGTTGGCAAGCCTGCCGCCGAGAGTGCCGCGGTTACCGCGCTGGGGCCCGGAATCGGCACCACGGTGACGCCCTGCTCGTGTGCGGCCTTTACCAGGCGATAGCCCGGATCACTGACCAGTGGCGTGCCGGCATCGCTAACCAGCGCCACATCTTTGCCATCTTTCAGTGATTCAATAAGCCCGTGAACTGCCTGTTCTTCATTGTGATCATGCAGCGACATAAGTGCCGGTTTTGCACCGATTGTTGATAGCAATCGCTTTGTGTGCCGGGTATCCTCGGCTGCAACAAGGTCCACTGCAGCAAGCGTCTGGCTCGCTCGCGGTGTCAGGTCTTCAAGGTTGCCAATTGGCGTTGCTACTATAAATAGAGTGCCGCTCATCTGGCCAGGAATCCGTAATCCGGTTTAGAAAGAAAATGATCAGAACGCTTCTACATCGTGCATCCTATCAACGCTCACAAGCAAGCATTCTCGTCTTGCTGGTCGGTCTGCTCGCGCTGGCCGCGTGCGAGACGACCGGCGGCGGCGCAGTTGGTGGATCGAGCGAAAACCGGGCACAACGCATGGCGGATAATGGCGACCACGCCGAGGCAGCGGGCGCTTATATGGGCCTCGCGGTTGCCGCGACCGGCAGCGAGCGTGATCGTTACACACTGCTGGCGGTGGAGCAGTACCTGGATGCAGGCGACGTCTCCAGGGCGCGCAGCGCCTTCCGCGACGTTCCGCGCCCACCGTCCGGCCCCCAACGGCCGTTGTGGGATACCAATCAAGCCGCGTTCTACCTCTACAACGGTGATGCGGATGCGGCGCTAAGCCTTCTTGAGCCCTTGAGCCGGCAGTCCCTGTCGGAGCGCGACAGGCTGCGTGTCGAAGTGCTGCGTGCCGATGCGTGGATTCAAAATCAGGACCCGGTACGTGCCGTCGAACTGATGACTCAACGGGAAACCTGGCTCGACAACCGGCGTGATGTAGAACGCAACCGTGCTCGACTGTGGCAGGGCCTGCTCGTCAGCAGCCCGACCGTTCTCAGAAACGCTGCGGAAACCAGCGCGGATCCGGTCGTGCGAGGCTGGCTGACAATCGGATCGATAGCCACCTCGACCGGTCAGCAGGGCATCGGCTGGAGTAATGGGCTGGTTCGCTGGCGCGCCGAGAATCCCAACCACCCGGCGACAACAGTGCTGGGTGACCTCGATCTCCCTGAGCACTTGTTGCTCGACTACCCGCGCCAAATTGCCTTGTTGCTGCCGTTGTCAGGCAACGCAGCGAATGCTGGCCGAGCTGTGCAGAACGGCTTCCTGGGGGCCTATTTTGCGACGGCCTCCGGTCTGGATGATCAACAAAGTGTGCGTATTTATGACGTTAATGCTGAGGGAGGTGCCAGCGCCGCATACGCTGTGGCGGTCGCCGATGGCGCAGAGTTTGTCGTTGGTCCTTTACTGCGACGCAACGTCGCCGAACTGGCGAACGATATTCTCGTGCCGGTCCCGGTACTGACGCTTAACTACCTGCCCGAGGGCACATTGGCCCCACCGGGCCTGTATCAGTTTGCGCTTTCTCCAGAAGACGAAGCTGCGTCGGCGGCACAGCGCGCACTAAATGACGGACACGGACGCGCCGTTGCCCTTGTCCCCAACAATGACTGGGGCCGCCGTCTGCTGATGAGTTTCACGACCGAATTCGAAGGACTCGGAGGCACGTTGCTCGACTATCGCAGCTACACACCTGGCAACCCGGATTTCTCCAACGACATCGAGAACCTCATGGGTCTGTCAGGCAGCGTGCAACGCTATACGCGCCTGCGCGCGAACATTGGACGGGCTCTGCAGTTTGATCCCCGCAGACGACAGGACGCGGAGTTTATCTTCCTGGCCACCGACGCGCCGGCAGGTCGTCTGCTGAAAGCTCAGTTGAAGTTTCATTACTCGGGCGATCTCCCCGTGTACTCGACGTCGTCCGTCAACTCACTGGATGGACGCTCCAACTCGGATCTCAATGGCGTCATGTTTGCCGACACGCCATGGGTAGTGGCTCCGCAGCCGTGGATCGCACATTTGCCGGCGCAGTTCGATGAATACTGGCCGGAAGAACGGCGCGTCGCGCGCCTCCACGCCATGGGTTATGACGCCTACAACCTGATCGCATCCCTGTTCGCGGCACGGGGCAGTGTCATGAATGAACTGGATGGCGCATCGGGAACCCTGTTTCTCGATCAGACCGGCCGTGTTCACCGGCGCCTCGCGTGGGCGCAATTTCAAAATGGCGAAGTCGTAGCCCTGCCCGATCAGGAGGACACAGGTGGGCCTATCCAGGACATGACCGACGAGGGCGAGATCATCGTGCCCGACGCGGCGGACGACTCACCATGGAACGCCGGGCAACTGGAGTTGTAGGCGCCCGCGCAGAAAGCGCGGCATTCAATTACCTCACCAACCAGGGCCTGCGACCGGTCGCGCGCAACTTCCGTTGCCGTGGCGGCGAAATCGACCTGATCATGCTTCACGATCAATGCCTGGTGTTTGTAGAGGTTCGCTATCGAACCAGAACAGACTTCGCGCAGCCCGGCCATACGGTTGACCGGCATAAGCAGCGCAGAATCATCCGCACTGCCGCAATGTTCTATGCGAGAAACGGCGCCTATGCCAGTCGCGTCATGCGTTTCGACGTCGTCGCCATAGAAGGCAAAGACCCGCCATCCATCTGCTGGATACGCGATGCCTTTCGACCCGATGACTCGACGCTCTGACACTTGCTAGAATTGCCCGGACTATTCCTTCCGGAGCACCCATGGACCCTTTGAGCCGAGTTCGCGATCATTTCGCGGAAAGTATCGCAACCAAACAGACCGCTGCCGACGCAATCGCAGAGAGTATCGCGGCTGCAGGACTTGTAATGAGCGATGCTCTGCTGGCCGACGGCAAGATCCTGAGTTGCGGAAATGGCGGTTCGGCAGCGGATGCCCAGCATTTCTCGTCCGAGCTATTGAACCGCTTCGAGATGGAGAGGCCGGGTCTCCCGGCAATGGCGTTGACAACAGACGCTTCGACCGTGACCTCAATAAGCAATGATTATTCCTATGAAGAAATATTCTCGAAGCAGGTGCGAGCGCTCGGAAAGCCTGGCGATGTCCTTCTTGGTATTTCGACATCCGGTAATTCGGAGAATGTCATTCGCGCGATCGACGCCGCGCACGAACGCGGCATGAAAGTGGTTGCATTTTCAGGACGTGACGGCGGCCGCATGGCGGACATGTTCGCCGAAGGTGATGTTGAGATTCGCGTACCTGCGACCCGGACGGCCAGGATCCAGGAAGTACACCTCCTGGTGATTCACTGTTTATGCGACCTGATCGACACGACGCTATTGGGGTCCGAATAACCGGGACAGTGACCTTATTACTTGACGATCTTCAGGTGCGGACGCGAGCGCGTCTCAACGACCTCTTCCTGTAACTCCGGTGGCTCGGCCTCAGCCTGCTCCGTGTCGTGCGAGAAGATCATCCCTTGCCCGGTCTCGCGGGCATAGATTCCGAGTACCGAGCGGACCGGCGCCCAGACATCAAACGGCACACCGCCAAAGCGCGCGCGAAAACTCACCGCGTCGTTCGTCAGCTTGAGGTTATGCGCGGCGGTATCACTGATATTCAGAATGATCTTGCCATCCTTGATGTGCTCAACGGGAACACAGACACCGTCAAAAGACGCATCGACGACGATATGTGGCGTGTGGCCGTTATCGGCCATCCATTCGTGCATCGCACGAATGAGATAGGGGCGCTTTGAGCGGCTTGCGATGTTCAATGTGTTTCCAGAGCGTTGGCCTAACCCTGCGGGTACTTTACCACCGTTTCGGCGTGCTGGGCGGGACCTAACATAAGGCAGTAAATCGGGGGCTTTACCTTTCTCCAGTATTTGAGCCAGGAGACTGCCCCGACCCTAAAGGTCACTGACCCCAAATTACTACAAGCGCATTTCCTGCTCGAGCTCAGTCAGGCTCTCCTGGAAAGAACGGCGTGCAAATACACGCTCCATATAGGCTTCGATCGCTTCAGAATCCGGTCCAAGGTCGACGCCGTACACAGGCAAGCGCCACAGCAGTGGCGCGATCGTGCAATCCACGAGCGAGAACTCCTCGCTCAGGAAATACGGTCTCGCGCCGAATAACTCCGCGCTCTGCAGAATGCTCTCGCGAAGCATCTTGCGAGCCTTGGTCCCAAGCTTGCCGTCACTGTTGTTCTCGGCCTCCTCCGCAATCGAATACCAATCGGTTTCGATGCGGAACAATGCCAGACGGAACTGGGCGCGCGTAACGGGATCAACCGGCATCAATGGTGGATGCGGGAAACGTTCGTCAAGGTATTCGACGATCACTCGCGAGTCGTACAACGTCAGGTCACGATCGACCAGCGTCGGAACCGTGTGGTACGGGTTGAGATCCATCAAGTCTTCGGGCAAGTCAGGCCCGATGATTTGATGGATCTCGATGTTGATGTTCTTTTCGGCCAATACCAGCCGTGTACGGTGGCTGTGAATATCTGTCGGCCGTGAGAACAGCGTCATTACCGATCGTCTGTTAGCGATTACTGCCATTACTTGACGTCCTTCCAAATCTGTTTTTTCAATTGAACCGACAATATGAAGAAGAAGATCAGGAACATGATGACCCAGACCCCCAGCTTGCGGCGATCGGAGCGAATCGGCTCGGCGATGTAGGCCAGGAAATTGACCGTGTCGCGAACGAAGTCATCGTAGTCTTCTGCATCCATGCTGCCAGGGCTCAGTTGCTCGAAACCCTCGAACGTTGTCGTCACAGAACCATCTTCGTTCTCGTGATGCTCGAAATTTGCTGCCTGAAAGCCCTGCAACTCCCATAAGACGTGCGGCATGCTCGTGCCTGCAAGCACAAGGTTATCCACACCGGTCGGGCTCTCCGGCGAAACGTAAAAGCCCTTGAGGAAGTTGTAGACGTAGTCCGTACCCTTGGCACGTGCCATTAATGACATGTCGGGTGGTGCCTTACCGTACCACCGCGCGGCATCCGCCGGCGGCATCGAAGACTTGATCGTCTCGAACGTCTTGTCGGCATTGAACATCAGGTTGTCTACCAGCTGCTCTTCCGACAAGCCAAGGCTCTTGCCAATAGTGTTGAATCGGACGTACTGGGCCGAGTGGCAGCCAGAGCAGTAGTTCATGAAATTGCGCGCACCGCGCTGTAGAGACGAGACATTGTCCGGATCGATCTCTGCCGGCTCAAGGTGAACGGAGCCACCTGCGGCCATCGCCTGCGATGCAAAAAGGCACGCACTCAGCGTCATCAAACTGGCTATTTTCTTGCACTTAGTCATGGTAGACCACCCTGTCTGGCACCGGCTTCGTCTTGTCTGCAGCCGTGTAGAACGGCATTAGCAGGAAGAACGCGAAATAGAGCACCGAGAATATTCTTGCCAACAACACGTAGGTTTCTGTGGCCGGCTGCAATCCAAGCCAACCCAGCGTCAGGAATGTAACCACGAAGATGCTTAGCGCCGTCTTGTACATCCATCCGCGGTAACGGATTGAGCGGACCCGACAGCGGTCGAGCCACGGCAGGAAGACCGGCAGCAAGACCGAGAGACCGAACAAGATGAAGCCCCAGAGTTTATCCGGCACGGCTCGCAAGATCGCGTAGTACGGCGTGTAGTACCAGACCGGCGCAATATGCTCCGGCGTCGCCGTCAAATTTGCGGGCTCAAAGTTGGCGTGTTCGAGGAACATGCCGCCCATATCCGGCGCAAAGAACACCACCGCGCTGAAGATCATCAGGAAAACGATAATTCCGATCAGGTCCTTGGACGTGTGATGCGGGTGGAACGGCACACCATCGAGAGGAATACCGTCCGGTCCCTTGTTCTTCTTGATTTCGATGCCATCGGGATTGTTCGAGCCAACTTCGTGCAGCGCCACGATATGGACGAAAATCAGTCCGATCAAAGCCAGTGGCAACACGATGACATGCAGTGCAAAGAAGCGATTGAGCGTGATATCCGAGATCGAGTAGTCACCGCGAATGAATTCGACAAGCCCATCACCGACAACCGGTATTGCACCGAACAGCGAAATAATCACCTGGGCACCCCAGTAAGACATTTGGCCCCACGGCAACAGGTAGCCGGCAAATCCCTCGGCCATCAGGACGAAGAAGATCATCATGCCGATCAGCCAGATCAGTTCACGCGGCTTTTTGTACGAGCCGTATAGCATCGCACGGAACATGTGCAGGTAAACGACGATAAAGAAGAACGATGCGCCGGTCGAATGCATGTAGCGAATGAGCCAACCCCACTCGACATCACGCATGATGTACTCAACCGAGGCAAACGCTTCGGCTGCCGCTGGTTTGTAGTTCATTGTCAGGAAGATGCCAGTGACAAGCTGGATAACCAGCACAACCATGGCAAGCACACCGAACACGAACCACCAATTGAAGTTCTTCGACGCGTAGTACTCAGTGACGTGGTGCTTCATCGTTTTCGTCAACGGGAAGCGATCATCGATCCATTTCATCAGGCCGTTCTGGGACTTGCCAACTTCTGCTTCGATTCTTGCCATTACGCTGCTCCCGTGTCCTGACCGATCAGAATCAGGTCATCCCTGACGAACCGGTGCGGAGGAACCCGCAAGTTAGTCGGAGCCGGCACGCCCTTGTAGACGCGTCCGGCGAGGTCAAATTTTGACCCGTGACACGGGCAAAAGAATCCGCCACCCCAGTCTTCGGCAGGCCGTACCTCGAAATCTTCGAGGGGCGCACAACCAAGATGCGTACATGATCCCTCGACGACGAGATACTCGGGCTTTACAGAGCGCGTGTCATTTGCCGCGTAATCGGGCTGCTGTTCGACGACCTCGGAATTCGGGTCGCGCAGCTCATCCACGATTTCCGGCAAGCTGGCCAGCATCTTCTCGTCGCGCCGCAGGACAAATACAAGCCTGCCACGCCAGAGAACGCGAACCATCTCGCCCGGCTGTATCGAGCCCAGCGGCACTTCGACCGGCGCCCCAAGCGCTTGCGCTCGGGCACTGGGCTTCAGTGAAGACAGGAAAGGAATTGCAACGAACCCGACGCCTACGGCCCCGGTAGCGATAGTTGCAACAGTCAGAAAATGACGCCTATTGCGATCAAGGTCGTCTTCGGTCATCAGGCACTCCCATATGCCGCTCT
>JAACFG010000021.1 GCA_009937605.1 Gammaproteobacteria bacterium | reverse complement strand
TGCTTTCCGATAGTAATGCTTCGTGCTGGGCGAGGGCCCAATTCACGTGTTCTGTAACCTGGTCCGATTCGCCATGCTGCCGCGACCTGAGCGCTGCGACAACCTCAGCCGAGGTTTCTGCATTGCCCAGCGCGACAGCGATGTTTCGTAGCCACTGGTCGTGCCCTATGCGTCGGATAGCACTGCCCTCCATTCGGCTCAGCCACGTGTCCTCGTCCCACATGAACAGATCAACGAGTTTTGCAGAATCAAGCTCATGACGTGGCGCGAAGTCCGGTTCGCCGGTCTGCTGCGCGAACTTGTTCCACGGGCAGAACAGCTGGCAGTCATCGCAGCCGTAGATCCGATTGCCAATGGCTTTTCGATATTCTTCAGGAATCGGGTCCCTGGATTCGATGGTCAGGTAGGAAATGCATCGGCGAGCGTCGAGTTTGTACGGGGCTACAATGGCCTTTGTAGGACACACATCTATGCAGGCTGTACAGGTCCCACAGTGCGATTGTTCAGCCTGGTCCGGCTCCAGCGGCAGGTCGGTATAGAGCTCACCCAGAAAAAACCAGGAACCTTCGTTCCGGTTGATAAGGTTGGTGTGCTTGCCGATCCAGCCCAGTCCCGCTTTTTCGGCGATCGCCTTTTCCAGGACCGGTGCGCTGTCGACGAACACGCGATACCCGAACTCGCCAATCCCCTTCTCGATGCGCTGCGCGAGCGTGCGCAGACGTCGACGCATGAGCTTGTGGTAGTCACGCCCGAGCGCGTATCGCGAGACGTACGCACGGGATTCATGATCCAGCAGCTTTTTCGCTGTTTCCTGCGCTTCGGGCAGGTAATCCATGCGCACGGAAATGATTCGCACGGTGCCACGAACCAGTTCGCCCGGGTGACTGCGCTTGCTGCCATGCCGTTCCATGTAATGCATTGACCCGTGAAAGCGCGCGGCCAGCCATTCGTTCAGTTGGCCATCGGCCTTCGCGAGGTCGATGTCGCTGACACCGGCCTGCTGGAATCCGAGATCGCGGCACCAGGCAAGTATCTCATCCTTGAGTGCGGCCATATCGGTATTGCCGTATTGGTTCGGGTCCGTCGTCAATGTAGGTTTCCGGAGGAAGTTCCTAGAGCCAGACCAGTATAATCGCCAGGATGCAGAACTTGCCCGCCAACATCTATTCCGTCGCCGCTGTTCGCGAAATAGACCGTACGACGATCGAGGACCATGGGGTTCCCGGATACACGCTCATGACGCGCGCTGGCGAAGCCGCGCTGCACGAAGCCACACAGTGCTATCCGAATGCCAGGCGCTGGCAGATCGTGTGCGGTGCGGGCAATAACGGTGGCGACGGCTATGTCGTTGCGCGCTTGGCCTCACAGCAGGGGATCGCGGTCTCTGCGCTCGCGCTCGTGGACCCGGAGACACTCACCGGCGATGCCGCGACGGCCTGGGGCGATTTCGTGGCCGAAGGGGGTGTCGTATCGCCCTGGTCGGGCGTACTCGACGCCGAAGCAGACCTGTTGGTCGATGCGGTTCTGGGCAGCGGCCTTGAAAGGGATGTCGGCGGTGACTTCGCCGCTGCAGTTGCAGCATTTAACCAACACACGGCGCCGGTGCTCGCGCTGGATATTCCGACGGGCATTAATGGTGACACGGGTGCCGTCATGGGCTGCGCCGTAAAAGCCGATCTGACAGTGACTTTCGTTGGCCTGAAGCAGGGACTTTACCTTGGGGAAGCACCAGGCTATTGCGGACGCATCCGGTTTGCGGATCTCGAGATTCCAGAAGGCTACTACACCGATATCGATGCCTCCTATCGGCGTCTCGACGCGCAACTCCTGGCAAACGTTCTGGGACCAAGAGCACGCGCTGCGCACAAAGGGGATTTCGGACACGTACTGGTCGTCGGCGGCGGTGAAGGGATGCCAGGCGCTGTCAGGCTGGCCGGCGAGGCCGCGCTCAGAGCCGGGGCAGGACGGGTCAGCATCGCGACGCACCCGTCGCATGCCGCAATTATCGTCGCGTCGCGTCCGGAACTCATGTCACACGCGGTCTCATCCCCATCCGACCTCGAACCGCTGCTGGCCAAAGCGGACGTCATCGCCTTTGGGCCGGGGCTCGGACAGTCTGACTGGGCCAGGGCGCTTTATGAATTGCTCGCAAACGACAGTCGGCCCGCAGTCTGGGACGCGGATGCACTCAATTTGCTCGCGGCATCGCCGACTGCGGCGCCGAATCGTGTCATTACGCCGCATCCGGGGGAGGCAGCCACCTTGCTGGGTACCGGGGCCGCAGACATTCAGGCGGATCGACCGGCCGCCCTGGCGGCGCTGGCCGAAAAATACGGCGGAGTTGCCGTTCTCAAGGGCGCAGGAACACTGATCTCGTCTGCGACGAAGGCGGCCGCATTGTGTACGTCCGGGAATCCCGGGATGGCTTCACCGGGCATGGGGGATGTGCTGACCGGGATCATCGCCGCGTTCGTCGCCCAGGGACTCGATCTCGAAACTGCGGCGGCCGCCGGCGTGGAGGCACACGCACGCGCAGGAGACCACGCCGCCTCCGCTGGCGAGCGCGGATTGATCGCCTCGGACCTGTTGGACGAACTCAGAGCGGTCCTTAATCCATGAAGCGTTACCTTGCGGACGAGGCTGCCACGATCGCGTTTGGCGAGGAGATGCTGGATGCACTGCCTGATGATCTGGCGGGCTGGACCCTGTTACTCACCGGCGACCTGGGCGCTGGCAAATCGACCTTTGCGCGGGCGTTCATCAAAGCGGCGGGTCATACAGGAGCGGTCCCGAGCCCTACTTATACGCTCGTTGAACCCTATGATCTTCCACGAGGGCATATCTATCATGTTGATTTGTATAGGGTATCCAGCGAAGACGAACTCAGGTACCTGGGCTGGAATGAACTCGATAACGGGTGCCGCCTGGTCGAATGGCCGGATCGGGCACCGGGCCTGACCAGCCAGGCGGACCTTTCCCTGGTCCTGCACTACGAAGGCGACGGGCGAAGCATTGAAATAGTCCCCCTCACGGATCGCGCCAAAAAAGTGTCAGCGACCCTGATTCCGAATTAAGGTCACTGCCACCATTAACTGAGTGGGTGAAGAAGAGGGGGTATCCTCATAATATTTCAGAGAAATCTCTTGGTTTTTCCTGCCAGATTCGTATACTCACCGGACATAATCCCGAAATCTGGCTTCGAGATTTATCTTCATGCTTCGACTGAGATTCACAAGTTGTTTACTGATTCTGCTGCTGTCATCGGCCGCATTTGCGGGCTCAACGGTCGAGAATGTACGTATATGGTCAGAAAATAACAAAACACGAGTCGTGCTCGACCTGAGCCGATCGGTTCAACACAATATTTTCACGCTCAGGGGTCCTGATCGCCTCGTTATCGATCTGAAAGACAGCCGCCTGGCCAAGTCCCTGGTAGAAATGCCGCAAGGGGCGGGGTCAGTCCGTGCCATTCGTAGTGCCGTGCGCGCCAACGGCCAGCTACGCGTTGTGCTTGATCTGAACGCTGCCGTTCGCTCACGGACGTTCACGGCAGGTCCCAATGCGACCTATGGCGATCGCCTTGTCATCGACTTGCAGGACGCGGGTGGCTTCTCGACCGTCAAACGGGCCTCTGAGGCATACCGTCCCGGCCGCGACATCGTGGTCGCAATCGATGCGGGTCACGGTGGGCATGACCCAGGTTCATCAGGGCGGCGCGCGAAAGAAAAGGACATCGTCCTCTCTATCAGCAAGGAGTTGGCGCGGCGCATCAATGCCGAGCCGGGCATGCGTGCGTTGCTGATCAGGGACAGGGACGTGTTCATTGATCTCGACGATCGGGTCGACATCGCACAGCGTAAGGACGCCGATCTCTTCATATCGATTCATGCCGACGCATTCGGCGATTCGCGTGCTAATGGCGCGTCAGTGTTCGCCTTGAACCTCGATCGGGCTGATCGGGTTGCGCGAGAGACCTTGTCTCGGCGCAACAGGGAAACAGTCAAGGTCGGCGATGTATCGCTGAATGACAAGGATCCGATCCTGGCTTCCGTTTTGTATGACCTGTCGCAGAGTGCGGCGCTGAGCGCCAGCAATGATGTCGGCAATCGCGTTAGCGCGCAGCTCAGCCGAGTGGCCAAGATGCACAGCCTCAAGGTCAAAGAGAAGAGCCTGGCCGTGCTGACGTCGGCCGAGATGCCATCCATCCTGGTCGAAACCGGATTCATATCCAATCCGGGTGAAGAGAAGAAACTCCGCGACAGGAAGTACCAGGCGCGACTCGCCAACGCGATTCTTGCCGGTGTGCGGGACTATTACTACACGAATCCACCGCCCGATACGCGGATTGCGATGGATCTAAAGCGCCAGCCAGCCAGGCAGGTAAGTTACGTCGTCGCCAGCGGGGACACCGTGTCGCAGATCGCCGAGCGCTACAACGTGAGTACTGCAGATATTCGCAGGGCCAACAAACTGTCCAGTGACCGGATTCGCGTCGGACAGAAGCTGAGCATTCCGATCTTCGCGGGTGGCTGATATTCCGGCATAATCGGCCGGATGCCGATTCAGCAACTCCCCAGTCACCTCATCAACCAGATTGCCGCCGGCGAGGTCGTCGAACGGCCGTCCTCCGTGGTGAAGGAGCTTGTGGAGAATAGCCTTGATGCCGGAGCACAGTCGGTCCAGATCGATATTGTCGCGGGCGGACAGAAGCTGATCCGCATCCGCGACGATGGCAAGGGAATTGACAAGTCGGAGCTCGGGCTCGCGCTGTCGCGGCATGCGACCAGCAAAATTTCCAGCCTCGACGATCTCGAGGCCGTAGCATCCCTCGGTTTTCGCGGCGAGGCCTTGCCGAGCATCGCATCCGTCGCGCGGCTTCTGCTTTGCTCCCGGTCGTCCGACGAGGACACTGCATGGCAGGTCGAGGCCGACGGCGGCAACGTCAGTTCGCCGTCACCAGCAGCGCATCCACAGGGCACCACCGTTGAAGTTCACGATCTCTTCTACAATACGCCCGCGCGGCGCCGCTTCCTGCGTACGGAGCGAACGGAATTCGGACACATCGAGAAGTGGGTGAGGCGGCTCGCTCTGTCACGCCCCGGGATCGCCTTTGTGCTGACTCACAATCAGCGTACCGTCCTGCAGCTTGCCGCTGCGAAAGACGA
Source organism: Gammaproteobacteria bacterium (assembly GCA_009937605.1). Lineage (GTDB taxonomy): Bacteria > Pseudomonadota > Gammaproteobacteria > Steroidobacterales > Woeseiaceae > UBA1847. The sequence continues at coordinate 22,430 of JAACFG010000021.1, read as the reverse complement.
GGAGATGCAGCGCCAGCGAGTTGCGAAGATCTGTGGCGACGCGTTCGCCGAGCAGTGCGTCTATCTTGAACGAGAGGTAGAGGGTATTGCGCTGTCCGGTTGGATTGCACTGCCGACGTTCAACCGCAGTCAGCCCGACCTGCAGTTCTGGTTCGTCAACGGTCGCAGCATCATGGACAAAACGCTTGCGCACGCAGCGCGGCATGCCTACCGCGATGTATTGTTCCATGGACGCTACCCCGCGTACGTGCTGAACCTGACGATGGATCCGGCCGGCGTTGATGCCAACGCGCATCCTGCGAAACATGAGGTGCGTTTCCGGGATGGGCGACGCGTTCACGGTGTCGTGTCACAAGCAATCGAGATTGCGCTGACTGATACGCGACCGGGAGGACATGACGTCACCCCGATTCCAATGACCCGCGATACGGTGTTCAACCAGGGTGCAATGCCATTGGGGACAGCCCCGTCACGGACTGCAATTCGTGAAACGCTTGCCACGTATCGATCGATGGCCACGGCGCCTTCGCTCGCTGACGTGCCCGAATACGCGTCCGAGGTACCTCCGCTAGGGTTTGCCGTCGCGCAGCTGGCGGGTGTTTACATTCTCGCCGAGAACAAGGACGGGTTGGTCGTCGTCGATATGCATGCTGCACACGAACGGATTACCTACGAGAAGCTCAAGAAATGTTACGACGATCGCGATTTGGTTCGTCAACCGCTGCTGGTTCCCGAGACGATATCCGTTGCCGAGAGCGAGGCGAATCTTGTGGAGCAGTCCGGCGCGGCGCTGGAGCAACTCGGGCTGGTCGTTGATCGCTCGGGGCCAACCACGCTGACCGTGCGCGAAGTGCCTGCATTACTCAGAGATGCGGATGTCGAGGCATTATTGCGGGACGTGTTGTCGGATATGTCCGAGTCCGGGCAGAGCAATCGTGTTGACGACGCGAGTGATGATTTCCTGGCGACCATGGCCTGCCACCACTCCGTGAGGGCCAACCGCTTGCTGACGATCGATGAGATGAATGCGCTATTGCGGGAAATGGAGAGCACCGAGCGCGCGGATCAATGTAATCACGGTCGCCCGACGTGGACCACGATAACGATGTCAGAGCTCGACCGCCTGTTCCTGCGCGGTCGCTAGGCCATGAGCAAGACCGCGATACTTCTGATGGGCCCGACGGCGTCAGGAAAAACTGATCTTGCCATTAGTCTCTGCAAGCGGTTTCCCTGCGACGTAATTAGTGTGGATTCGGCCCTTATTTACCGGGGCATGGATATTGGCACGGCCAAGCCGGATGCGGAGACCCTGGCCCGCACACCCCATCGCCTGATTGACATTCGAGACCCGGAAGAGAGCTATTCCGCGGGTGAATTCGTTCGCGACGCCTATCGCGAGATGGATGAGATTTTCGCGGCCGGCCGTATTCCGCTGCTCGTGGGCGGCACGATGATGTACTTCAGGGCTCTGACAGAGGGGATCGCGTCATTGCCAGCTGCAGATGAGGCCATTCGCCAGGCAATCGATGCACAAGCAGAAGAAAGAGGCTGGCCGGCGCTGCACGCCGAGCTGCAACAGGTGGATCCAGTCGCCGCCGAGCGCATCAAGCCAAACGACCGGCAACGCATTCAGCGAGCACTCGAAGTCTACCGGTCCAGCGGAACCCCGCTCTCGGTCTGGCACAGGGATTCCGCGCCACGGCGCGACGACATCCGCTATTTGAAGATCGGATTGAGCATCGAGCCGCGCAGCGTATTGCACGCGCGCATCGCGCAGCGACTCGATGCGATGGTCGATGGCGGATTTATCGAAGAACTGCGGCAGTTACGCGAACGTCCTGGTCTCGTGGCGGATTGCCCGGCCATGCGGTCCGTTGGTTATCGCCAGTTCTGGCGCTATCTCGATGGTGAGTATTCGCGGGATGAGGCGAAGGACCGGGCACTGTTCGCCACGCGCCAACTCGCCAAACGTCAGATTACCTGGCTGCGTTCCGAGACCAATGTATTATTGCTCGACCCCCTTGAAGCCGGTGCATTAGACGTTATATCCAGTTCTCTGGCGCAGTCCCTGTGATAGAATTTTTGCACGCTTAGGCTGAAATCCGCTTTTTTGGGCAACCCGGCGCCACCGGGTCGCGGAATTCATGCGAACAAATAAGAATAAGGAGACCCAAAATGGCTAAAGGGCAAACACTGCAAGACCCCTTCCTGAATATCCTGCGAAAGGAAAAGGTCCCTGTTTCGATCTACCTCGTCAACGGTATCAAGTTGCAGGGGCAGGTCGATTCGTTCGACCAGTTCGTGGTCCTTCTCAAGAACAGCGTGAACCAGATGGTTTACAAACACGCGATTTCGACCGTCGTACCGTCACGCAATGTGCGCCTGCCGTTGCCGGACGACGAAGCTGGAGACGGTGACGACTAGGTCCACACGGCGGTTGCCCGGCAGGAGGTCGTGATTGTTTGAACGACCGCAAAGTGGCGAGCGAGCAATCCTCGTCTACGCGAGTCCTGACGGGTTGCCTGAAGAGTCCGAACGCGAAGAGTTTGCCGAACTGGCCCGATCCGCGGGAGCGGAGATAGCGGGCGAGCTCGTCAGTTCGCGCCGCAAACCCGATCCGCGTTATTTCATTGGCAAGGGTAAGCTCGATGAGCTGCGCGCTTCGATCACTGAAAACGGCGCCGAGCTCGTCATTTCGTCGGCAGCATTGAGTCCGAGCCAGGAGCGCAATCTTGAGAAAGAGCTCAAGTGTCGCGTTCTCGATCGTGCCGGACTGATACTCGACATATTCGCACAGCGCGCTCGCAGCTTCGAAGGCAAGCTGCAAGTTGAACTGGCGCAGCTCGAACATCTGTCGACACGGCTGGTGCGCGGCTGGACTCACCTCGAACGCCAGAAAGGCGGCATTGGCCTGCGTGGTCCGGGTGAGACGCAGCTTGAGACTGACCGTCGCCTGGTTGGCAAGAGAATTCGGCAACTCAATGAGCGCCTCGAGCACGTCGATACGCGTCGAACAATGAATCGCCGCAACCGTGTGCGGGCCGAGATTCCAACGGTGGCGTTGGTCGGTTACACGAACGCAGGCAAGTCGACGTTGTTCAATGCGCTGACCGATGCTGGCGTGTATGTCGAGGATCAGCTGTTTGCCACACTTGATCCGACCGTTCGCCGGCTGGACCTTCCGGAGGGACAGCATGTTGTGCTGGCCGACACGGTCGGTTTTGTGCGAGATCTGCCGCATGAGCTCATCGCGGCGTTCCGATCCACGCTGCAGGAGGCCCGTGAGGCAGATCTGATCCTGCATCTCATCGACGCAAGTGACCCAAATCGCTGGCAGCGCGTGCGCCAGGTCAACTCGGTGCTCAAGCAACTCGATGCTGACCAGATTCCTCAGATCCGGGTGTACAATAAGATCGACAAACTGGACCGCAAGCCGCGCATGACCAGCAATACTGAGGGAGCGGGACGCGCTGTCTGGATATCCGCAACCTCGGGCGAGGGCCTGTCGTTGCTTAAGGACGCCATCGCCGGGCGTTTGCAGCAAAAGACTGTGCATCGCTACATGCAGCTCGAGTCGGCCCAGGGACGGCAGCGGGCCAAACTATTTGAGCTGGGAGCGGTCCTTAGTGAAGAGGTTCTTGAGGAAGGCGGTTGGCTTCTGGAACTGAAAATGACGGAAAAGGACTTGCGGCGATTCCTAAAGCATGAAAATCTCGCCGATGATCAACTGGTAGCGGCGCCGACAACTTTATCGGCGCCGGCCGCAAATGAGTGAATAACATTATGGCATGGAACGAAAACGGTAATGGTAAGGACCCGTGGAAACGCGACGGGGATGAACCCAATGACCTGGATCAAATCGTACAGGACTGGCAGCGTCGCTTTGGCAGCATCCTGGGTGGTGGCAGCGGCGGCGGAGGAGGCGGTGCCGGTAGTATCGTCCTGATCGTCATGTTGCTGATCGCGTGGGGCCTGACAGGCTTCTATCGCGTGGATGAGGCAGAGCGCGGCGTCGTACAGCGATTCGGCGCGTACGTAGAGCCGGAGACGATGCCGGGCCTGCACTGGCACTGGCCGTATCCGATTGAGGTTGTCGATGTCGTGAACACCGTAGCAATCTCGAACTACGCGTATCGCACCGAGATGTTGACGGCGGACGAGCAGTACGTGTTTATCGACATGGTCGTACAGTATCGTCGCGCGGATCCCGTCAAATACAGTTTCGAAGTCGTGGAACCGGACCTGACCTTGCAGGACGTGACAGAAAGTGCGTTGCGTGAAGTTGTTGGTACGAGCACCATCGAGTCACTGATAACCGGGCGCCGAGATGAGATCGCGTCGCGTACTCAGGAAGTGTTGCAGGATACGCTCGATAGCTACGGAAACGGAGCCGGGATCACCGTAACGTCGATTTCCCTCGAGACCGTCAACTATCCTCAAGCGGTTCAGGCGGCAGTCGACGATGCCCAGAAAGCGCGTAACGACAGCGAGCGTTATCGCCTCGAGGCTGACGCGTATTCCAACGAGGTCGTACCGAAGGCCAGTGGTGATGCCGAGAGAATTCTCGAAGATGCGCGCGCCTACCGCGATCGTGTCATTGCTGACGCACAAGGTGAAGCGGGACGTTTCGAAGCCTTGCTGACCGAATATCAGAAAGCACCTCGCGTTACTCGTGACCGCCTGTACATAGAGGCCATCGAAGAGGTCTATGGGCGTTCATCCAAGGTCCTCATCGATTCTGAAGGCAGCGGCAACCTGTTGTACCTGCCGCTCGACCAGATCATGAACCGCTCGGGCGTCCAGATGCCGAGTGTTGAAGGCAACCGCGCGTCGGACCGACAGACACCGCAATTGCCGGACCAGGAATTAGATCCACGTGAACGGGGGGTCCGCGAATGAATACCGGAAAATTAGCAGCCATGATCTTACTGGGTGCCGCCGTTGCTGTAATCGGGCTCTCTGCGTTCACCGTCAACGAACGAGAGATGGCTATTAAGCTGCAGTTGGGGCAGGTCGTTGAGGCAGACTACAACCCGGGACTGCATTTCAAGTGGCCTCTCGTACAGAACATCCGCAAGTTCCCGCGGCGGATCCTGACGATCAGCGATCGGCCGGAACGGATATTCACGGCCGAGAACGAAGCGGTGCAGGTGGATTTCTTCGTCAAATGGCGCATTGTCGATCCAGTTCGGTTCTACACATCGACGGGTGGGTCACTGGATGTCGCCAATGGCCGCCTGTCGGAGATCATTAAAAACGCCGTTGTAACCGAGTTCGGTAAACGATCGGTGTCGGATGCCATTTCTCTGGAGCGCCAGGAATTGATGCGCGACATGCTGAATCTCGCAGCGCCCACGGCAGACGATCTTGGCGTGTCTCTTGTCGATTTCCGCATCAAGCAGGTCGAGTTTATGGACGAGGTCCGTAACTCTGTCTACCAGCAGATGGCGGCGGAACGTGCGCGAATTGCAACGGATCGTCGCTTTACGGGGCGAGCGGAAGCTGAGAAACGGCGTGCAGGCGCTGACCGCGAAGTGACGGTTATCCTGGCCAATGCCTATCGTGACGGGCAGCTAATTCGTGGTGAAGGTGATGCGAAGGCGGCAGAGGTTTATGCCAGTGCGTACACAAGGGACCCGGAGTTTTACGCGTTCTATCGCTCCATCGACGCCTACAGGAAGTCAGTGGGCGGGCAAGGCGATGTCCTCGTACTCGATCCCAATAACGAGTTCTTCCGTTATCTGAACCAGTCGGATGGCGAGCAATAGCTACTGAAATATTCACGGCAATTGCCCTTGTGCTCATTATCGAGGGCATGTTGCCGTTTGTCTCACCGCAGAAGTACCGTCAGATGGTGGCGGAAATTACTCGCCTGAGTGACAATCACATTCGCAATATCGGTCTCGTGGTCATGGTCATCGGGGTCGCGGTTCTGTTTTTTGTTCGCCGCTAGGCGGCGCAGACATTCGGTGCAGGAATCTCATGGGTAAGAATGTAGTAGTCATCGGCACTCAATGGGGCGACGAGGGCAAGGGTAAGATCGTTGACCTGTTGACGGATCGAGCAGCGGCGGTCGCACGATTCCAGGGCGGTCACAATGCAGGGCATACACTCGTCATCGGCGGCGAAAAGACCGTACTGCATCTAATTCCATCGGGTATCTTGCGCGACGGCGTGCAGTGCCTGATCGGTAATGGTGTTGTACTCGCGCTTGATGCATTGGTCGCAGAAGCTGATGCACTTATTGAGAGCGGCGTGCCGGTCTACGAGCGCCTGCGAATCAGTCCTGGATGCCCGCTCATCCTGCCGTCACATGTGGCTCTCGATGCGGCCCGCGAAAAAGCGCGTGGGGCAAGCGCGATTGGTACCACCGGGCGCGGGATTGGGCCCGCTTACGAGGACAAGGTAGCGCGTCGCGCATTGAAAGTGTCGGATCTGTTCGTGCGCGAGAATTTTGCAGCGAAGCTCGGCGAGGTGCTCGACTACCACAACTTCCTGCTGAAGAACTACTTCAAGGCGGATACCGTAGACTTCGCAAAGACGCTCGACGAGGCGATGGGGTACGCAGAGATCATCGCGCCGGTAACGGCTGACGTTACACAAGTTCTTCAGGATCTCGCCGACTCGGGCAAGAGCATCCTGTTTGAAGGTGCGCAAGGCAGTTTCCTTGATGTCGATCATGGCACTTACCCGTTTGTGACTTCGTCAAACACGGTTGCCGCGGCGGCGAGTACGGGCACGGGCATTGGTCCGCGTAACCTCGATTACATTCTCGGGATCGTGAAGGCCTACACGACGCGTGTCGGCGCCGGACCATTCCCCACCGAGTTGTTTGACGATCATGGCGCCCATCTGGCCAGGGTCGGCGCGGAGTTCGGTGCGACAACCGGCAGGCCGCGTCGCTGTGGCTGGTTTGACGCCGTGGCGCTACGTCGTTCAATCGTCAATAGCAGCGTATCGGGGCTGTGCGTAACCAAACTCGACGTTCTCGATGAACTCGAAACCATCCAGATATGCGTTGGTTATTCGATCGATGGGGAGCCAATTGGCGGGCTGCCCGTTGTCGTTGATCGATTTGCGGAGTGCAAGCCAATCTACGAGGAGTGGACCGGCTGGCAGGAATCCACGGTTGGCATGACCAGCCATGACGAGCTGCCCGAAAAAGCGCGTGCTTACCTCGCGCGTATCGAAGAACTGGCTGGCGTACCCGTCGATATCATTTCAACGGGACCGGATCGCAAACAGACGATCATAAAGACCCATCCGTTCGAGTAGCAACAACGTCACGAACGCGGGCGGCGGCTGCCTGCGCGACCAGGAAATGTGAAACCGTTTTCTTTGACATTCAAAGCGGGCGCCGGCGCCCTTAAGTCTGTGCGCCAGCACGGCTTCGATATGTCCTCGGTTGGAACGCTCGCGGGCGCATCCGGCGGAGCGAAGTGGCTCGTCCTCAGCCAGTTGGACCGGGCGATTGTCAGCAGTGTCATCCCTCAACTTACGGGTCCGGTGCACCTGATCGGAAGTTCGATCGGGTCCTGGCGGTTTGCCTGTTACGCGCAATCGGACCCGCTGGCGGCTATTGAGCGCTTCGAGAAGGCCTATCTTGACCAGACCTACAGTGAGAAGCCCGATATCGCTGAGATTACGGCGAAGAGCAGGGAAATTCTCGGTCTCGTACTTGGGGAGAATGGCGTAGCGGAGATTCTGGGTAACCCGGTGTTTCGGACACACGTAATGACTGTCCGTAGCCGCCATGTACTGGCGTCGGAGAACAGGGCCATTCTCGCTGCAGGCCTGATTTCTGCTGCGCTTCTGAATGCGGTTAGCCGGTCAACCCTGGGTTGGTCCTTCGAGCGCGCCCTGTTCTACGACGGGCGAGAGGTGCCGCCGTTTTTTGATGTCACCGGATTCCCGTTACAGCGTGTAAAGCTGACGCGAGAAAACTTGCAGGACGCAATCGTCGCGACCGGCTCGATACCGCTGGTCCTGTCAGGAGTGCGTGACATCGCCGGGGCGAGGCCGGGTGTTTATCGCGATGGCGGTGTCATCGACTATCACCTCGATCTTCCGCACAGCGCCGAAGAACGCCTGACGTTGTTTCCCCATTTCTATGGGCACATCGTTCCTGGCTGGTTCGATAAGAGACTCAAATGGCGCCGGCCTCAGCCTGGCAATGTGGACCGAACGATATTGATAAGCCCTTCGGATGAGTTCGTTGCCAGCTTGCCAAACGGCAAGATTCCGGACAGGGGAGATTTCCTGAATTACGAACCGGCAGAACGCGTGCGCATCTGGAAACACTGCGTTGCGGCCTGCGAGGCGCTCGCAGACGAGTTTCTCGAGGTAATGGCGAAAGACCAACTGGCGGCACGCCTCGAACCACTATGATAATCTTGCGCGCAAATAACAATAGGGGAGTAGGGTGGAAAACTCACCAGCAACGGTTGCCCGGCCGTATCCGGAGCTAACCTGGGTCGCACTCATTGTCGGTTGGATTATCGGCTGTGTTATTGCCGTTTCAATTGGCTATGCCGCCCTGATTCTGGGCTTTTCGATTGAGGGCTCGGAACTCGCGGCAATTCTCGGATTCGGAATTCTGCGCGGCATGCTCCGGCGCAAGAGCATCATCGAGAACAATATCGTGCAGACTATCGCGAGCGGCGTAAATGGTGCCGCGTCGGGAATGATGTTCTCTGTACCGGCGATATTCCTGCTCGGCTTTGGCGACAAGTTCGACCCGGTGTTGCTGACGTTCGGTTGTATCGCCGGCGCCTTTCTCGGCATCGCTTTTATCATCCCCTTGCGCAAGCACATGATCGACTACGAGCGCCTGACCTATCCGGGCGGCGTTGCGGTGGCGACGATACTGAAGTCCCCGGGTGCTGGTGTTCGCAAGGCTGTCATCCTCGTTGTCGCCGCGCTGGCAAGTGCTGTCGTGCACTTCACCACGATCGAGACGGGAGTCTCCAACTGGAATCTCGGCGCGTTGATCGGAATGCCGGAATACATGAACGGCATTTGGTATCTCTCGTTGATGACTATCGGCGTCGGCTTCATCGCGGGCCGCGGCGGCATCGCATTTATTATCGGCGGCTTTGTTGCCTACTGGTTCCTGTCACCGATGCTTTCAATGATGGGCGCCTTCCCGACCGACGCAGCCGGAGAGACGATCAATCAACCCGGTCCTCTGCGGCTGTTGTTGTATCGGCCGTTCGGCATCGGCATGCTCATTGGTGGCGCCATCATGGGCGTCATTCTGGCATCCCCATTGATCGTCAGCGCAGTCAAGTCGATGCAGAAGGCCGCTCAGGTCGAGACGGGTGCATCGAAAGACGAAATGCCGATCAAGTTACTTTATTTCGCGGTTGCGGGTGCGGCGATCCTGCTGTGCGTGATGGCCGCGGCATCCGCTGAATCTGTAGGGCTTGGTCGCGGTATCGGCATGGCTCTGCTGGGTACATTGTGGATCTGGATGGCCGGCATCATCCTGTCCGAAGCGATCGGGCGAACGAACTGGTCGCCCTTGTCCGGAATGACGCTTGTTGGAATTACGCTACTGATTATTTTGACGCAGGCGTTCGGGATGGAACGTAGCGATTCGATTATCGCGGCCCTGATGGTCGGCGCGGCGATGTGCGTTGCGATGTCGCAGGCGACGGACCTGATGCTCGATCTCAAGACAGGCTACCTGGTTGGCGCAACTCCGCGGATGCAACAGATTGGTCAGTTCGCCGGTGCGTGGCTTGGTCCGATCGTTGTTATCGGCGTGATCTTCGTCCTGAATGAGTCGCATGGGCTCGGCAGCGACAAGCTGCCTGCACCACAAGCGCAGGCTTTGGCGAGCACGATTGACGGCATCATGGGTGGCGATGTTCCGACGCAGAAATACGCGGCCGGCGCCGTTATGGGTGGCATTCTGTCGGCGATGATGGGCGGCCTGGGTATTACAGTTGGTCTGGGGTTCTACCTGCCGTTCAACATTGTCTTGACGTACTCGCTTGGAACACTGGGCCGTGAATTGTCTGACCGCATCAAGGGTCAGACATGGAGTGAGGAGGTCGGCATACCCATCGCTGCCGGTCTCATTGTTGGCGAAGCACTGGTCGGCGTCGGCGACGCCCTTAGCATAGTCCTGTCAGGGTAGGGGACGAGAATGAAGAACATAGGATTTATCTTGTTAGCCGTCGGGTTCCTCGGCGGCGCCTACGCAACCGCTCTCGATGTTCAGAACGTCAACTGGGAGATCTTCGCAGTTTCGGCCGTATTGGCGATCATCGGACTGGTAACGTTCAAACGACTGGCGTCCGCGCACGCGCGCTCAGATACTGTTCTGGAATCGAACCGCGGCGAACTTCGCGAATCGATCAGCAACATCGTGGCGGACCTGAATGAACTGACCAATGGTGAGACATTGCGTGGCGACGCGTTACGGAATCGCATCGACCTTCACTTGCGTGAAGACCTGCGCCGTTTCGCGGACGCTCGAGAGAGCATGGTGCACCTGTTCGGTCTGCAGGTTTACGCGGATATCATGAGCAGTTTTGCGGCAGGGGAGCGATACATCAATCGCGTGTGGTCGGCTTCCGCCGACGGCTATGACGAAGAGGCTGAAACATACCTCGGTAAAGCAGTGCATCAATTCGTCGACGCACAGCAACAACTGCAGCAGGCCGCACAGGAAGTAGTACCGGGAGCAGCGTAGAGGCGACTATCGGCGTTGGCAGCGTGCGGTGAGTTCCTGTTGCAGCACGTCGACGTCCTCGTTCATGAGGTAGTCGGACTGGTCCTTCCAGCCGCGCAGCATTGCGATTGTGCGTTCATTGACAAGCAGGTGTCTGTCGCTTGCCTGGTCCCCGATATCCCAGCCCGGGACAGCGATGACCGATCGCACACGGATCTTGTGCCCAAGCAATATGCAGATTTCCTTTTCGAGTCGCGCAGCGCTTGCGGTCACGTCGACGACAGCAACTGGTTCCTGACTGTCGGCGAAGTACAAGTCGTTGCCGTTCAATACAGCGTTACCTTTCCTGGCGCCCCGACGCGCGATGACATTCACGGCGTAGATGCCAGCCTGCCCGACCAGTACGTGATCGACGATGCCTGCGCTCGTTTCGATATCGTGAAATACGCGATTCGCCCCGGTTGCGATGTTTTGTAGTTGATGGCCCACAGCGACGTTTGCGTCGCGCAGGAACTTGATCTGTCGGCGCGCCAGGATGGTTCGTCCAAGGCGCCACGTCGCGACAATCGCAGCAAACGCAAGAAATCCGATCTGCAGCCATAGTTGCCAGGACGGATAGCCTTCGAAGAGATGCCGGGCCTGCAATATGTAGGCGGCACCGAACAGGACGACGAACATCAGTGCACCGCTCAGGTAGATGGACTGGGAGCTGGTCAGGCGCTCGAGTTCGTCCCGAAACCGTTGCGCGGACTCGCGCATAATGCTGTCGGCGAAGCTGGGAGTTGAGCCAACGGTACGGTTCAATGCGGACCAGGATTTGGCAACCAACAGAAACAGTATTGTGCTCGTCAATGCCACGGTCGCAGCACCACTGATCGCCTCAATGTCCATTTCTGCTGTTCCTGAGTTTCGTTGGCCTGTGCCAGAGTAGCGCCAGGCTGCCGGTCGCTCTGTGATTCAGGTCACATTGGGGCTCCCAGCCGGCCGAGAAGTCCTCATTTTTCAGGGTTCATTCAGCTACGGGGGTGTATTTGTGAATGTCATCACGGCATGGTCCCGGGTCTCAAGGTAGTTTCGGCATTATGTCTAGCAACGACAAACGGATGGATAGTGCGATGAATTCAGGGTTCAAGGTAATTGGAACGGCACTGGCTGCGCTGGCTCTAAGTGGCTGCGCGTCGATGAGCAGCGATGAATGTCTGATGGCTGATTGGACTGCGGTTGGCTACGAGGACGGCGCACGCGGCTACACAACGGATCAGTTTTCGAAACATCGCAAGGCCTGCGCAGATCACGGCGTAGCGCCCAGCTTTGCCGACTACCAGGCTGGCCGGGAGCGAGGCCTGGAGGAATTCTGCCAGCCCGGGCGTGGCTTCGATGTGGGCGCCAGCGGGGGCCGTTACTACGGCGTGTGTAGCGTCAACCTCGAGCCGGATTTTCTTGATGCCTATAATGCGGGTCGTCACCTCTACACGCTCGAAATGAACGTAAGAAACGCCAGCTCGAACATCAGCAGTAAAGAAAATGAGCTTGAGCGCATCGACAAGAAGATTCGCGAAAAAGAAGCGGCACTAATTGCCAAGGAAACGACGATAGAGGATCGCGTGTTATTGCTCGCAGACCTTAAGGACTTGTCGGAACGCACGGGTGAGCTTGCTTCCGAGATCGAGCACCTCTATCAGGAACGTGCTCGCTACAGGGTCGAGCTGGAAAACTACCAGGCATCTGTAGCCAGCTACGGCTACTAGCTTGTACCGCTAAAATTCGTTCAGATCGTCCTCTTTGCGGCGATCTGAACGCTCGCGCCTTTCCTTTTCATAGGAACCGGTAGAGCCGCCGCCAAATCCGGCGGCCGCAAACGGGCTGCGTCTATCTCTCGGCGCGCGTCGATCCTTGTGGTGTACGAAATGGCAGCGGCATTCCAGTCCACTGCAATCCGGCAATGGCAACCGCGGAGCGGCGCTGGACAGGAATCGCCGGCCCTCCATGTCTTTTGCTGCCTGGCAGGCGTTCTTGTCAAACTTGATGGAGACGGCGTGGTAAGCCGTGTTGCCGGTATCTTTGAGGCTGGTAGGTTGCTGTTTCTCTTCAGCCTTGCCGCGATTGCGCACGAAAAGCCACACGATCAACAACAGTACTACCAACCCAAGTAAAGTCGTTTCCATATGAGCTCCCCAAGCCAATTGCTGGATGATCTACTCTAGTCGTAATCATAGTAGTTCGTCTACCGCGATTTCGGACAAATAGGCAACCAGATCAACAGCTACCGGCTCCGTGATTTCCCGCGAGATAGTGAGGTCCGGGATGAATACCTGGTCCAGTAACGCTGCCACCGTTTCCGGGTCCGAGGTCGCGAGATTCAGTTCCTTGTTCACCTTGAGGCTGAGCTTGTCGAAGTTCGCCGAACCGACGCATATCCAGCCATCGTAGATCGCGGCTTTGACATGGCTCATACCCGGGAATTCGTACACGCGGATGCCGTGTTCAATAAGCTTGTTGATCGTGACTTTGTTGCTCGCATTCAGTGCGCCATGGTTGCCGGCGGAAGGAATAATTACTCGGACATCGACACCACGCCGACGGGCTTTAGCCAATTCGTAGATCGTACGATCATCAGAGAAGTAGGCGTTCTCGATGATGATGTGGCGCCGGGCGTTCTGGATGGCCGCGATCTGCGCCTTGTAAATATCGGAGTCGAAGCTCCGCGTCTGCAGAATTCGAACGGGATACCCATCACGATCCGCCCGTTTTTTCTTGCCACGCAGGAAGCGGAAGGCGTTGGCAGCGTCTCCAAGCAAGCCGCCTCGGGCCCAGGCCTTGTCAGACTCGAATTGCAACTGATCGACGACGGGACCGGTAACTTCCATCATCAGGTCGTGCCAGTCGTAGCGATATTCACGGCCAATATTCATACCGCCAACGAAAGCAATTCTTTCGTCGATGATTGTCGTCTTTGTGTGGTCGGAAATAATCACCCATGGGTTTGCGATTTTGCGTACTTTTACGTTTGATGCCTGCTCCATGTAGGTATGCATGGACAGGGGTGGCCGGTGATCCTCAGGAAGCGAATTTGGGTCGGTCTGCGTGGCAAGCAAATTTCCTACGCTGTCGACCATCACGCGAACCTGTACATTCTCGGCGCGTGTCTTCAGTTTGTCGGCAACTGCGACCGCAAAGTCATCGTTGTCAAAAATGAATGTGCGAATGTCGATCTTCTTTTCGGCACTCTCAATCGTCTCCATCAGGCGCCCAAAATACTCGTCTCCGTCGACGAGAAATTGAATTCGACCGATGTCCCGGCGTGTGTCTGTCACTTTGTCCAGGGTTCTTTCGAATTCTTCGAGATCCATCGGGGCGGCCAGGCTGATTTCCTGGACTTCTCCGTCGAGTGCGGGCATCTGCGCCGTGCCGATGACGATACGACGGAGCAAACCTGCCGCGGACTTCAAGGCGTATGAACCCAGTGCCGCGGCGCTGGAAACGGGGCGATTGACCGGATTTTCGTAGAAGGCTCGCCCGTATATCCAGGTCGCCTGGCTAACACCTGCCGCTCTTCGTGCCATGGTCTCGCTGCGGACTTCCGCAACGTCATTATCAGGGGAACCTGGGGCCGTGGCGCACCCGGTGGCAAGCGCGACAAAAACAGCGATTATCGTAGTCTTGCGGAAGAAACCCATAATTTGACTCCGTTTTCGAGTCGGCCGGTCCGTGCGCCGGCCGATGAGTCAAATCTAGGTGGAAGCATCCTCAGGTAACTGATGCTTCAGCGTTTCTTTTCAGATCTTTACCGCGGTACTCCTGATGAAAGCTGATGGGCTTAACTAAGTGATTGATTATTAAAGCCTACATAGGCACAGGCGAGACCCCGAACAGCTGCAGGTGGAAGTGCCCGACGACGGCGAAAACTACACCGCCGATAACCACAGCAATCAGATCAAACTTGCCCGACGCCGTTTGGGAGCCCGTTCTGGGACCTTCACGTCGGTTGATCATGACTATTTCGAAAAGCGCCCAGATGGCCATACCGCCGAACAGGGCAACGGAGCGGCTGTCACCGTTGGTCAGGAGGTGTGCAACGGACCAAAGGATCGTGCCTGCCATCTGCGGGTGCCGGATGATTCGCTTGATATGGCCATTCATCTGGGATGCAAAGAACAGCACAAGGCCAAGCAGTACCAGGATGGCTGGCACGACGCCCGGTCCCATTGGCGGCACGTAGATCGCGGACGGCGTGGCATTCTTCCATCCGAAGACCATCATGACCAGGGAGAGAACTATTACAAGAGAGAACACGCCGCGGTAGGGCTGTTCGCCCAGCTTTGCGACAAGTGCACCACGTCGATCAGGCGCGATGGCGGGGAAGGAGTGGGCGACGAACCAGAGGATGATGCCTGCGAACAATAGTGACATGAGAGACTCCGCGTTAGGGCTGTTTCCTGGCAAGTATACTGCCAGTCGGGGATAGGAGAGCCGTTCTAATGAATAGTGCAGTTCAGGCAATAAGCTGGCAGGGGCTGATCCTGGCCATGGTTCCGACTTTTATCGTCCTTGCAATCATGTGGCGATGGACGGCAGGTGTTGGCACTGGCGTCTACGCGACGATACGTATGCTGGTGCAGCTACTGCTCATTGGCTACGTGCTCGTGTTCATCTTCGAGACCGGGGAGCCGACAGTGGTGCTCGCAATCCTCGGTGCGATGTTGCTGGTGGCCAGCTGGATCTCGATTCGGCCGCTTGCGCACAAGTCGAGGCGTTTGTACCAGAATGCACTGATATCGATTTCTTTGAGCGGTGTTCTGACGCTCGCGCTTGTGAGCCAATCCGTAATCGGTGTCGATCCGTGGTTTAGCCCGCGCTACCTGATCCCTCTCGCCGGAATGATCTTCGCCGGCGCGATGAATACGATCAGCCTGGCGGCCGAGCGGGCCTGGGCAGAGGCCGGCCGAGGCATCCACTACAGGGAAACCCGGAGAATCGCTCTGCAGGCCGCTCTAATTCCGATGATCAATTCGCTGTTTGCAGTCGGCCTGGTTTCGCTACCTGGCATGATGACCGGACAGATTCTTTCCGGGACATCGCCGCTTGTAGCGGCCAAGTACCAGATTGTCGTCATGTCCATGTTGTTCGGCGTATCGGGAATGTCGGCCGCAATCTTCCTCCACCTTGAACGTGGCGAACTTGAGCAACTAAGCGTACCCGCTGAGTAGCTTCTTCAAATCGGCGATCAACATGCGCAGCGTGCCCGTGACCAATACAAATTCGGCATCCAGCCGCGCCAATGGATCGGTGTTGTCTTCGCCATCGTCGTCCATGCCAATAAAACGCAATTTAGTGAGGATGCCGTTCTCGTCGAGTACACAGCTCATGACATTGTCGTACTCGATGCCGAGATGCGTGAGACGCATTCCGTGGGCGACATGGTCACGAATAGACTTGTCGCTCAGGTCGAAATCGGTCCAGCGAACAATTGACCCGGGATCGCGTGCGTCCTGCATGCGACATTCCCGGCCGACGACGATCTGGCCGGGTGCGTCACCCAGAAAGATCTTCGTCAACAGCTCGGCTACCGGCTGGCGAAACTGAAGTGGTGCGATACTCAGGTCGCCGAACGCGGCTCGGAGGCGTCGCAGAAAACGTTCCGCTGCGGCATTTTGCGCGGTATCGATACCAATGAGTTTCTCTTTGAGATCGACAAAGCCCCAGATCCTGTCGGACTTCAGCAGCGCCTTGGGCATAAGTTCATCGCGAACCTCGGCCTTCAGACGTTTCTTGTCGCGCGGGCTTGGCGCCTCGTTCATGCGCCGGCTGTATTCCTCGATACGAGACTCCAGCTCTTCGTTCACGACGGTCGGGGGTAAGAGTCGTGACTGGCTGCGGAGTTTCATAAGATCGGCGCCGTTCAGACGGCGCGCCAGTGCCTCTCCAGCATCCGGGTAGATCGGGACCCAGCCGGAACTGCGCTCGGTCAGCGGTCCACATTGCTCGAAACCGGCGTTTTGAAGCGTCTCGGATAGTGCCTCTTCACTGTCTGGCCAGGTATTGTCGAGTCGGTAGTAACGTACGTTTCTGAACATGTGCTTCCCGTGATGACGATGACGACCGCGCAGTATCTTTATTTAGCCTGTGAATGTCACTATTGACTGGAATGAAGGTGGTAATTTTCCGCTATCATGCGTCTTCATAAATAGAACGTCCCTTGGAACATGGTAGATTTCACCGAACAGCGCTGCCGGAATTTTGTGCGTCGAATCAAGTCGACTAGCGCCGCGATAGTTGCTTCCGCGCTCCTGGTTTCCTCAGCCGGTGCCCAGGAAATACACCCGCTGATGTCCAGTAAGTACTGGGCGAAGGTTGGCGCGTTTTTTGCGGCCCGCGATGTGAGTTTGTCTGCGGTTGGCTCGGCCGGACCCGACCCAGGGCCCGCGACCTACTTAATAGATTTCGATTCGGAAACGGGGCTGGATGATCGCTCCGACCTCTATATCCTGGAGTTCGGCTGGCAGTTTGGCGAGAAGTGGGATTTGGCACTACAGCACTTTCGTTCGAGCCGAAGCTCCCAAAAGGAGCTGGCGAGGGAAATCGAGTGGGAGGATGTTGTTTATGAGGCGGGCGTGAACGTCAATGCAAACTCGTATATGAGAATTACGCGGCTGTTCATGTCACGACGTGTTCTGGACAAGGGTCCGCACGATCTTCGAGTGGGTGCGGGCGTGCATTTGCTCGACTTGGGCGTGTCTATCGCCGGAGAAGCTACACTCGATGACATGAGCAGGGAATTCCAGGCAAACGTGCTGTCCGCGTCGTTTCCGTTCCCCAACATCGGCGTCTGGTACCGGTATTCATCATCTGATCGCTGGGTATTTCACGCGCGCGCAGATTGGCTCAGTGCCAGCACCAGCGATTACAGCGGCCGCATCTGGAATGCTACGGCGGGTGCCGATTACGCGATCACAAAACACTTCGGGGTCGGCTTGGCGTACGAGTACTTCGAGTTAAGCGGAGCGATTAAAGAGGATAACTGGCGGGGCGATGTGAGCACACGTTTTGAGGGGTTCATGTTGAGTATTGACGCCTTTTGGTAGAGGAGTGACACGCTGTGCTATTT
The DNA here is from genome assembly GCA_009937605.1 of Gammaproteobacteria bacterium. Lineage (GTDB taxonomy): Bacteria > Pseudomonadota > Gammaproteobacteria > Steroidobacterales > Woeseiaceae > UBA1847. The sequence continues at coordinate 4,644 of JAACFG010000021.1, read as the reverse complement.
GAACCTACGACACTCTCGAGCGTTGCGCGGCTAATTGGCGAGTCTCTGGAAGGAGACTATGGCATCGACCCTCAGCCGATCTTTAAGGACCTTCAGGTCGACACGAGCAAGTTTCTCAGGCCGGGCGCCCGCACACCGTACATCCGGATGGATGCGCTCTGGCGCCGCGCCGCAGCCGTTACAGGCGATCCCGAATTTGGGTTCGTCGTCGGGAAGCGGGCGACTCCGAACGACTTCTTCGTGTTCGGTCATGCCTGGTTAGCAAGTTCGACGTTGCGAGGTGCATTCGAGCGGCTTTGTCGATACGGGCACGTGATCAGCAATGTGATCGACGGACCGGTGCTGCTTCAGGAAGACGACCATTACATTCTGAGATATCCGGATTCGTCGACCGGGCCACAGACAACGAGGTATGCGGAAGATGCGGGTAATGTCGTGCTTATCAGTTTCGCAGATATAGTGACGTCGAGAAAAATACGTCCGTCAAGAGTGTCCCTGACCCTGGGTCCCGAGTGTGCGTCTGAGAGTTACGACGAGCTTTTTGAATGTCCCGTGACGTTTGGCTGCCACGAGGAGGAGTGGGTCTTTGCTGCCGACGATCTCGACGAGCTGTTGCCAGGTTCGGTACCGGAAATTACCGAGGCGACTGATCGAATCGCCAGGAACTACATCGACAACCTCGATCATTCAAAAGTGGCGACGGAGGTGTCTCGAATCCTCGTACGCATGCTCTCGTCGGGGAAGGTTGACCAGTCCGAAGTGGCCTCGCGCATGCATCGCAGCAAGAGTACCTTGCAACGTCAGCTCAGCGCGGAAGATACGAGCTACCGGGATATCCTGGAGTCGACTCGCGAGGCGCTTGCGAAACGCTACCTGGAGGACGGCGACTATTCGTTGTCGCAGATTGCTTTCATGACCGGGTTTTCGGACCAGAGCAACTTCGCCCGGGCCTTCAAACGCTGGACCGGGGTTAGCCCAGGGCAGTATCAGAAAGCGGCCGATCACTAGCCTCCAATCGGGGGAGCACGGCCTGCTGGTGCGTCAACGGTTCTTGATGGCGGACCTGATGTCGTAGCCAAAGCGCTGCGCCGGGTGCGCCTCGATCATTCTCTCGGCAAGCGTCAATGCTTCATCAAACCGGCCGCGCTTGTAATAGAAATCGATCAGCGCGTACAAGTAATCAAAACTGGCTGGTTCGAGCTTGAGCGCCCTGGAGAGCGCAGCCTCGGCTTCTTCTTCGCGGGACAGTTGGGCAAGTAACAAGCCGTAGTTGTACTGTGCCCGTGAATGCCGTGGCATTCCTGTCGCGGCTTGTTCGAGGTAGTTCAGACTTTCGTCCAATTGCCCGAGACCGGCGAGCAGGAGTGCGAGCGAGTAGGCCGTGTCGTATTGCTCTGGATAATCGTCGAGAACCTCACGCAGTAATCCTTCTGCTTCAGCATTGTCGCCTTGTTGGGCGAGCAGCGTTGCGAGGTTCATTTTTGCCGGGAAGAACAGGTCATCGACATCGAGCGCGGTGCGGTAATACCGTTCCGCCAGGACGTAATCCTGTTGGCCCATGTAGTAATTCGCAAGGTTTGCACCGGCAGCTGCAAAGTCGAGATTGCGTTTTTCCGAGTCGATGTACTCGGCGAGTTGAGTATCCAGGGCCTCGCGCTGGTGTGCCTGCAAATACTCCCGGTTGATGGGAGCTAGCCTAGCTGCAGCACGGATTCGAACTGTTCGAACAGGATCGAAGAGCAATGGGGCCAGTAGGTTGGCGAGTAGCTCGGGGGACTGCGGGTTAATGGCATCAACGGCGGTCAGACGTAGCAGAGAATCGTCGTCGGTCAACGCGCGACGCATGGCGTCGTTCGTGCGTTCGCCGGGGTACGCCTGCAGGGCGTTCAACGCCGTAGCGCGAACGATGACGGGGTAGAGCTCGCTCTCGAGGATCCCATGGAGATCGTCTTCGGCCTCAGGCTCCGCGCTGCGCGCGGCAGCCATGACGGTTCCGAAGTGCGGTCGGCGTGCTGTGCCATACCAGGCGGTGAAATGCTCCGCAGCCCATTCCACGGTCTGGTCATCGTGACAGCCGCTGGTGCTGCATGCATTTGGCACGCCAAGTTCAACGCTCAGGTCCGGCCTCGGGATGCGAATGCTGTGGTCCGCCCGGTAGTCAATCACCATGAATGGTTGTTCGGGCATGTGGCATTTCACGCACAGCGCCCCGTCACTTGGTTCACCTTCAACGACCTGCTGGTGAAAGTGGTGATCGTACGTATCGTAAACGTCGCCAATATGACACTGGAGACAAAGGGCGTTTCCTTCCTTGTGCAGCTTGGTGCTGTGCACGTTATGACAGTCATCGCAGCGCACATCATGTTCGTACATCTTGCTCTGTACGAACGACCCCCAGACGTAGTCTTCCTCGAGGATCTGTCCATCCACGTGGTACACACCCTCGACGAGCAGCGACGGCACCAGGTTTTCAAGCAGGTCGACCTGGGCATGATCATAGTCGCCGGTTTCCGCACGGCGTTGATGGCAGGGCGCGCAGATGGCAACGAGTTGCTCGTTATCAATTCCGCTGGTCGAGACTGCAAGGTCGTAGTTGTCCGCTACGGGGCGGCCCATCGCGTCGATATTGGCCCACTCGACGTGCCTCGAACCGGGTCCGTGACAGGCTTCACAGCTGACATCGATCTCTGACCACTCAGTGTGAAACGTATTCGTCTCTGCGTCGAAGTTCTTACGCAGATTGGTTGAATGGCATTCTGCACACATGCCGTTCCAGTTCTGGCCGTTGCGGGTCCAGTGCAGCCAGTTGCCCGCCTCTATGTCCTGACCCGGATAGAGAAAGAACCAGCGCTCTTCTTCGACATCCCAGGCTGTTGACAGAGCCTGCAGGCGCCCACCCGGCAAAGGAATAAGGTATTGCTGCAATGGCTCCACACCGAACGTGTACTGGATTTCGAAGTCGTCCATCTCGCCGTCAGGACCTTCCGTATGGACAAAGAACTTGCCGTCCCTGCGAAAAAAGCGTGAGGGTATGCCGTTGTACTCAAACTCCGCATCATCGAAATCGCCAAGTACGGTTTCCTCGCTGGCGACATCCATGGCGTCGTCATGGTGAGAACCCAGCCAGCTCTCATAAGCATCCGTGTGGCAATCAATGCATTGCTCGCGGCCGACGAAGGTCGACGCGGAATCGGTGACCTCTGGCTCATCCGGAGGGTCTTGCACTTCCAACGCCACATACAGCGGAATGGCAGCCACGATGACAAAGAGTGCGATGGCACCCGTTATACGCCAGTTATCCATACTCAGGCCGCTACTCTGACAGTCGCACGAGCGGAGTACCCGTGATTGCGGGCGCAAGTACCAGGCTTCTGTTCATTAAGTCCTTCCACTACGATTCGAGTACAAATGCCGCTATCAGAAGTTGACAGCCACTCCCAGCACCGGTCCCGCGTAATTGTAGGTGATCGCGTAGCGTACGTTCTGATCCAGATAGTCTACGTCCACATCGAACAACTGGTATGCCAGGAAAAAGCTCACATTCTCGAACGTGTCCCATTTAATCCCGGCATTGGCACTAATGATTTCGCCGCTGAGATCTTCGCCCGAATCGAAGCTGGCGTCGACACCAAACCAGCCGAGCCGTGTCAAGAACAACCACTTGTCGGTAAACGCGTATTCGAAACCAATGTTCACGGTTGGTAGCGGCGCGGTCGAGGCCAGATTCGTACTGAGCGGTTCGCCGGGATTAGGCGAGCTGGCGGTGCCCTGGATACCCAGCGCCAGATCCTGAAGCGAGATGCCGAGGCCCACGTACAGGCGCTTGCGTTCGTCCAGCAGGACTGAATAGGAATACGCGATCTCGTGCGCCGAAATATCGAAGAACGACTGGATCGGCAACGTGACGTCGTAAAAATTGTCGCCGACGCTAATGGTGACGGTCGACCGGCTTACAGTTGCGCTCCGATTGAGCTCAAAGTAGCGGTAGTCCAGCTCATGGCGTTTGAACATGCGCCAATTGACGCCCGGCATTATGGTTGATTTGTTGTCGTCCAGACCGAGGCTCTGTTCGAAACTGATGCCTGCTCCGACATTCAGATCCTCGTCCGTGACGACTATCCTCGTGTCAAGGTCTGGCGAGAAGTACGCCAGGCCGATGGACAATCTGCCGCCAGTGGGCCAGTCTCTCCAGTCATCGTCTTGTGCCGAGGCAGAGCCCGCCATAATCAGCAGTAGCGAAAGAACCGAAACCTGTATTTGAAGCATCCTCATCTGCGTCTCCAGGGACACTGTTGCTGCTTGACTGGCCAAGTGTCGTTAGCCCATGGCTTCGACGGTGCCAGCCATTTTTCAAGAGTATCATGCTGGCCCAAAGCGGGCCGGCTATCGTCAGTGAAAGCCCCTATTACCAGCACATCTAGCCAGGTTCAGTATTGAGCGGATATTCGGCTCGGCCGTGGACGAGGCCCGGATGTGCGCGCCTCCGGTCGCAGCTTGACGACATACACCGCGGCAGCCGGTACTCTCTGATGGCGACATCTTCGAGAATAGGTCAGCCAGATGTCGCCGATTGATCTAGGATTCATCGATTATTGTAGAATGAAACTTACCGGGTAGAGTAGAGCGAAAATCAAGCAAACAAGG
>JAACFG010000134.1 GCA_009937605.1 Gammaproteobacteria bacterium | reverse complement strand
AAAGTGCCCGACGACCCGGAGCTTCGTCGCGAGAGCCTTCGGGATGTGGACCTGTTCGTTATGCCTGGCGAATCACGAACGCTGGCTACGGAATAACAACTATCCGTAATCCCTAAGTCGACCGCACTACCGCCACAGTCTAGTACTGGGCAGTAAGAACAGTACCGTCACTACCAGTTATTACGAAGTAAGGTGCCCCAGGCCCGGTATCCACCTGCGTCAGTCCACCCAATTGCCTGGTTGTCCCAGTGCGAATAATAAAACCGGGGTCATTATCCGGACCGACCACGAAGGTTCCTGACGAACCAACTGCCGCAATCACCGGCGTTGCGGGTAATCCGGAATCCCATTGCGTCACCGCAACGAAATTGATGTCCGCTGTTCCGGGCAAATGCGATGTCCAGGTGAGACCGTCGTTGCTGGTCAGGATCGTATCGTTCGACCCGACGACTACGAACTGGCTTCCATCCCAGGTAATGTCGTTCAGGTCATTGTTTGTGGGTTGTGCCTGCACGTCCCAGTCAACGCCATCAACGCTCGAAAGAATGGTCCCGTTCGTGCCAACGACCACGATTCTGGCCGTGTCGTAGGCCACTGCACTCAATGATGTATTGGCCAGAGCTGCGCCGGCATCCTGTAGCGTCCACATGCTGCCGTCGATGTTACTCGTGATGATGGCGCCGTTATTGCCAACTGCAATGTATCGATCGCCGAGCCACGCAGCGTCTTTCAGGTTCCTCGACCCTGCCAGGTTGCCCAGGTCTTCCACGGTCCAGGTTGCCCCGTCACCGGTCAGCACCGCATCGCCGGCGCCGACGATCAGGAACTGCGAGTTAACGTTCTCCCAGGTTATGCCTTCAAGAGACACCGGCACGTTTGGTACAGAGACATCGGTCCAGGCGTCGGCTGTTCCGTTAGGGCTGGCGTGAATTACGCCACTGTCGCCGACTGCCACAATGACATCCACGCCGTTCCACGCGACATCATTGAGCTGGTTATTGGTGATGCTCCGCTGAGGTGTTCCTGCAAGCTCAGCCGACAAATTCGAGTCCCCATCGGCGGATGTTGCCTGAACCCGGTAGTAATAGGTACTTCCGGCAACCACATCGACATCGGAGTGGATAACATAGCGCGTACCCTGCGCTCTCGGAACAACTACGCTGCTGGTGTCTGTGACGCCAGGCGCATTATCCCAATAGACTGTGTAGCTGGTTGCGTCGGGGTCCAGGGCCCACGAAATCGTGTTCTGCACCTCGCTGCTATCGTCATCGCCCGCTACGACTTGCACGTTAGCGGGTGTATCAGGCGGCGTTCCCGGAGGATTCACCGGATCGTCGGGCGGCGCGAGGGAATCGCTGCTGCTGTTGCAGGCCGGCAAGATGAGCACAAAACCGATCGCTAGCAGTGACTTTGGAAAATTTCGACGGCTTTTGTTGGTCATATCGCTCACCGTTGAGTTTTGTGATGAATCTCCCTGCCCCTATAACGGGGCAGGGAGATTTGCGTTTACACGCTGGCTAGTTCGTGCCCTGATTTATGCCTTGCAGCGTCCATATCAGGTCGAGGTTCGGCGAGCGGTAGTTATCGATCAACCAGATTCGGCGCATATTGGCCTCAGAATCGATGACTTCCTCACCGAGATCATCGAATACCCATTGCGCCCAGACACCGTAAAGCTTGGAGCCATCCGGGTTGGCCTCGAGATTAGCCTCACTCGAGTGGGTGTCGCCTCCGGCATTCATGCGATCGAACTCGTTACAGAAGCCGGATCCCTCGACGACCGTGTCCACGACCTTCGCATCTTCATAGGCTACCGATGGGTAGCAGACGGTCGCTGGATCGTCATAACCGGTATCCGTCTCGGTCCAGACTACATAGTCATCACCGAAGCTCTCGGCACGGCCGTAGAACAGGTCCATCGGTTCGGCTTCGCCGACTTGCACCGTCGAATTATCACCGGTCTCGTAGACCATGAAGTACCGACTCGGGTTACGCAGATTGGAAGAAACAACTGCTCCAGTGTCTACGCAGGTCGCCACGGCTGCGAGCGCTTCATCCAGGCCGTCCGTGCAAGTATCCGTGATGCTCGCCGGCGTCGGCGCATAGCGCGGATCCAGCGTGGTCACTCGCATGCGGCTGTGCTGCGTAATGTTACGCGCTTGCTCGTTGGCGCCAGCCCCGTACGCGTAGCAAACACTCGGTTCACTGGCTTGCGGTACCTGTGTTTCCGTCGAACGGTAGTTCTCGCAGGTCACCGTGCCGTCACCCGTGTAGCTCTCAAGGTCACTGGCCGTAAACGAACTCGGCGTCGTCTGCCACGTCTGACCACCGTCGAAGGAACGCCGCACGTACAGATCGTAGCGGTCGTTGCCCTTGGCGTTGAGGCGCCAGTTCGGCGACCAGGCGTACAGGAACATAACGAAATCGCCGTCGATGAATCCACGATGGCCCTTCGAGACGTCAAGCGGGTTATACCAGCTCTGGTCTTTCAGGTTGACGAAGTCATCAGTACGATTGTCGTCGTCGCAAGTGCGATACGTGTAGCCTCCAGTCGTGATCTCACTGGTATCAAGCGCAACGCCATCCGACGGGCATTGGTGCCACGTCAGCACCCGCGTGGTGTTGCCTTCGCCCTGGATGTAGCCCTGCAGGATCGGATTGGTGTTTCCGATACCGAAGGTCGTCCCGGAAGTGAAGTCCACTGTTGGGCAAAGGTCCTCACCCACAGCTCCCGAGTCATCATCCTTGCAGGTATCCGGTATTACGCTGGAAAGGTTAGTCGCCGGCGCCATGCAGATACCATCCGGATAGTACGGGTTCGAGCCATCCGTCAGGATCCAGCCGCCGGAACCACCTATTGAAGTACATTCCATGTTGCTGAAGGCGTAGGGGTTGGTGTCGATACCGTCGGCATAACCGTTAGGCATCACGATACGCCGCAGCATGGTGTCGGCGGGGCCGCCCTGCCGCATCGCACCCTGTTTCCAGGACGGTGTGGCGAGGATCCCGCTCTCGCTGGCCGACGCCTTCGCAATCGACTGCACCAGCAAGCTGGAGCGACGTGCGATTTCGGTGTTGTACAGATCATAGTTGTACTCACCGAACTCCCACATTAGCGACGTGTTGACTGTTGGGTAGTAGTCACCCGTGCGCCAGTCAACTTCAGGCTGGTTGAGCAGGTTGCCCTGTTTCACCAGGTTCTGCACCAGGCCGTTGGCGTGGTCGCTGGAATCAGAGGTTCTGGGATCACCCATGTCAAAGCTGAAGTACCACTGGTTCTTGCCAATGTCGGCACCGCAGTCTGGATCGTCAGAGGTGTCCTCGTCACAGGGGACAATTCCTTCCTCTTCGAACAGGAAGGCGTACCGGCCAAGCCCCTTGGACTCCTCGGCTGCCACGATCACCCAGGCGCTGTCGATTACACCATCGTTCTCCGAGGAGTAACCCTGCAGCGAGGTGCGTGGGCGCGTCGATGCCGTGTTGGCGATGTTCGGCAACCCGTCCTCATTGACACAGATGTCCGCAAACTCGCCACTTTGTCCCGTCGGCACTTCCACTGTTGTGGCACAGAAATCCTGCAGTCCATAGTCGACCGCCACAAGGTGGTTGCAGTAGCTGAAGTACTGCGGATCGTCGAAATCAATGATGCCTTCCGGACCGTAGTACTCGGCGTTGCACTTGTCGTTGTTGGTCAGGCGCATCGGTACGGCCATGGGCACGTACACCTGCGGTCTTCCGCTGAGCTCGAGATCGTGATCCACGATGTTGATCGGATCGGGGATACCATCACCGGTTATATCTTCGATCTCGACGGTATCGAAGTGCTCCCACGGAATGAACGAGTACCAGACGTCGGTCTTGTCGTGCGCAACCGCGCCACTCCAGCCTTCACCCGGGCCAAGGCCCTGGCCGGGACGCAGCCCGTCTGGGTCTTCTTGCCAGGTGATGACGAAGCCGGCTCCCTGCACACCCTTGACTTCGATGCGATTGGGGTCGCGACGGCCTGATGTCAGCCGTTCGGGCTTGGTCCACACCATGTGCGTGGCCTCTGTCTCATCAGTCCTGGGATCATCGCCCGCGCGCAGTACGCCGCGCGCCGTCCATACGCATCCGAACGGAACTTCACCGGCCTGCGGATAGCCCTCCTCGGCGAAGTCGATGGAGCCTTGCGAGCCCGCGACCTCGAACAGGTCAGTCAGATACAGGTCTTCCGTTACATCGATATCCAGGTACTCCGCAATGGCATTGCGCTTGAGTGCATTGGGATCGTCCAGAAGCTCGTCGGGGTCGGCATCCCACGCGAAGGAGTATCCAGGCTGTCCTTTCCGGCAATAGCGGCTTGGCCATGCGACCAGCACCTTGTTGCCCGCGGTTGCGTGGAATACGTTGTAAGCGCCACCTGGGTAGATAGAGAGATCGGTGGGTTCGCCTTCACAGACTTCGAGCGTATCGCCGGTCTTCTTGTCCACGACCGGGATAACGGAGCTCTTGGCGTCCTCGACAAGGACCCTGACCGTGCACGGTGGTATTCCGCGTTCCTCAAGTTCGAAATGGAACTTACCGTTGTCTTCCACCTTTACCGTATCCAGGAAGGCTTCGGTGACGCCGTTAATCAGTGTGGCGGTCGTTCTATCGTCAACACCTTCGACCGCACCGTTGACCTTGAGCTTGAATTTCTCGTCCTCTGTCTTGACGGTTGCTTCGTCGATGAAGACCACCATGATTCCGTCCGGCGCATCTTCCTTCCACACGGGTCCATGGCAGCTGTAGCAAGACGGCTCGTTGTGGTGACCGCCCTGCAGCGCAGGTCCATGGCATTCAGTGCATTCGTTCGCGTAGGGATAATCCATTCCCTTTGCATGGAAGGCGATAAGCCCGTCGTCTTTCTCGATCTGGTTATGATCGGCCGGAACCTCATGGTCGCCACCGTCGTGACGATCGCCAACACCGTCCACGCCGAGCGTAAACGAGCTCAGGTTCGCGTGCTGCGAAATGTTCGTCTTCTTCGTAGTCAGGCCGTCATCAAGGCTGACCGCTGCAAACACATCCATGAAGCTGTGCGCGAAGGCCGTATCTTCAACGGGAATCGTCGGTCCGTAGATGTAGACGCTGACCAGGGGTTTCGCGAAAAGCACCGTTTCCACCGGTTCGCCGTCAATGTTGTTGTAGACGCCCGGGATGACATTTTCGGTAGCTTCGTCACCGCCGCTGGCCAGCTGAACCGGCACATAGAACTTCATCATGTCGGTGAACGCGTGCTCGGCGTCGGAGATGGTATGCCCGATGTCTTCCGGTGCCACCGTAAGATGGCCATCGGTACTACCGCCGGTCATCTCTTTTAGCGTTTTTTCCCCATCGTCTGCGCTGACTGTGGTCATACAGGCCAGTGCCAGAGCTGACGCTATCAATGTCGGCCATCGAATATTCACGATCTTCTCCCGCAATCTTGTATTTTCTGTTTATCGATTCAGCAATGGCATGCTGACGATAGGAGCAATCCTGCTCCCGGGAGATGCAACTGAAAATTGGATGTTCCCCGTAACGACCTGTGGCTGCCCACAGATGGGCGCTTGCTTACGCCGCTTGCTGGAGTCGCAGAACGTGCTCGATCAGCGTGCCGTTGAGGAAGGGTTTCTCGATGACGCCGAACCTGCTCGATCTTCGTGCCGTTTCGATCAATTGGGGGGAGGACGTATTGATCAGCAGCAGAACGGGCAGGTCGGCGAACTCATCAAGAAGTATTTGTACAAGCGCCGGACCACTCAGGCCCGGCAGCTCGGCTTCGACCAGCAGGCAACAGTGTCCGGGACGTAGTCGGGACCAGGTATCGAGAAAAGTCTCTGCGTCCGGATACGAACAGACCTCGATCCCATAGGTATTGAGTAAGGTCGCCAGTCCCTCGGCGATTGCCTGATCCGGGTCCACCACGTGGACAACAAACTCTTCTGATTTCAAAGGCCGCTACTCGAAACTGAGTGAGTCAGTGGGCAGATTATGACCACAACGACCTGTGCCTTTGTATTGGGACTACCTCGTAAGATTCTGCGGCTGGCGCGAGTCAACCTCGGCGCCAAGTTCTGACTCGATCTTTACGCGGACCAACTGTGCAAGCGTAGTAACGTCAAGTTTTCGCATCACCTGTCCGCGATGGACTTCAACCGTCCTCTCACTAATGCCGAGGTCCGCGGCGATGACTTTGTTCATGTCGCCATTTGCGACTCGCTCGAAGACCTCCCATTCCCGATTCGATAGTGAAGAAAGCTTCTCATCGAGCGCCTGGCGATCCAGCGTTCTTCGTCGCGCCTCGTCGCTCACGGCAAGCGCCTCGTTTATTCGATCCAGCAGGTCGTACTCGCGGAACGGTTTGCGAATGAAATCAACCGCGCCACGTCGCATAGCCTCGACCGCCATTGGAATGTCACCATGGCCAGTAATAAAGATGACTGGAAGCCTGGACCCCATTTCGATGAGTTTCTCCTGCAGATCCAGCCCGGTCATTCGCGGCATCCGGATATCCAGGACCAGGCAGCCACCTTTGCCATTCTCATACTTGTGGAGAAAGTCATGGGCCGACGCATAGAGTTCGCAGGTTTGACCTACGGTTGAAAGCAACAGGCTAAGCCCCTCACGTACGCCCTCATCATCATCGACAACGAATACGGTCTGGTCACTACTCATCGTTAGACTCTCTGTTTGCCGCCGGCAGGGTGAACCAGAAGGTCGCCCCGCGAGTGTCGTTATTGCGAAAGCCGATGCGACCTCCATGCGCTCTTATGATCGCCTGGCTGATAGACAAACCCATACCCATTCCCGACTTCTTGGTCGTCGAGAATGGCGTAAAAAGCTTATCGATATTTTTTTCCGGGACGCCGTAGCCACAATCGGTGACGGAAATCTCAACCTCTTTCTCGTTGAGGACCCGCGTGCGGATCACGATCGTTTTGTCCCCGCAGCAATTGGCCGCCAGCATCGCCTCCATTCCATTACGTAACAGGTTAAGTGCAACCTGCTGAATCTGAACGCCATCGACATAGACCGGTGGCAGATCATTCCCCTTCTCGAGTTCGACCTCGATATCGCGGATTCTCGCCTCGGACTCTGCCAGTCGGACCGCAGTGCTGATCAGTTCATTACAATCGAGGATATCCTTCTTACTCTCGCTTTGCCGCGCCATGGCCTGCATGCGCTCCACAACGTCACTGGCCCGAAGCGCGTGCTCATTCAGCTTATGGCACACGTCGCCCATCTTTTCGAAATCCTCGGCCTCGATCAGGCGCCTGCCTGCCTGGGCGAACAGCGAAATGGCCGTGAGCGGCTGGTTGATCTCATGAGCAATGCCGGCTGCCATCTCTCCGAGCGTACTCAAGCGCGAAACATGCGCGATACGCTCGCGATGATGCCGCGCTTCCTCTTCCGCCAACCTATGCTCAGTGATGTCGTGGCTATCAGCGACGAGGAAGACGACGTCACCGGCTTTGTCCATGATCGGCCGCACGGAAAACTCCAGAGTGGCGAGCTCCCGGTCGGCACGCATGCACGTCGCCTCGAGGGTTCGCGTCGCTCCTTTCGCCGCCGCGGCAACGGCGCTGCGCATGCGGCGCTGCAGCTTCGGCGAATGCTTCCACCACGGCGTTTCCCAGTACTCCCGTCCTACCACCATGTCGCGCTCGAGACCGGCGAAATCAAGTGACATCTGGTTGGCCTCCAGCACGATACCATCGACACTGAGGATGCCTACCAGCTGAAGTCGTTGGTCGAAGACTGCACGGAAGCGATTCTCGGCCTCCTTCAACGAGCTCTCTGCAGCTTTCTGCTCCGAGATGTCTCTGATAATTCCAACGAAACAGCGCTCGCCCTCAAGTACAATCTCGCTCGCGGCAAGGTGTATCGGGAAAACCGAACCGTCCTTGCGCCGAGCCGGAACTTCGCGGCCGGTTCCCAGAATGCTGGACTTCCCCGTCAAGGCAAACTCGGCGACATAGCCCGCGTGTTTGCTACGAAATGGCTCGGGTACGAGCACGTGAATATCCTGGCCTATTAGCTCTTCAGCGGCGTACCCAAACATCTTCTCCGCCGCCCGGTTGAACGAACCGATCCGCCCCTTCGCGTCGACGGTTATGATGCCGTCCGCTGCTGCCGCGATGATCGCTTTTGAATACGCTTCTGATCGGTACAATTCGGCTTCATGGCGCCGATGCTCAAGTTCCGCCGACACACGAACTGCAGCAAGAGAGACCAAGGCGCTAGCCATCTCGGCGTCGTGTAGCGGTTTTGCGCCGAACACACACAACTGGCCAATGCGATCACCGTCGTGGTCAGCGATTGGGCTTCCGATGAAACTCTCGCAGCCATGGCCGAGGCTCGACTCCGGGAGGTCGTAGCGTGACGCAAGTTCGCAATCGACAACGTGGATCCCGTGACGCATCACAGAAGCGCAGGGGGTACCGCTGATGGCATATTCTCGCACCGGGCCCCGCTCGCCGTCCTCCCAGGACGCGATGGTGCGGGAAACACCTTCGCGGGCTATTTCCGTGACATATGCGCGGCGCGCGCCAAGTAGACCCGTGAGGTTGGACAACAGGTTATGCAGCAGCTCGTCGGTTGTAGCTCCGGGGACAAACGTGGAGAGTTCACGGACCTGTTCGGAAGGTCTCATGATTTCGACTACCGGCTGCAACTCGACACTCAAGCGCCTGGATCTCCGGACAGCGGACTCATCGCGTAGCTCATGGAGATAGTTTCGCGATGTTATGCCGAAATCTTACGCCAACGCTTTTCCGGACCCTATTGCGGTCACCCACAATGCACTAGGTGCTGGCACGTAGCGCAGCGAAGGCGGGCTGCTGCCCGCCTCCGCCTGGGATCATCTGAAATAGCCTATTTATTGCGCCCGCGGCTGCTTCTGTCACGATCGCGCGTCGATCTTGCGCTTGCATCCCGAC
>JAACFG010000133.1 GCA_009937605.1 Gammaproteobacteria bacterium | reverse complement strand
GCTAGTCGTGATCCCGCAACTTGCGCGTCTCGATATCAAACTCTACATCGGTAAGGAATTCCCTGTCACGCAGATCACCGAAGGGCAGCAGGTGCGGCGCTAAAACCACTGATGCACGGGTCTTCGATTACCCTTTTTGGATCGGCGATCCATCTTTCACTAGAATAGCCGCATCCAAGCATTTGAATTGAGGAGTCCGTTCCGTGTCGAAGACAACTTTGAGCAAGTCCGCCCTTGTCGCAGCCGCCTCATTGGGCCTGTTGTTCTCCAGCCTCGCCGGTGCGCAAGAAGACCCGCATTCCGGGCCCGTGATGAACTATCACCGGGTGAATGATCAACTCGTGACCGGTGGTCACCTTCTCGATGGCGGAGCAGCAGCGTTGAAAGAGCAAGGTGTGAATGTCGTTATCAATCTTCGCGATGACGCACCGGCCGAAGAAGAAGAGCGGTTTGCCGATCAGGGTATCGAATGGATAAACATCCCGATCGAATGGCGCGATCCGAAGGCGAAGGATTTTGAGCGCTTCGTCGAAGTGATGGACAAACATCAGGACGACCACGTACTCGTGCAGTGCGCCGCAAACTACCGCGCGTCAGCGATTACCTATATGTACCAGGTTGTTGTCGAGAACGTGCCCGAGGACGAAGCTGCAGAAGACATGCATGCTATTTGGGACCCGGACGAAAATGACACCTGGCGCCAGTATATTGACGACGTAATCGCGGGCGCCGGCAAGTAGTCGCCGAGCGCCACCGCCGACAGGCTCATTCATCGGGCTGAATCGTTCTGGCCATGCGCCTGGCGAAATAGAAGATCCGCTGCAACTTCTCGGCGATGTCCATCTCCACTGTATAGGCCTCTATTCGATGCGGTTCATTGGCAACCAGCCGCTGCGCCTCATGGGTGGCCGCGGAATTAGTGATGCGCATGATTTCCTTCTTCATATCCATAACTGATCGCGCATCTTCGTAACTGTCCTCGCCGACTGCCCGAATCGCCGCCGCCACGGCGTCCATCACGACCTGGTGGAAATCGGTCAACACCACCTGCGTTGGCTGACTAATGGCAACGCCCTTCCCAATCCGGCGTCGTCCCAGTTCAACCAGGTTCATTTCAATCACATCCCCGATGTTCTCGAGATCGTTGACAGCGTCCATGAGTCCCACGAGTTCCGCGGTTTGTTTTTCAGTTAGCTCGCGTTGACTGATCCTGCCCAGGTAGATGACGATTTCTGCATGCAGGATGTCCACACGTTCATCGATTTCCTGCAATTCGCGCAGTGATGACGCGCTGCCATGCAGGATTGCCGGCATGATTGCGGCCAGCATCTCGGTCACGTGTTCACCCATGTGCCGAATCTCACGCCTGACCATATCCAGGGCCAATGAAGGCGTCGAGAGTAGATCCTGATCGAGGTAGCGGGCAGATATGATGACTTCTTCTTCGAGTGGCTTGTCTGGAACCATCCACTCGACGAGCCGCGCGATCAGTGTCGTGAACCAGATGAAGATAAACGTATTCGCAACATTGAATATCGTATGAGCGTTGGCGATCTGTCGAGGCGCCTCCGCAGCCAGTCGCTGCGTACCCGACAACTCCGGATTGGTGGGCGATAACGTCGTCACGAGATGCGCCAGTTGATCAATGAACGCGAGCCAGACCAGGACGCCGGCAATGTTGAACAGGACGTGAGTAACGGCCGCACGAAGTGCTTCGCGTGGCTTACCAATCGCCGCGAGCAATGCGGTGACGCAGGTTCCGACGTTGGCACCGAACGCAAGGGCAATACCTGCCGGCAGCGTAATAAACCCCTGGCCAGCCATCACTATGACAATTGCAGTCGTCGCCGATGACGATTGCACCAATGCCGTGAATGCGGCCGCGACCAAAATCCCGAGAAACGGGTTTTCCATGGCCGCCATGAAGTCGAGAAATGGCTGAAACGTCCGCAGTGGCTGCATTGCGTCGCTCATGATGCTCATGCCGAAGAACACAAGGCCCAGCCCCATGATGATTTCGCCATGATGCCTCAGGGGGCTCTTCTTGCCGAAGAACAGGAAGCTGAAACCGACAGCAACCATGAACAACGCCGCCTTGGTAACCTTGAACGCAACAATCTGGGCGGTGATCGTCGTACCAATATTGGCGCCCATGATTACGCCAATCGACTGCGCGAACGACATCAGGCCCGCAGTTGTGAATCCGACCACAAGCACCGTGGTAACCGATGAAGACTGGATAATGGATGTTACGAAGGCGCCGGTCATGGCCCCCATGAAACGATTCGACGTTAGCCGCGCCAGGACACTCCTCATCCGCTCGCCCGCCACGGACTTCAGGCCCTCGGTCATCTGGTCGATACCGAACAGGAACAGCGCGAGCCCGCCAGCGAGGTTCACCGCCATCAGGAGTACAGATGCCGTGGTCATCTAGTCCACGTCGTCCGGTTTCTTGACGATCGTTACCGGCACAGGACAGAGTTGCACAATCTGGGCGGCCTTCGATCCGATGACCAGGTGTTTCAAACCTGTACGGCCCTGACTCCCCATGACAACCATGATCGGGTCCAGGTACTTCACCAATTCCAGGATGCGCGTTACCGGCAGCCCGGTCACCATCAGCCGGTCTGCCGTGCGCAGACAATCGAGACGTGGGTTTTCATCACTAACCCGATCCATGAACTCGTCAAACGCTTCGGCCGCGATGTCCTGGATCCGGGTGACCTTTTTCTTCTTTATGAGCTTCGAATAATAGCCCGGCATTTCGCCCGGATCATGCACGACATGCAAGACGATCAACGTTGCCGGCATCATCTCGGCAAACTCGGCAGCCTGAATCAGGGCCGCTTCCGAATGGTCCGAAAAATCCACCGGCGCAAGGATAATATCCCGATCGGTTTGACCACGGGCCGCCTGCGCGTGCTTGCGAATTTCCTTGCTTGTCGTGGCGAGAATCGCTTTGGGTTTCGTCATGCGAAATCTCCGGATGGACTCAGGAACATTCTAGCAGTGTGGGTGATTGCCATTATCAGTAATACAACCTATGGTTGCACCATGGCGAAACAGGAAAGCTTCGGCGAACATATCCCCAGGCATCGCAACGTCCTGTTGAAGATGCTCGTGAAGATCACCCTGTACTACATCGTGCTCTTTGGAACCCTTGCAGTGGCAGTTCATTTCAACCCCGGACTCCTTGAGACTCTACCGCTGGGCGGTGTCGGCGAAATCTCCGAGTTCGGGACGTCGAGCATCTACGATCTTGAAGAGGCACTCCTGAGTGCCGACGACGAAGAGATTGAGGATATCGTCACCGAGAACACGCGCGCGCGTCTTGCTCGAGGCCCCGCGTGGCTGCTGGAAGCGACATCATTGATCTGGGCGATGAGTTGCACCCTCCTCCTTATGTTGCCGGTTTCGTGGGTCTACAAGGCCATTCACACGGACAGCGTCTACGATCATTCGATCGACACGACGACGCTGGTTTTGCCTGCCGTCGTTGCCGGCATCGTGACAGTCGTTCAGCACAGCCTGGCGTTGGCTTTCAGTCTCGCTGGAATTGTCGCCGGCGTACGTTTCCGGCGGGCCCTGAACGACACGTTCGACACCCTGTTCATTCTCGCCTCGATCGGTGTCGGCATCGCAGCGGGAGTCAAGTCGATCGAAATCGCCGTTGTAATAACCGTGTTCTTCAACTACGCGTCGATCATGGTCTGTGCTTTCGGAGATGGCCTGGAATCGCAGCATATCGTCCAACAGAAGATCCTGCGCAAGAGACGCAAGGCCGAAAAAGCACGTGAAAAAGCAGCCCGGGTCGACCCGAACGGGCCTATGTCCAACCTCTAGTCCTTCGCTGCTTCCGCTTCCGCGGCCAACATGTTGTCGAGTCGATCACGACCGCGGCAACGATCGAGCACTTCCTCCTGGAATGCGGCCTCGTCCTCCAGGATCTCGAAGAACTCTCCTACATAGGAAAGGGACCTGTTCCGTGTCAATCTGCTCAGGTCTTCTTGATTTTCAAACAGGGAGAGGATCTCGTTTTTCTTGGACAGCATGTGTGCGACAGTATCCTGCATGACATCGTCCGGCTGGCAGAGCCCGCGGTAAAATCGTGTCCGCACAAGTCGTATCGGAAGATGTGCCGGCGGCGACGCGTAGTTCGCATTGACGAGACCCGACATATCAAAGTCGAACGGTATCGGGATCCTCTTATCGGCCGCCTCCTTGCGCGTGAACATCTCGGAGTTATGACAGCAGTATTCATCGTCCGGTCCTTTCAGGACGGAATAGTCGTGATTGGAAATCAGCAGCTGGAATAGCTCGGCCAACGCCGTCGTGGGCCTGTCGAGTTGCTCGAACTGGTTCGACGCGACGCGAACCTTGTCGATTTTCAGCCGCTTGGCAACATCACTGTCATCCTCAACGACAAACACAAGGTCGGTCCACGATTTCTTTTTGTCGTCGGTATCCACATAACTCAGCCGTATCAGGCGCGTGCCGAAACTGTAGTCGGTCAGAATCTCGAGCGTTCGATAGGCAAGATACTCGAGCAACAGCTTCTGCTGTGACTCCAGGCCATTCTGACAGGGCGACACGAGTTTCAACTTGTCCTGCCCGGCAAACAATGTGCCTTTGACTTGCGATTTCTTGAAATTCAGGCGAATCGGCGGGAGCTCACAGTACTCCCTCCGAAAATTTCCGCGTATGCGAGTCGAGACATCAAGTCGCTGCGATTCACCATCAGCATCGATGTACGTCCACTGACCGGGATGATAGAGACGAACGTCTGAGCTTCGTTGCGCATAGGTCTGGGCAATCGGGGCGGTGAGAACCGCCTTCAGTACGGTGTGGTCCTGGAACAACGGCTTGCGCTCGGCAGCCTCGGGACTCCCGACGAACATCAGCGCTGCGGCTGCAACTATGAATGAGACGCGTTTCACAGGGTCGTTTTATACGGGAACGCCTGAGAATTGTCATACGAGAAAACCGAGGTTCTATTCCCCGGAATCCAGTATCCGCGCCGGCATAATCACAACCACCAGGCAGAGAATCAACGCAATGGTGGCTACATTAATTACCAGTCCGTAGTTACTCTCGCCCACAATCAGAGCCGCAACCGCAGGGCCGGACGCCATCCCCATCTTCGACGCGAATCCGCCCAGCGCGGCCATCTGACCCGTTGTATCGAACTCTGCGTTCATACCGAGCAAGTAGGAAATTGTGAATGCCCAGGTAATCGCGATTACGGCATTCGCCAGCCAATACACCGATGAAACCCAGCTGTCCGGGTTCACGTGGCTGAAATGCAGCATCCAGGTCGCCGCCGCGGTAATGAGAATGGCCAGGCCGACCGGGCGCAGCCGGCCGAAGCGGGTGGAAAGCACAATCACGAAGACCGATCCGGAAATCGCGACCCAGGCCGACACTCCGAGAGAGCTGCTTACGAAACCCGGACTTAGTCCGGCAAACTTGCCAATACCTATGGAGTACGCATATATCCCCATGTTGGCGGCCTGGAAAAGAAAAGTCGCCAATAGCGCAGCGGCAGCCGGCACAACTTTGATAGCCCCTGCCTTACGGGTGTGATGATTCTCGCCCGCCGGATACTCTGGAAGAAACGGCAGCATCAGCAGGGTGACCGTGCTGAAGGCAATCAGCGACAGGAACAAGGCTTTGGTACCAAAGATCGGCACAAGGGATGGCAGGTAGATAATCCCAAGACCGCCAAGTCCAAACTGGATTGTAAGGAGGTAGCCAAATGTCCGGCTCACTTCGGAGGTACGGGACATCACTGCGAACCCGATGCCAACCAATGCCCCGCCAATGAAGCCGTGGAACGCACGCGTGGCAATCAGCGCGCCGGGTGTCTTGAGCAGAATAGACGCGAGATCCACCGCAATTAGTCCAATGAGAAGCGCGTACGCGGATCGACGCCAGTTCATGCGCTTGACGTAGAACACAACTGTAAAGGCACCAAACGCCGCACCGTAGGTGTTGGCGGAACCAACGAGTCCCGCATCGCGGTTGCTGAAGTTAAGCCCTTCAATCAGGCCATCGACAATTGCAGGCATGATGTTGACGTAGAAAATGCCGGCCGTCGCAAGGAATGCCAGCAGTACGCGTGCCAATTCACCGTTCGGCGCAGCCGTCGGGAGCCGCCTGCTCGTCACGCCTTCTACCTGGTCACTCATAGGGTTGCCCTTGTAAGTCTGATTAGATTCGTCTTACTTATCGTTGTCGAATTCAATTCCAGCGCGCTGAATGATGTCAACGACGGGTTGCATCTGTTCTCTCACTCTGCGCCATTTGCCGACGGAACTCTGGTACACCGGCTGTCGTACCTGAACCGTACTTGCGGTCGTCGATGCTTCTTTGTTCTCGTAGTATTTAAGGCATTGTTCCTGCCATTCAAGATTACAAAACTCGACCAGTTTTCGAGACTCCCCGTCGATATCGTTGACCAGGGATTCGTAGTCGATCTTGTGTATCTTGCCCGGCAAAACGGTCTGCCAATGCTCCATGAGCCTGTGATAGGCAACGTAGTATTCAGCGAGTTCGTCGAGCCGATACGAAAACGGATAGGCGTTAGTGAATAGCTGCTTGTAGATTGCGTAACAGGTATCGAGTGAATCCCGATTCAGGACGATTATCTTCGCATTTGGCAGCGCCAGGTGAATCAAGCCAACATACAGATAGTTCAGTGGGAGCTTGTCGATGAAACGTGCAGTGCTACCGGTGAGCGGCCGCGTACTTTCTATGTATGCCGCTCCCAGATCCTGGAAGTTGAGCTTGGCCGACATTTGCACCATCTCATCTCGAGTCAGTTTCTTGTCACCGGCCAGCTGTTTCACCTGTTGAGACATCAGCAGCGAGAAATTATTCAGCTCGCCGGCGGCATAGACATCGCTGTGACTCGCAAGAATGCGCTCGACCAGCGTTGTTCCCGTTCGCGGTAGCCCAAGAACAAAGATCGGCTCCGGGCTGTCATGCCCGGGAATCGAACCATCAAACAGATTCGGCCCGAAGGTATCCCGAATGACCGACATCGTACTAACGTCACGACTGACGTCGTACTTCATCAGGCTGCGCCGGGCGTCTGCACCCATTTTCAGGTAATGAAATGACCGCTCAGACTCGCCAAGGTCCTCAAGTTCCTTGGCCAGCGCGAAGCAGACTTGTACTGCTCCTCGAGGGTCATCGATACCCTTTTCGAGCATCGCCGCGAGTGAATCGACGTGGTTATTTTCCGGTGTCTGGCTACGCAGATCCGAGCGCAGCTTGAACGCCTCGTAGTCTGTGGTGTTCAGCTCGATCGTCTTGTCAAAATTGCTTTCTGCAGCCTCGAGGTCACCAAGTGAGCGCTGCAGGCACGCAATATTGTAGTAGTGCTTTGCCTCGTTCGGCTGCATAGCTGCGGCGCGCTCGTAGTACTTGACGGCCTCCGCGCGCTGTTCCAGCTGGGTCAGGAGCATGCCAAGAGCGGAAAGCTGGTAAACCGTCTTCAATTTGCGCTTTTTCAGCAGCGCCACCTTTTCGGCAAGCTGCTCCAACTGTCCCAGCCTCGATAGACAGGTTGCTTCCTGCAACAGCCACGCGGTGTTCTCAGGGTCCAGGGCCAGCGCCTTTTCTATCGCGGCAAGTGCCAACAGCGGCTTGTTGGCGCGCATGGCGATATGGCTCGCCGTGTTCCAACCTGGCGCAAAACCCGGATAGTCCTTATTCAGCCGCTCGCAGTTATCGATAGCCTCTCTGACTTCATTGTTCTCGATGTGATTCCAGACACGCTCATCAAGCGACCTTGCCGCAGCTGGGACTGATCTGTTTGACTGGCTTAAATTCATGATTGCTCTGTCGTCCGACCGGTTCAAACCTTAGCAAGTTCGCGACCAGTCTGCGGCATTACATACAGGAAAGCCCGGCACGATGTACCGGGCTTTGGCTGGTTGGGCATCTATCAGAAGTTGTACGACAGACGCAATCCGATAGTACGCGGCTGGACGATGAACTGCCGATTGCCATTTCCGTACCAATTCTCGAAGACGCCGGTGTCATAACTCCAGTAGCTTGACGGGAAACCGCCGGTCGGTGCGGCTTCATCTCCCAGGTTCTTGCCGTAGAGTTGGGCAGACCATTTTTCGCCAGCAAGTGTCACAGTTGCGCCAATCAGCGAAAATGACGAATACACTTCGTTCAACGTGCTCGTATTATCGATATAAGCATCAGATTTGCTCTGGTTATAAATACTCAAACCCGCAATCAGGCTCATATCGCTACCAAGCTCCCATGTGTTATCGAAACTCAGGCTAAGGACATCAGTCGGAGCCCCGGGTAGCAATGAACCGGCTGGTGCGACAACGCCACCTGTCTGCGGGCTGATGAAATCGCTATCCAGTTCTGCGTCCAGGTGTGTGTATCCCAGTCGATAGTGAAAGCTATCCCCTAATTGACCTTCCAGTTCGAGCTCGATGCCCTGCGTGGAAGCTTCGTCACCGTTTGCCGCGAGGTAGAACCCATACACGGCGGACGTGGTATTCAACTGCGGGTCACTCCAGTCAACCTGGAACAGAGAGACCGTGTAGCGAAAACTGTCGTATGCACCTTTAACACCGAGTTCAATATTCTCGACGGTATCCGAACCGAAGGTACGAATGGCCTCAGCATTCGGTTCGCCAAATGGGTCGCTATTTTCAAAACTCGGTACCGCTTGCGCGCCGCCGTGACGATAACCCTCCGAGTACGTGGCATAGAGCATGTTCGAATCGTTCAGATCATACGAGGCGTTCAGCTTGATCAGCACATCATCGTCGCTGTCCGTCGACTGTGGCGCCGACGGTGACGTCCAACCCACAACCAATGGGAATCCAAGTATCGTATCGTTGACGGTTGTGTTATCGAACCAGCGGAAACCACCCGTCAGGCGGAATGCATCGGTAAAGTGGTACGTCAACTCTCCATAAATTGCCGTCTCTTCATACGACGTATCACGAATGTACTCAAAGTCGATTTCGGTCAACTGGTCACCCGGATAGAACGTCGCCGGCCA
>JAACFG010000132.1 GCA_009937605.1 Gammaproteobacteria bacterium | reverse complement strand
ATCGCCAAAGGCGCCTGGCACTGCGACGATGCGTCGATCCAGATCGCAGGCGTCGGTGCCTACACTGGCGTGTTGGTTCAATACCGGTCAAATGCTGGTGGCCTGCTGGAATGGCTCGAGCTCGAACCAGGAATCAACTTCAACCCGGTCGAATGTCAGTCTGATAGCTCATTGCACGGTGAAAACGGCGGAGTAAATCCGTTGGAGGTATACGCAGTATCGGGTTCGGGTTCGGTGTTTGATCCGTGGACATCAGAACTGGCGCAGCAAGTCGCCTGGGGCAGCTCTGGCAAGAGCACGACCTATACGATTCATGACGGCAACTACCTCAATTACCAAAACGATCCGGCGACGGAAGATTTGTCTCGTTCGCAGATCATGAAGAATGCGACCAAGAAGGTTCTCAACTCCGTCAACGACATGAATGTCGGCTTGATGCGCTTCAATAACGTCGAAGGCGGCGTCATCATCCAGGCGCCGATCGACCTCGATACGAACAGGGCCTCGCTGAATGCACAGATCGACGCGCTTGATGATGATGGCTGGACGCCGTTGTCAGAAACACTGTTCGAGACCGCGCTCTACTGGCAGGGCTTGCCAGCGCACTATGGTGAATTAATCACTCAGCACACAACCGATCCGGATGCATTCTCGTCCACAGATCCGGTTAATGTCTACGACCGTCCGGATATGCTTTCCTGTTCCAAGAACTTCAACGTGCTGATCAGTGATGGTCAGCCGACCGAAGACATTGACACGCCTAATCTTCTCGGACAGCTTCCGGAGTGGAGCGCAACGCTCGACGGCCGCACCGGTTGCACGGGCACGGGCAATGGCGCCTGCCTCGACGACGTGGGTGAATACCTGTCGAAGAAGGACATCAACCCGGTCCTTAATGGCCGCCAGTCCGTAGTTACGCACACGATTGCCTTCTCTCAGAACATTCCGATTCTGGAGGACACGGCACGCCTGTCAGGCGGTCAGTACCTGCTTGCAGACGATACTGACTCGCTGCTCGTCGCGCTGACGGCGATCGTCTCTCAGGTTGAAGAACGTGCGCTTTCGTATACGGCGCCTGCTGTTTCGGTGAATACATTTAACCGGACGCGAAACCTGAACGACGTCTACCTGACGATGTTTGGCGCGCGCGGCAATGCGCACTGGCCTGGCAACCTCAAGGCCTATCGAATCAAGGGCGGCAAGATCGTCGACGCCCTGGATGCCGATGCCGTTGACCCGGGTACAGGCTTCTTCTATCCGACGGCCCGCTCCTTCTGGACATCTGGCCAGGCCGATGGCAACGACGTCCTTCTGGGCGGAGCAGCCAACGAGCTGCCTGCCCCGGCCGACCGCCGCCTGTTCACGGACAACGGCTCTGACAGCACCTTGTCGGGCGCCAGCAATGCCATCTCTGTTGGCAACATCGACATGTACACGCCGGCCGATTTCGGCATCGTCACGGGTGGTCCGGAGTTAACTGACGTCATCAACTGGATGCGCGGCGTGGACGTACTCGACATCGACGGTGACCCGGACACGACAGTGCGTAATGCGATGGGCGATCCATTGCACGCACGCCCGGCCGCGGTCGTTTACGGCGGCACAGTGCAAGACCCGGTTTCGGTCGTATACACGGCGACCAACGACGGCTACCTGCACGCTATTGATGGGACGACTGGCGCGGAGCTCTGGTCCTACGTACCCAAGGAGCTGCTGCCACGTATGGCCACTCTCTATCAGGACCCCGAGATGAACTACAAGATGTACGGCATCGATGGAGATATCGTTCCGGTCCTCCGAGACGTGGACGGTGACGGCCAGATCGAGGCAGTTGATGGCGATTTAGCGCTGATCCTGTTCGGCATGCGTCGTGGCGGATCCACCTACAGGATGCTCAATGTCACGGACAAGAATAATCCTGTCCTGGTCTGGGAGCGCGTACTCGATCAAGGCGGGCAAAGCTGGTCAGCACCTGTCGTTACTCGTGTCGATATATCGGATGTGACGCAGAACGCCTTCAACGCAGTTGCCGTGATTGGCGGCGGCTATGACGGCGTCAATGACACAGCGGCGTTCAACACGGCCCCGGATGGCGTCGGTGCAGGCATACATATGCTTGACCTGCTGACTGGCGCAACGGTTTGGCGCGCTGGTTACACGGACTCCGGTGCCGATCTGGAACTTGGCACGATGACCCGTGCTATCCCGACGCGGATCAAGGTCATCGACATCAACGGTGACGGTCTTGCCGATCGTATGTACGCCGCTGACATGGGTGGCCAGATCCTGCGCTTTGATATTGCCAACGGCGACCCGGTCGGTTCACTGGTTGCGGGCGGTGTCATCGCTCAGCTCGGTGGCGAAGATCACTCTGGAGATACTCCAAGCGCAGCAGACACACGTCGATTCTACAATTCACCTGACGTTGCCATGTTCGCCGATGAACGCCAGAATCGTCGCTTCATCTCGGTGAGTATTGGCTCAGGCTACCGCGCACACCCGCTGGATTTGAGTGCGACAGACGAGTTCTACTCGTTGCGCGACCCTGACATTTTCAACTCTCTGACGCAGGATGACTACAACAACTACACGCCCATTGACAGATTGGATCTTGTCGACGTCACTGGTCGTGTAGATGTAAATATCACGGAAGCGGACGCCGGCTGGAGACTGACGTTGCCTGATAACCAGATGGTGTTGGCCGACTCGGTCACGTTCAACAACGAGGTGTTTTTCGTATCCTTCACGCCAGACACGACGGGCGCAGCCGCCTGTAACGTCGGCCAGGGTACGAATTTCCTGTGGCGTGTCAGCATCCTGAATGGCGATCCGATTCTCGAAGACCTCGGTAACATCCCTGTCGGCGGCGAGGACGAAGCACGTCGCACACAGCTGGCCCAGGGCGGTATTGCTCCTTCGCCGCAATTCCTGTTCCCGAGTCCCGATGACCCGAACTGCACAGGCGCCGAGTGCGCGCCCCCGCCGATCGGCTGTATCGGTGTCGAGTGTTTTGATCCTGGTTTCCAGAACAACCCGGTTCGTACACTCTGGACACAGGACGGAATCGAATAGAATGTGGCATGGTTCCGGGCGCGTCGCGCCCGGAACCCCCATACTCGTCAGGAACCAATTCGTTACGGGAATACTGATATGCAAATGCGAAAGCACATGCGTGGCGTCACGCTCATCGAACTCATGATCGTCGTGGTCGTGGTCAGTATCCTCGCAGCCGTTGCCTTCCCCAACTACCGTGAATACGCGGCGCGCGCAAAGCGCAATGAAGCCCGCGCTGCGCTTTTGCAGCTGGCGACCAACCAGGAACGCTTCTACCTGAATAACAACACATTCAGCGCCGACATGACCGATCTCGGCTTCGCAAATGACCCGTTCACAACCGACTCCGGGTCCTATGTGGTCGATGTAACCGCAGCCTCGGCAAGCAACTTCAGTGCGACTGCTACCTATCAGCTCGGCGGCAGTGAGGCAACCAAGTGTTTGACATTTACGCTTGACGGTCGTGGCGTGAAGACGTCCGGCCCAGACACGAACTGCTGGGTTCGAAAACGCTAGGAATCCGTTTGCTTTTCCGTATTCGCACGTTCCTCTCGTCCTGAGAAGAACAACGCATCGATTATCAACAATGCCGCGCCGACGGTGATCCCCGCGTCGGCGACGTTGAACGATGGAAACGGATCGAAAAACGGCACGCCAGCAAACCGCACCTGGATAAAGTCGACGACGTATCCAAGCATAATCCGGTCGATCAGGTTGCCGACGGCACCGCCGAGTACGAGTGCAAGCCCTGCCCCCAGCACAGCCTGGCCCTGATCCCGAATCCGCCAGAGCCAAACGGCAATGACGCCGCTTACGCCGGTAGCGAGCGTCACAAAAAACCACCGCTGCCAGCCCCCGGCGTCAGCGAGAAAGCTGAAGGCCGCGCCTGGATTGCGCTGATGAGTCAGATTGACGAATGAATTGAGCGGGACCTTGTCGTAAAGGGCCACCCATTCGACGATCGCCCACTTGGTCAGCTGATCCGCCGCAACAATGACAATTGCCACCACCATCCAGATGATGAATCGTTTGTTCCCCTGTGTATTCGGTTCAGCCATAGTTTCAATATCCGGTTACGCGATGTTTGCCGTCAGCGCCAATCGTGCATTCTCTTCGTCAATCCTCATCTGCGCAACCAGGTCGTTGATCGATTCGAAGCGCTCCTCGTCGCGCAGGTGCTCGATGAAGTCGACATGAATGTACGCGCCGTAAATATCGCGGTCGAAATCGAACAGGTGAACTTCCAGCAGAGGCTTGGTGAGATCGAAGGTCGGGCGCGTTCCGACGCTCGCAACACCGTCGGCCGGGCCGCCAGGTAAGCCATGCACCCTCACGGCGTAGATTCCGGCTACCGCGCTCTGGCGCCGCCGAAGGTCCACATTGGCTGTCGCGTAGCCCAGGGAGCGTCCAACCCGTCTGCCGCGAATGACACGCCCGGACATTCGATAGGGGTGGCCAAGGAGTGCGGTCGCGCGGGCCACGTCGCCGGCCGCCAGCGCGTCACGAATTGCTGTGCTACTGACACGAATTCCTTCAACCATAACGCTCCCGACGCGTTCGACCGTAAACTCCAGGGCCCGCCCCGCCCGGTTAAGTTCCGCCATCGTACCTTCGCGCTTGCGCGCAAACCGAAAATCGTCCCCTATCACAATGTGACGCGCATTCAGTCCATGGACGAGCACCCGCCGAATGAAGGCATCAGCCGTAATGCCGCGCATCGCTGCACTAAACCTCGGGCAATAGAAAATGTCGATGCCGTACTCCGCGAGCGCATCAAACTTTTCACGAAATCGCATAAGCCTGGCCGGGGGAGCCGCCGCTGAAAAGAACTCTTTCGGCGTCGGCTCAAAACTCATGACGACGGATGGCACACCGCGATCGGCAGCCTCGTTTGTCACCTGGTCCAATAACTTGCGATGTCCCGGATGAAGGCCGTCGTAGGATCCAATCGTCACAACGCTGCCATCCGTTAGCTGATCGTAAGGGAGGTCGGACAGGTGTCGGATGAGCCGCATGCTAGTCGTGCCTCATGCGAAACTGGGCCGGCCTGAGCCCCAGCGTCACGAGTGCGACGAAGTAAGCACCTGCGCCCGCAGCGACCGAAAGGGAGAGCCATACGACGCGGTCAAGGAGTCCAGCCGCCATCCACCACGTCGCTGCTCTTTGCAGCTGCAGCAGTACGGCAATCATCGCGGCATTGGCAACCACAACGCGCAACAGCAACCCGCCCCAGCCGGGCGCGTGCCGGATCACATCGACCTTGCGCAGGCCGAGGTAGAGGAGAACGGCATTGAGGACAGCCGCGAACGAGGTTGCAGCTGCGAGGGCCGCGTGGGGACCGGCGAATCCACTGCTGCTCAGGTACCAGGCCGATGAGGAACCGAGAACCAGGTTAGCGAGCAATGCGATGATGCCGATACGAACCGGAGTCCGTGTATCTTCCCTGGCGAAAAACGCGGGTGCGAGAACCTTTACAAAAGAAAACCCGATCAGGCCGACCGCGTACGCCTGCAGTGCGAGGACGGTCATCTCGACCGACCGTGAATCGAACTCGCCGCCGTGGAAGAGCGTGATAATCAGCGGTCCGGCAAGGATGATCAAGCCGACTGCGGCCGGTACCGCGATAAGAACCGCTATCCTCATCGACCATTCAAGCGTCTCCGAAAATTCTCGGCGATCTCCGTTCGCCCAGAGCCGTGACAGATATGGCAGGGTCACGGTTGCCAGCGCGATACCGAACAGGCCAAGCGGAAACTCCATCAGCCGATCCGAGTAATACAGGTAGCTGATACTGCCAACAGGCAGCAACGATGCGATGATGCCGCTAAGGAGGACATTGATCTGCGCGACGGATGAACCAAATATCGCAGGCACCATCAACTTGAATGCACGCTTGACGCCATCGTGTCCTGGCCGCCATTTGGGACGCGGTAACGCGTGAATACGAGCAAGAAACGGCAATTGGAAGAGCAACTGGGCGAAACCAGCCACAAACACGGCATAGGCCAAGGCCATGATCGGTTGATCCAGCATGGGTGCCACCCAGACGGCAGCCGCGATAAGCACCACGTTCAGAATCACCGGAGTAAAGGCTGGCACGGCGAACCGACCGTTCGTATTCAGAATTCCGCCCGCAAAAGCTGTGAGCGATACGAAGAAGAGATAGGGGAATGTGAACCGCAACATCAATGCGGCGAGATCAAAGTCCCCACCATCACTCACGAAGCCTGGCGCGACAATCAGCACGAGGAGCGGCGCACCGATCACGCCGATTAGTGTCACAACGAATAATATGACCGCAAATGTGCCGGCCATCGCATCCAGGTACTCACGGGTTTCTTCCGGGCCATGCTGCTCTTTGTAGCGCGCCATGACGGGCACGAATCCGGCCGAAAAGGCGCCCTCGGCGAAGAATCTGCGCAACATATTCGGGATGCGCTGGGCGACCAGGAACGCATCCATCAGCAGCCCGGCGCCGAAATATCGCGCAAATACGATATCGCGCACCAGCCCGAGGATTCGCGACAGTAGCGTCATGCCGCTGACGACCGAGGTCTTAAGCGCTAACTTAAGGCCAGATATACGTTTTTTGCCATCCATGAGGCGCTAAGTGTAGCCCAAAATCGGGCCCCCAAATGTGATTGACAATGGTCCCTCGGGCGCGAATAATACGCGGCTCTTTGAACTCAGGACACGGTTTATACCAGTGGCAAACATCAAATCAGCTCAGAAGCGCGCCCGCCAGGCGGAAAAGACCCGTAAGCACAACATGGGTCTGCGCTCCATGATGCGTACCAAGATTAAGAACGTCGTCAATGCATGCGATGCAGGCGACAAGGAAGCAGCTGCAGCAGCGTACAAGGATGCTGTACCTGTCATCGATAGCATGATCAACAAGGGCATTGTTACCAAGAACAAAGCCTCGCGTCATAAAAGCCGTCTGAACGCCCGGGTTAAAGCACTCTCTGCTTAAGCCCCCTCGGCTTCTTCCTCTTCTTTAATCTCTTCCAGCGCCTGAATCACCGCGTGCCCCAGGGCCTCGGTGCCGGCGCCTGTGGCCGCGCTCACCTCGAAAACCGGCCCATCCCACTCGAGCTCATCAAGTAGCATCTCGCGGGCAACCTCGAGATCCGGAGGCGTGAGCAGGTCTGTCTTGTTAATGACCAGCCAGCGGGGCTTCTCAGCCAGATCCTCCGAGAATTTCTCGAGCTCCCTGGCGATCGCATTGACTTCCCTTGCCGGCTCCGCATTTGGATCGATCGGCGCAATATCAACCAGGTGCAACAACAGCCGGGTGCGCTGCAGGTGCTTGAGAAACTGGATACCCAGGCCCGCGCCTTCCGACGCACCTTCGATCAGGCCCGGTATGTCGGCCATGACGAAACTCTGGAACTGACCGACGCGAACAACGCCCAGGTTCGGGTGCAATGTGGTGAAGGGATAGTCCGCAATGCGCGGTCTAGCCTGCGACATTGCTGTTATCAGGGTCGATTTGCCGGCATTCGGCATACCCAGCAAGCCAACGTCTGCGAGCACCTTGAGCTCGAGCTTCAGATGCCGCGCTTCGCCCTGTGTCCCGTTGGTGGTCTTGCGGGGGGCGCGATTCACACTGCTCTTGAAGCGTGTGTTACCCAGGCCGCCACGACCGCCCTCCGCCACCATTTGGCGTTGCCCCGCTTCGGTCAGGTCGCAAATCAATTCGCCCGTGTCCACGTCGTGAACCGCTGTACCCTGCGGCACGAATACTTCGAGGTCCTCGCCCGAACGCCCGGTTTTGTTGCGGCCGGACCCACCCTGACCGCCCTCGCCCTTGAATTTGCGGGCGACCCGAAAATCGGCAAGTGTGTTCAGCGATGTGTCAGCCACGAGGTAGACGCTGCCACCATGGCCTCCGTCCCCCCCATCGGGCCCGCCACGCTCGACAAACTTCTCACGGCGGAAGCTCAGGCAACCGTGACCACCGTTGCCCGCGAGTACGCGGATTGTTGCTTCGTCGACAAATTTCATGGCTGGATTCTAGTGGACAATCACTCTAATACGAAAAACCCCGCAGGAGCGGGGTTTTTGAAAACTGTAGGAGTGACCATCGGCCTGTACGAGCGGCGACTCGCCGCGATCGCGGCCAATGGCCGCTCCTACGATAGTCTGTTAGGCGTCCAGGACGCTCACAAACTGCCGGTTCTTCGGACCCTTCTTCTCAAACTTCACGTGTCCGTCCTTCTTGGCGAACAATGTGTGGTCGCGACCCAAACCAACATTCGGGCCGGCGTGAAAACGAGTGCCGCGCTGGCGAACGATGATGTTGCCTGCGATGACCTTCTCACCGCCGTAGATTTTGACGCCTAAGCGTTTACTTTCCGAATCGCGACCGTTCTTACTACTACCGCCTGCTTTTTTATGTGCCACTTGAGTGTACCTGTCTGTTTCATCACCCAGGCAATGCCAGGGCTTCGTTAATGGATTGCCTTAGTCAGCCGACTTCTTGGCGGCTTTCTTCTTCGCGGCCTTCTTCTTGGCCGCTGGCTTCTTGGCAGCTTTCTTCTTGGCTGCCGGCTTCTTTGCAGCTTTCTTCTTCGCTGCTGGCTTCTTGGCCGCGGGTTTCTTCGCTACCTTCTTGGCCTCGGGCTTCTCGTCAGCGTCCTTCTTTGGCGCTGCCGCCTTCCCTGAACCGCCTGTAATGCCGGTAATTTCCACCTCGGTGAAGAACTGGCGATGCGAACCCTGGCGCAGGTAGTTCTGGCGGCGCTTGAACTTAACCACCGGGACCTTCCTGGTCTTGCCCTGGCGAACGACCTTGCCGCTTACCGTACTGCCGGATAGCAGCGGGCTGCCGACCTTGATGTCGCTGCCTTCACCAACGAGGAGAACCTCGTCGAACTTGATCGTGGCGCCCTCATCGGCCTCGATTTTCTCGAGACGCAGGACATCACCTTTAGCCGCGCGGTACTGTTTACCGCCGCTGCGAAAAACCGCATACATTATGTTTGCTCCAACTGGTAAG
>JAACFG010000131.1 GCA_009937605.1 Gammaproteobacteria bacterium | reverse complement strand
ATCTCGTTGCCGGCAAATGTTGACAAGGGCTGGTATGGCGAATCGCCGTACGCTGTTGGCCCGAGTGGCAGGAACTGCCAGACGGACAGCTCCATTTCTCGCATCGTGTCCACGAAGGCACGGGCAGCCGCACCGATCTCCCCAATGCCATATGGGCCGGGCAGTGAGGTCAGGTGCAGGTAAACGCCCGCTTGCTGCCGAGCCGAGTCGGCATTGCTAATCGAATCCAAAACCATTCAGGAGAGAATAATAAAAGCCTTATGCATCCTGCCGCGGTACCGACGTAATGCCCACTTCATGGCGAGGAAACTCATCGGCGTCGATCGTCTCGAGGTAGCTGTGCCATGCGGCGTAGCCGATGACGGGTACGATAACGATCAGGCCAACGAACGCGGTCGCGACACCGATCAGCAGCAAAACGACAACAATCGTCAGCCAGACAAGCATCGCCATCTTGTTACGCAGCACGGCATTTACGGATGTCACGATGGCCGTCACGCTGTCGACGTCCCGGTGCATGATCATCGGTAGTGAGAAAGCACTCGCCGAAAATGTAACGGTGGCAAACACGGCCCCAATGGCCGAACCAAAGCCGAGATAGGCGACCCAGTCGCCGACCGTCGGGTCGCCTTCGGTCGGAAAGAACACGCTGACCATCACGGCAGCGCGTGCCCACACGAGAAAAATGACCAGCAACGCCAGCGCGAAGATCATTTCATTGCCGAAGTGACGCTTCCAGGCCGCTCGGGCACTGCGTGCCATGAGCACCTCCTGTCCGCGCTCGAGTTGCGCGCTAATCGCATACAAACCAATGCAGGTCAGTGGTGCAATAAAGACGAATCCACCCAGCATTGCGAACATGAACCATTGGCTTCCGCGGAACCAGGCAAGCAGGCAGACCGTACCGATCATGATGGCGACCGTCAGGCCGTACGCCATACTGTGCTGCGGGGCCAGCATCAGGTCCCTGATGCCCAACTTTACCCACCTGAACGGCGCCCAGGGCGATAGCTTGCGGCAGGGCGCGACAAACGGCATTTCATCGCGATTGGTTTCTGCATGATCCGCCATGCGTAACTCCTCAATCCGGTTCCGGCACGAGCTCCTCGTAAAGGGCGATCGTCTTTCTGACAGTATCCTCGTTGCGAAAGTCTGTCGCAATGCGCTCGCGGGCCGCTGCCCCCATGCGTTCGCGTAACTCCTTGTTGCGGTAGAGTTTTTCGATCGCATCGGCGAGGCCCTGTGCGTCCCGTGGAGGAACGACGAAGCCGGACACCCCGTCGACGACCAGTTCCGGGCTGCCCCCGGCATCGGTTACGACAGGCGGAACCCGGTACGCCATCGCTTCGATGATGGCTCTCGCGAGTCCTTCTCGTTTGGTGGAAGGCATGCAGAACACATCGCACGCTGCGCTCAGCTCGGGCGCGTTGTTGACGTGCCCGACGCGGTGGATGCGATCGCGGATCGGGCTTCTCTCGATACGCGCGGTCAGTTTCTTGGCGTCCATGTGGCCGACGAGTAAAAGGTGTATCTGCACGTCACCGGGCAATGCCTCGATGGCATCGATCAGGTAGTCGATTCCCTTGCGCGGCCGGTAGTTTGCCGTGCAACCGACGACAAATGCTCCTTCAGGAATGCCGTAGTCCGTCAGGTCCGCCGGAGAGGCGGTATACCACTCAATCTTGTGTCCCTTGTGAATGGTCACCGGGCGCTCGGCCGGCATACGCAGGAACGCCGGTTGCATATGCAGGAAATATTGCCGAATGGCCTCTGCGACACAGATAATCCTGTCTATTCGAGGGTTCAGGTAGCGCATCCATGACATCGGATCGAGGAAGCCGACGGCACCGACGATGCCGCGATAGCAGATGATCTTGACGGGCAGTCCCTTGCATGCGCGCAGGCCGTTGCTGACCGCCTTGTTATTGAACGTGTGCATGATGTGGTAGCGCCCGCGAACCAGCTCCTCGCGCAGAGCCGCTATACCATCCTTGTCAAAATTTTGGGGCAGGCGTATATCGACCGTCGGCACACCGGCGTCGGTCAGGGTCTTGTGGTTCGGGTGGTCCGACGGGCATACCACTGTGATGTCGATTCCCGCATTGTGCATTCCGATAAATGACGCAACGGTTGGCCTGTCGGCGCTTTCAGTGACACACAGGGATCTGATCGCCACGAGCTAGCCCGTGAACTCGGGATTCTCGAGAATGCGCACCGAAACCTGCTGGCCGGTCACGGAAAACGAGACGTACTCGTATTTCACGCCGGAACGTTCGACGTATTCCTGGAATGCCTTGAACTCGTGCTGCTGCCAGCGATGGAAGTTGTAGTACTCGTCGAACAGGACGATGGCCCCGGGCTGCAAGCGTGGGCCCAGCGCCTCAAAGATTGTGACAGTGGACGAGTACAAGTCGCAGTCGACGTGCAGAAACGCGACCGGCTCCGCATGTTCTTCGAGGAACCCGGGCAGGGTGGCATCGAAATAGCCGATCTCGAATTTGACGTTCGCGGGTACCTTGGGCAATTTCTTTTGGGCAAACGCCCCGACAGGATTGCCATTCCAGTATTCCTGGATACCTTCGAATGAGTCGAATCCGTAGACCGTGCCCTTAACCTTTGGCGCGATCCAGCGCATGGATTTGCCCCGGCCGACGCCGAATTCCAGGTGCAGGCCGTCCTTCGACACCTGTTCAAGCGTGTACTTGACCAGCGCCTCGTGCTTCTCGAAATACGGGGCATCGATCATGTTGGCTTTGATGTACTCGAGCGTCTGTTGCTTTGCCTCCAGGTTCATATCGACCAGCAGGTTTGACGCGTAGTGCTTGAGCATGAAACGTCGGAAAAAGAACTCGCTCGGGGTTCGCTTGAATAAAGGCATGTAATCGCTCGATATTGGGGTCTGTTTTCGCTGCGTAAGGTACCACAAGGATCTGCCGGAAAGAGCACTGCGTCACGCAATCAACCGCGCTCGATTCGTAAACTGGACGCCTTATTGTCAAATATGCGGCTGGAAGTCAGTGTATTTTATGTCAAATCACCCGAAAACACTGCCTTTGCAGGGCAATCCACCGTGCGTGAGCACGGGCGAGGGCGGATATGCCTGATAATAAACACGCGTCGACCAATCGTGTGCTTGTCGTTGACGACGATGCTCAGCTAATTGATGAGTATGTCCGTTGCCTCGGTGAGGATTTCGAGCCCGACATTGCGACAACAACGCTCACTGATCTTGAGAAAGTCCTGCTTGGTGAGGAAAGCGATGAGGGCGGCACAGCGCGCTTTGAGGTGCACTCGCGAAACCAGGGCGAGGCAGCTGTCGAAGCCGTTAAGGTAGCCATCGATGCCGGCAATCCGTACGCGATCGTCTTTATCGATATTCGCTTGCCCCCGGGGCAAGATGGCCTCACGTCGGCCAAGTTGATTCGCGAGCTGGATCCGAACGTAAATATCGTCATCGTGACCGGGTCGCTGGGTGTTGACCCCGACATTCTGGGCAAAGAAGTACCGCCCGCAGACAAGGTCTTTTTCTTTAAGAAACCCTTCCACGGTGCGGAGTGCCGCCAGCTTGCTGCCGCGCTCTGTGGCAAATGGCATGCCGACATGGCGCTGCGCCTGGCGAACGAAGACCTGGAACGACGCGTTGAGGAACGTACGGCTGCGCTGCAGAAGATCGCGTATTTCGACATGGTCACACGCCTGCCGAATCAGTTGTTGCTCATTGAAGAGCTCAAAAACCTGCTCAGCAGGGCCGAAGATACCGAGGGCGACACCGTCGTCGTTCTGCTCGATATCGAACGCTTCAGTTTCATCAATGAGACGATGGGGTACGACTCGGGAACCGAGTTGCTCCGTTCAATCGGCAACCGGATGAGCCGGACGTTTTCCGAAGAGACCACCCGTCAGCGAGCGATCGTCGGGCGGTTCGGTTCCGATGAATTCGCGGTGCTGATGCCCGGCGTCGACTCGGACGTCGAGATTCGCGAACTCGCCGAAAAGGTCAAGAAGACGGTCGAGGAACCTTTCCTGATCAATGGTCGCGACCTGTTCCTCAAGGCGGCGATTGGGGTTGCCTGGCATCCCGTACACGGGCGCGATGCCAAATCCGTCTTCCGCTGCGCTGAAGCGGCACTGCATCGTTCGATGCGCAGCCTGGACTGCTCGATCACTTATTACCACAACGAGATGCGCTTTCTCGCGCGTCACAAGTTCGATCTTGAGGCCGAGTTACGGGGCGCGATCGAGGGTGGCCAGGTTACGGCGCATTACCAGCCACAGCAGTGCACCAAGACCGGCGACCTGGCGGGTGTCGAGGCACTGGCTCGCTGGACGCGGCCAGACGGCTCGGTTGTACCGCCGTCCGATTTCGTACCACTCAGTGAAGAAATGGGCATATCCGACGTCCTGTTTGAGTCGATCATGAATACTGTTTGCAACGACGTAAGTCGCTGGCGCGAGGAAGGGGAGTGGGACGTCCCTGTCAGCGTGAACCTGTCGGCCCACCAGTTGCGAAATGCCAATCTTGTCAGCCTCATCAAGAGCATTCTCGTAAATACCCAGGTCGATAAGAAACTGATCAATCTTGAGCTCACGGAAACGGTGCTGCTTGAAGACCTTACGATAGCCCAGCCGGTTCTCGACGACCTCGCCGCGTACGGCGTGGGTATTCACATCGATGATTTCGGTACGGGCTACTCATCGCTGAGTTACCTGGCGCAGCTTCCGGTTCAGACACTCAAGATCGACAGGGCGTTCATATCGCAGCTGTCGGATCCGAATGCCAATTCGAAAGTGGTGGAAGCGATCATCGCGCTTGGCAAGGCAATGGGTCTCGAGGTCGTAGCTGAAGGTGTTGAAACCGATCAGCAGTACGCAATCGTGCGGCGACTCGGTTGCGACCTGGTACAGGGATATTTCATTGCGAAGCCAATGCCCGCAGATCAACTGCGTACCTGGTGCGGCGGCTATGAAGACACGCAGAGCCTGAAGCACGGCTCCACGGTCATAGGTATCGACGACGTACGGAAGTAGTTACGATGTCTCATCGTATCGAGTCACCATGAAAGTGACCTTTGTTGTAAAGTAGCCGCCTGATCCTGCCCGGATAAAATAATGACAAAAAGAAACTGGTCGATCGACTCGCTCGTTCTGATTTTCTCGTTCATCGTTTTTGCACAGCTGCTGTCCTACGTCGTTCCGCACGGACAATTCGAACGCGCGCCGGTTCCCGACCAGCCAGACCGCATGGCGGTTGTCGACGGCACCTACGCAGTCTTGTCGGCCGAAGATAGCGTCACGTTACCGGCCTGGCATTTCCTGATGGCGATCAGTGAAGGGCTTTCCTCCGCGCAGGGCATCATCTTCCTGATATTCCTCGTCGGCGGTGTCATCGCTGTCCTGCGACAAACGGGCGCGATCGATGCTGCACTTCATCGAGCCGTTGAGAAGCTTGGGCACAGCCCGTGGTTGTTGATTGGTGGCTGCCTGATCTTATTCAGTGTTGGCTCGTTTACCATCGGCATGGGTGAGGAATACGTGCCGCTCGTACCGATCATCGTGACGATGTGTCTTGCGATGCGCATGGATGCCGTTGTCGCCATGGGCATGGTCTGGGTTCCATACGGTGTTGGTTGGGCGTGTGCCGGAATCAACCCTTTCGGTGTACTCATCGCGCAGAATATCGCGAATGTCCCGCTGACCTCGGGCTGGCAATTGCGCTTTGTCATGATGATCGTATTCCTGGCAATCGCGTTTCACCATATCTACCGCTACGCGATGCGAGTCCAGGCGGACCCTTCGAAAAGCCTGGTCGCGAACGTCGACTACAGCACGGGATTTGAATCACCTGCCGATATTCATATGACGCCGCGTCGCGTCGCGATCCTGGTTATTTTCGTACTTGGACTCGCCGGCTTCGTCTACGGCGTGTCGGAACATCACTGGTATATCGGCGAACTCAATGCGATCTTCCTCGGCGTTGGCCTGGTCGCTGCAATGATCGCGGGAATGTCAGCTGGTGAAACCAGTCGTACCTTCCTTGAAGGCGCCGCCGCCATGACGCCAGCGGCATTGCTCGTCGGCTTCGCGCGAACTATCGAAGTTGTCATGACCGATGGTCAGATTATTGACACGGTCGTATTCTCCATCGCCGGTCTTCTCGAGGGCTTGCCCGCCGAGGCATCCGCTATCGGAATGCTC
Organism: Gammaproteobacteria bacterium; assembly: GCA_009937605.1. Lineage (GTDB taxonomy): Bacteria > Pseudomonadota > Gammaproteobacteria > Steroidobacterales > Woeseiaceae > UBA1847. Next base: position 2,898 of record JAACFG010000131.1, on the reverse strand, counting down.
GTCGTGCAGACGGTTTGCAATTTCTTCATACCGTCTGGCAGCGGCCAGGCGTTTGTCACGATGCCGATCATGTCGCCGCTCGCGACGTTGACTGACGTACCGCAGCAGACCGCCGTGCTCGCATACCAGTTCGGTGATGGTTTCACCAATATGATCGTGCCCACGAGTGCACTCGTCATGGGTGCTCTCGCATTAGGCAAAGTGCCCTATGCGGCGTGGTTCCGGTTTGTGGGCCCGCTACTCCTGAAGTTCTTTGCGGTGGCCGCGATTTTCCTCGTGCTGTCGATGCACGTCGGATCCGCGTTCGGGTTCCACAGTTAGGCGCGCATCTTCTCGACAGCGGCTTCCTTCACCGGTCCATAGCCGCGAAGCTCGAGGTATCGGCTCACATTCCCATTGAGAATGTCACGATTCTCGACGGTCATGCCAGCAAGTGCTGACTCCAGCAGATCTTCGAATTCGAGGATCAGACCGCGCTCCATGCGGCGTTCTGCTGTGTAGCCGAACAGATCGAAAGGCGTACCGCGCAGGCCTCGCATCCCGGCGAGTAATCTGAATACTGGCAACATCCACGCACCGAATTCCTTCTTCAACGGTCTGCCGCGCGCGTCTTTCTTCCGGGAGAACAAGGGCGGTGCCAGGTGGAATCGCAATTTGGCTTTGCTGCCGTAGTCATCGCGCAGGGTCTGCAGGAATTCCGGGCGCGTGTGCAGGCGAGCGACCTCGTACTCGTCCTTGTAACTGAGTAGCCTGAAATACGCTGCCGCAACGCTGCGACTCAATACTTCGTCATCGGCGATCGACTTTTCCGCCTCGCGTACGCGCCCGACGAGGGCGGCATACTTCTCGGCCAGACCCGTGCCCTGGTATTCGACAAGGAAGTCACGGCGTCGCGCGATCATCTCGTCCAGGGTCTCGTCGATGCCTGAATCGTTTTCGCCAAGAAGGTCAACGATCTCACCTGCATTTGCCGCGGCGATGCGGCCCCAGGTGAAGGCCTGCTTGTTCTCGTCAATTTTGATGCCGTTCAGCTCGATAGCACGCAGCAGCGCGTCGAGTGAAACCGGTATGAGTCCCTGCTGCCAGGCGCAGCCCACCATCAGGATATTGGCATAGATGGAGTCACCCATCAGTCGGCGCGCAAGTCGATTGGCATCGATAGTTGTCACTCGGCCCTGGCCGACAGCGTCCTCAACGGCGGCAACCCGCTCATCGGCATTGAGGCTTGCGTCGCGGTGCCGGACGAAATCACCGGTCAGCATTTCTGCCGTGTTGAGAAGCGCGCGAGTGTGGTCCTTCTGATAGGTGATGGACGCCTTGGGCGAGGAGCTCACCACGAGGTCGCAGCCAATCAGGGCATCTGCTCGCGCCGGCTCGATGCGAACCTGGTTGATATCTGCAGGTTGATTCCCGATTCGCAGATAGCTCAGTACCGGGCCAAACTTCTGCGCGAAGCCCATGAAATCGAGTTCGCTTGCGCCTTTGCGTTCCAGGTGTGCGGCCATCGTAATGAGTGCGCCGACCGTGATTACGCCGGTGCCGCCAACGCCGGTTACGAGCAGGTCGTAGCAAGAGTCGATTTCCGGTACGACGGCATCGGGCAGCGTGCTGGCCAGCGCCTGCAGTTGTTCTTCAAATCGGCTCGCCGATTGCGGACGCTGAATGTTGCCTTCTACCGTGACGAAGCTCGGGCAGAAGCCATTGAGGCAGGAGTAGTCCTTGTTACAACTGTCCTGATCAATTTGCCGCTTGCGTCCAAACGGGGTTTCTTTGGGCATGACCGACAGGCAATTCGATTCGATCGAGCAATCGCCGCAGCCTTCACAAACGAGGTCATTGATGACGACAAATTTCTGCGGGTCCTCGAGTTTGCCGCGCTTCCGGCGGCGGCGTTTCTCCGTAGCGCAGGTTTGCGCGTAGATGAGTACAGTGACACCGGGAATGTCTCGCAATTCTCGCTGCACCGCGTCCATCTCGCGACGATGCGAGATGGTTGTTCCCGATGGAAAGACGCCCAGGTCGAACAGTTCGGGTTCGTCGGAGACGAGCGCGATACGATCGACGCCTTCGGCACGCACGGCATTGGCGATACCATCGACAGACAATGGTCCATCCACTGGCTGGCCGCCCGTCATGGCCACCGCATCGTTGTAGAGAATTTTGTAGGTGATATTGGTGCCGGCGGCGATGGCCTGCCGGATCGCGAGCGATCCGGAATGGTAGAACGTGCCGTCACCGAGATTCTGGAACACGTGCTTTCCGCCGTTGAAGAGCGAGCGAGGAATCCAGTTGACACCTTCGCCGCCCATCTGGATCAAACCATCGGTGTCGCGTTCCATCCAGCTCGCCATGAAGTGGCAACCGATACCGGCCAGCGCCTTTGAGCCCTCCGGGACCTTCGTTGACGTGTTATGCGGGCAGCCCGAGCAGAAGTAGGGCATGCGTTTGGCGCCGCCAATCTCGATAGCGTGCCCGCGTAGGCCCTGGAGTGTCTCGGCCCGCTTGCGGAACCGATGACCGCCGAACTCATGGTCGAGCCGGGCCGCCACAATTGGCGCCAGTTGCAGAGGCGACAGTTCCCCGATCCAGGGAACGAGATGTTCGCCATTCTCGTCCTGCTTGCCGACCATTCGTTTTGGCTTGCGGCCCGGGTAGTCGTAGAAGTACTCCTTGAACTGGCTCTCGATGATGCCGCGTTTTTCCTCGATGACGAGGACTTCGTGTTTGCGTTGCACAAAATCCAGTGCGCCGTGCGGTTCGAGCGGCCACACCATGCCGACCTTGTAGACGTCGATGCCGATCTTTCGCGCTTGGGTTGCGTCAATGCCGAGCAAGCGCAGGGCTTCCATGAGGTCGAGGTGCGCCTTGCCGGTCGTGACAATACCGAAGCGCGCATCT
>JAACFG010000020.1 GCA_009937605.1 Gammaproteobacteria bacterium | reverse complement strand
TTGGATTTACGAGGTACTCTGTCCCTCGGCATGCACTCGGAGTTTCGCGACCCACGTCGAAGCCATGTCACCCCCGTGTGCCGTTAGTGTAGGGCCAAACGTCACAAAAACAACGGTAGAAACGCACGTTTCCGCGGAAACATTAGGAGAAATAGCTTTAACTAAAGTATCTAACCCCTTGTTTTAAAACTAGTGTTTCAGAATGCGTTCTTTCTGCCGTTGCCAATCCCTGTCTTTTCGGTCGGCCCGTTTGTCGTGCTGTTTCTTGCCTTTGCCGAGGCCAATGTCCAGTTTGGCGCGCCCTTTGTGCCAATGCAGCTCCAGGGGGATCAGCGCGTAGCCCTTGCGCTCAACAGCGCCTATCAGCCGATCCAGTTCGTAGCGGTGCAGCAATAGCTTGCGGGGTCGGGTTGGATCGGTCTGTATATGGGTCGAGGCTGTCTTTAAGGGCGCAAAATGGGCGCCCACCAGCCATGCCTCGCCTTTTTTCAGATTGACATAGGCCTCGGTTAGCTGGGCATTACCCGCCCGCAGACTCTTCGCTTCCCACCCCTCGAGAGCAAGCCCAGCCTCAAAACGGGATTCGATGAAGTAGTCGTGGCGCGCCCGCCGATTAACGGCAATGACGTTGCCAGCCGGTTTGTTTTTCTTTTTCTTGCCCATCTTTGAAAGTGATCGAAGTCCTTGTTTGCGGCGCGATTATACGGGGAAAGCGTTGTCAGGCACCGGGATTTATATAAGAATCGCCGGAATCTTTTTCCAAACGAGAAACAACATGCTCAAGAACCAGGCCGGCGACGCCAAGCGCGATTCACTACATGGCCACTGGTCTTCGAGGATGGCGTTCATTCTCGCCGTCACCGGTTCGGCGGTTGGCCTGGGCAATATCTGGAAGTTTCCGTATGTCGCGGGCGAAAACGGGGGCGGGGCATTTGTGCTCGTCTACCTGATCTGCGTCATCGTCATTGGTATGCCGGTGATGATGTCTGAGATCCTGATCGGCCGTCGCGGCCGTCGCAATCCCGTCGCCACTATGGAATTGCTGGGCAAGGAAGAGGGAAGCTCGCCGCGATGGAAATGGGTGGGCGGCATGGGTGTCGTTGGTGGCATTCTGATTCTCTCGTATTACAGCGTCGTAGCCGGTTGGACGCTGGCCTACATCGTCAAAAGCGCGACGGGCGCGTTTGCCGGTGCATCAGCCGCGGCCGTTGGGGCCGAGTTCGACAGCTTTGTCGGCGATTGGCGCCAGGTTGGGCTCACGCACACAATATTCATGGCTCTGGCGATCTTTGTTGTCGCGCGAGGCGTCGAACGCGGTCTTGAGCAAGCCGTGAGATTCATGGTCCCGGCGCTGTTGCTCCTGATGTTCGTCTTGCTGGCTTATTCAATAAATTCAGGATACTTCGGCCAGGGCGTCTCTTTTATGTTCACACCGGATTGGACAAAGCTCACCTGGGGATCTGTCCTGGCTGCACTTGGCCAGGCATTCTTCACGCTCAGCATCGGCATGGGTGCCGTCATGGCGTATGGCGCCTACCTGCCCGAAGAAACGTCCATCACCGGAGCATCTGCGGCGGTCGTAACAGCCGATACAGGAATCGCGATTCTGGCCGGCCTGGCCATCTTCCCGCTCGTCTTCGCCAATGGGCTGACGCCCGCGGCCGGTCCCGGACTCGTGTTCAATACCTTGCCGCTGGCGTTTGGCCAGATGCAGGGCGGCGTGTTCTTCGCGACCATTTTCTTTGTGCTGCTGGCGTTCGCGGCCTGGACATCGGCGATCGGACTCATGGAGCCCGCCGTGGCGTGGATCGTTGAGCGTTTTAATCGCACCCGCGCCCAGGCCACGGTAATGATCGGATTGCTGATCTGGGTGATCGGTTTTGGGTCTGTCCTGTCGTTCAATGTACTCGCCGACCTAACGTTTCTTGCAGGCACGATCTACGACAACGTGGACTACCTGACCAGTAATATCATGTTGCCACTTGGCGGCTTGTTGATCGCGGTGTTCGCGGGATGGGTCATGTGTCGCAACTCGACCTCCGATGAACTCGGCAATTCCGGCAACCTGTTCAAGGCCTGGCGGATATTGGCCCGGTTCGTAGCACCGCTCGGTATTCTGTTTGTTCTTCTGAAGGCTGTCGGCTTGCTGGACTGGGTTGCCAGCCTGATCGCATAAGGCAAGGCGAGTTACATGCGAAACGTCCGCCGCAGCGCGATTGTCCCGTATTCTGCTGCCCAGATGTACGCGCTCGTAAAGGACGTAGAGGCCTACCCGTCCTTTCTTCCATGGTGCAATGACGCCGAAGTACACGTCCGGGAAGAGTCATTTATCGAAGCGTCGCTGGAGTTGCACCGGGGTCGCATCAGCAAGCGATTTCGGACCCGCAATGCATTGGTGGAAAACGAGTCCCTGGGTATCGCTCTGGTCGGTGGTCCGTTCAAGCAATTGGCCGGCGGCTGGACGTTTCAACAACTGGGCGACGCTGGGTGCAAGGTGGAGCTTGATCTGAAATTCCAGTTCGAGAGTCGGGCGACCGATGTCATCTTCGGGCGTTTCTTTGAAAACACCTGTAATTCGCTGGTGGACTCGTTCACCCAGCAAGCGGCGAAAATCTATGCGGGTTGAGGTCGTTTTCGCCCTGGCGGACAGGCAGGAATTGCTGGTCGTTGAGCTACCGGATGGCTCAACGGCTGACGCGGCGATCGAGAAGAGCCGGCTTGCTCGACAATTCCCCGACGTTGACTTCGACGCACTGCAGGTTGGCATCTGGGGCAAGCCCATTACTCGAAGCCATGTCGTCAAAGAGGGAGACAGGGTCGAACTCTACCGTCCCCTGGAAATGGACCCGCGGGAGGCGAGGCGGCTAAAGGTTGGGGTCTAGTTCCTGGTCCTTGCGAATCTCGCCGACTTTACCCTCGTCAAAAATCACTGTCACCCAGCGCTTGAATTTCGCGTCCTGGCGGCCGATTGTGATGAAATAGACATAGTCCCAGCGATCTACGTGAAACGGGTCATCAACCAGTGGAGTGCCCAGCAGGAAACGAACCTGGTTCTTGGTCATACCAAGCTCAACCTGGTCCAGGTCTTCTTCCTTGATCAGGTTGCCCTGGGAGATATTGGCGCGATAGACGCAGCCGCTGCTTATCGCCAGCACATAGAGTCCGGCTGCCACCTGCGTCATAATAGGCGCGCATCATACCTTGAAAGAGTTTGTTCATGCAGCAACGAAAAGAACTTCGCAAAGCCGGCCTGAAAGTCACGCTGCCGCGCCTGAAAATCCTCGAGATTCTCGAGGGAGCCAGGCTGCGTCACCTCAGCGCCGAGGATATCTACAAGGAGCTGCTGCAATCGGGTGAGGATATCGGTTTGGCCACGGTCTACCGCGTTCTGACCCAATTCGAAGCGGCAGGGCTCGTTACGCGCCACAATTTTGAGGGCGGGCATTCCGTATTCGAGCTCGATGACGGCGACCACCACGATCACATGGTCTGCGTTGAAACCGGCGATGTTATCGAGTTCGTGAGCGAGGAGATCGAGCGCTTGCAGCACGAGATCGCTGACAAGTACGGTTATGACCTGCTGGATCACAGCCTCGTGCTCTACGTCAAAAACAAGGACGACGTGTCCGACGAGTAGCGCTTGCCGTATCGCTCAGGCGCGTTTCTTGCGGGCGCCCGCGAGCATTTCTGCCGCATGCTCGAGCGTCTTACGGGTGATATCGACACCACCCAGCATTCGAGCGAGTTCCTCGATTCGTTCCTCATTGCCCAGAACGTGAACACGTGTGCGCGTCGATTTGCCGTCAGTGACTTTGCTGATGCGAAAGTGCTGGTCCGCGAGGCTGGCCACCTGCGGCAGGTGAGTTACGCAAAGTACCTGGCGATTCGCACCCAGCTCCTGCAGGCGTCGCCCGACCATTTCGGCCACCCCGCCGCCAACGCCGCTGTCCACTTCGTCGAACACCATCGTTGGAATAGCGCTGCCATCGCTCGCGATAACCTGGATCGAGAGAGCCATGCGCGAGAGTTCGCCGCCGGAAGCAACCTTCGCGAGCGCTTGTGGTGCCTGGCCCGGGTTCGCGCTGATCAGGAATTCAATATTGTCGAGACCCCACGGCCTGGCTGATTCGACCGGGAGGGGCGTCAGCGCGGCCTGGAAAACGCCGCCTGGCATGCCCAGGCCATGCATGGCATCAGTCACTGCGGCAGAAAACCGGGTGGCAGCCTTGGCGCGCGCTTTCGACAGTTTATTGGCAAGCGCCAGGTACGCCGCTTCTGCGGCTTCAGCCCGATCTTCGAGCTCGCGGCCTCGCTCCTCGGCATGGCTCAGTTCGTCATGCTCGGCACGAAGCCTCGTTGCCAGTTCGAGCAGTTCGTCTCCGGGAACACGGTGTTTGCGCGAGATTGCCTGTATCGCATCGAGCCGTTCTTCTACCCAGTCCCGCCGCGCCGGATCCATGTCAATCGACTCGCCGTAGCGCCGTAGCGTCTCGGCAGCTTCGGCGACCTGGATGCTGGCGCCGTTAAGTGCTTCGAGCACGGGTTCGAGGGAGGAATCGAACTCGATAATCTGCTCGATCGATCGAGTTGCCTCGGAGACCAGGCTATTCGCGTTACCGGATTCGCTGTCGAACAGTTGATCGAGCGCGGAGCCCACGCCTTCCGCGAGCCTGCCGCTGTTCTGAAGTCTCTGGCGTTCGCTCATTAGCGCGTCGAGTTCGCCGGGTTCGAGGGCCAGCGATTCAAGTTCGTTGAGCTGGAAGGTCAGAAGGTCGAGCCTCGATGCCCGATCGGCTTCGGCATCACTGAGGCTTTGCAGCTGGTCGGCCAGGGAACGCCACAGAGCAAAGTGGGATTCGACGTTGGTGCGGGCGTCGAGGAGCCCGCCGAAATGATCAAGCAGGGCTCTCTGGATGTCCCGACGGCCAAGTGACTGGTGGAAGTGCTGGCCGTGAATGTCGAGGAGCAATTCGCCAAGCGCCTTGAGTTGTGACAACGGCACGGAATTTCCGTTAATAAAGGCGCGCGACCGCCCGTCGGCATTGACTACCCGTCGCAGCAGGCAGCCGTCATCGACGTCCAATGCCTGTTCATCCAGCCATTCCCTGACTGCCGGTAATTTCGCGACATCGAACTCGGCGGCGAACTCGGCGCGCCTGGCACCGTCGCGGACGAGTTGTGCGCTGCCGCGCTCCCCGAGCACGAGCCCCAGCGCATCGACGAGAATGGACTTGCCGGCGCCTGTCTCGCCCGTGAGCACGGTCATGCCCGGATCGAACTCGATATCAATGCGGTCCACAATCGCGAAATCGCGGACCTGGAGATTCATCAACATGTCAGGATTCCAGCTCCTGGTCGCCGCGTTTGCGGCTGTCTCGTCCCCAGAAAAGCTTGGAACGCAGTATGCCGTAAAAGTCATGAGCCGGCGGGTGCAATAAGGTAATGCGCTGAGGCGCCATTGCAATGCGCAAGGAGTCGCCCGGACGCAGCGTTCCCAGGTGGCTGCCATCGACGGTAATCTCTGCGCGGGTGTCGTCGCGTCTCAGCAGGACGATCTCGATGTCCTGGGTCGCGGGTATGACGATAGGGCGATCAGTCAGCGTGTGTGGACAGATAGGCACCAGCGCGACGGCGTCCAGCTGGGGTTCGATTATCGGGCCACCGCAACTGAGCGCATAGGCCGTAGAACCGGTCGGCGTTGCGGCGATAATGCCGTCGCCGGAGTGAGTGTTAACGTATTCGCCCGCAACCCTCGTCGAAAAATCGACCATGCCCCCGGCACCGCGTCTCTGAACCACCACATCATTGAGTCCGTACTCGACAGACTCTTCGCCGGCCTCACTGACGTGGCATGCCTTGAGCAACAGGCGCGAGTCCCGGATGTAATTGCCGCCGAGTACACTTTCGATGCTGGCGATCATCTCATCCGGCGTGACGTCCGCGAGAAAGCCGAGACGGCCCCTGTTGACGCCGAGAATAGGCGTCCCTTTTTCGCGAGCGAGGCGGCTCGCGTACAACATGGTGCCGTCGCCACCGATCGCGATCGCGAGGTCCGCGTTGTCGCACAGCGCTTCCTCTGCGACGCGCGCCACAGGCAGATCAAGCGCAAGTGTGTCGGCGGCACATACATTGACACCGGCATCGTTAAGATAGGCGGCGAGGGCTTGCATCGGTGCTGCGACGCGCGAGTCGGTCTGCCGGCCGATCAGGGCGATGTTCCGGAATTCAGTATCCATGTGGCAATTGTTGCAGACCCTTGACCGACCGCCAAGCCATTGCTAGCGTTTCTGGCGAATGTCAGCAGATGTATCCAAATCCGTACCGAATGACCGTGGCCAGCAGCTGCTGCGAGCCCTGATTCAGCGCTATATTCGGGATGGCCAACCGGTAGGCTCGAGAACGCTCTCGAAAGACCCCGGTCTTGAGCTCAGCCCGGCCACGATTCGCAATGTCATGTCGGATCTCGAAGAGATGGGCCTCGTCTCCGCGCCGCACACGTCTGCAGGCCGGGTCCCGACCCCCCAGGGCTATCGGCTGTTCGTCGACACGCTCGTTCGGTATCGACAACCTGGCGACAACGATATCCAGCGGATTCGCCGCCAGATGCAAGGTGACGCAGATAACCCTGGCGCACTGGTTTCCACGGTCTCTAGCATGTTGTCCGAGTTCACGAGCATGGCGGGCGTGGTGAGCGTGCCGCGGGCACCCAAAGTATCGCTGCGCCAGATCGAGTTCCTGCCGTTATCGGAAAACCGGGTGCTGGTCATTCTCGTGATCAACGATACCGAGGTGCAGAACCGTGTTCTGCACACAGATCGCAATTATTCCGCGTCGGAATTGCAGCACGCGCAGAATTACATCAACGAACATTACGCCGGCACGGATCTTCACAAAGTTCGCAAGAAACTGCTCGAAGATCTTGATAATGCACGGGATTCAATGAACCAGGCCATGCATGACATCATCACGGTCGCCCATGCGGCGATGGACAAGGCGGAGCAGTCGGGCGACGAATACGTGCTCGCCGGCGAGACTAACCTGATGGGCTTCGCAGAACTGTCTGACGTGGATACGCTGCGGCGGCTCTTCGAGGCATTCTCCCAGAAGCGCCAGATCCTCGATCTGCTGGATCGCAGTATCAGTGCCGAAGGGGTCCGGATATTTATCGGCGAGGAGTCCGGTTACCGCATTTTCGACGGCTGTAGCGTCGTGACCGCCCCGTACCATGTTGATGACGATACGATCGGTGTCCTCGGTGTCATTGGGCCGACCCGGATGGCCTACGATCGAGTCGTGCCGATTGTCGACGTTACCGCGCGGTTGCTCGAGTCCGCCCTGGCCCACGGTAGCTGAGAAAAAAGTCCACTCGTTGTCTTGATATTTCCGCGCCGGGCCCCACACTCGGCACATCAATTTTGTTTGGCTGAGTACTTTGCGGCCGACGGACCTATTTGGAGCACTACATGAATCCCGATCATCCCGAAAAGGCCGTGGATGACGCGCAAGCCGAATCACCGGCGGTTGACGTCGAATTACCCGATGAGGCCAACGACCCGGCCGCGGACCTGGCCGAATTGCAGGCCAAAGCCGATGAGAACTGGGAGCGCTACCTGCGCGCCGCCGCCGAAACCGAGAATGTTCGCAAGCGCGCAGCGCGTGATGTCGAGAATGCGCACAAATTTGCCCTGGAGCGCTTCGGCAAGGAATTGCTGGGCGTCAAGGACACGCTGGAAATGGGTCTCGCGGCAGAAGGCGCGAGTGTTGAAAGCCTGATCGAGGGCAGCGATGCGACCCTCAAGCTGCTCGGTTCGGTCCTTGAGCGTTTCGGCATCGTCGAGATCGATCCGGCAGGCGAACCGTTCGATCCGGAGTTTCACGAGGCCATAAGCATGCAGCCATCTGCGGATGTCGAGCCGAACTCAGTGCTGACCGTTGTGCAGAAGGGCTACACCCTGAATGGGCGCCTTCTGCGGCCGGCAATGGTCATCGTGGCTTCCGAGTGAGGCCGAGGGACTAAAACGACGCGGTCCAGGGACCATAAATTGAATGTGGAATTGCTTGAAAGGAGGGAACGCGGCCCCACCTATCAGCCATTCTCAGATAATTAACAGATTTTGGAGTAGGAAATCATGGGTAAAGTAATAGGTATCGACCTGGGTACCACCAACTCCTGCGTAGCAGTGATGGAAGGTGATACTCCCAAGGTCATCGAAAACAGTGAAGGCGATCGCACGACGCCGTCGATCGTGGCATTCACGAAGGACGACCAGGTACTGGTTGGCCAGTCGGCCAAGCGCCAGGCGGTCACCAATCCGACTAACACGCTGTTCGCGATTAAGCGCTTGATTGGACGTCGTTTTGAAGACGACGTCGTTCAGCGGGACATCAAGATGGTCCCGTACACGATCGCCAAGGCAGACAATGGCGACGCCTGGGTCGAGGCCCTTGGCAAGAAGATGGCGCCGCCGGAAATCTCGGCACGCGTGCTGATGAAAATGAAGAAAACGGCGGAGGATTACCTCGGAGAAGAGGTCAGGGAAGCTGTTGTTACGGTACCGGCCTACTTCAATGACTCTCAGCGCCAGGCGACCAAGGACGCAGGCAAGATTGCCGGTCTTGAGGTCAAGCGGATTATTAACGAGCCGACGGCTGCCGCATTGGCGTACGGCATGGACAAGAAGCGTGGCGATGCCAAGATCGCTGTGTTCGACCTTGGTGGCGGTACGTTCGACGTGTCGATTATCGAAATCGCCGAAGTTGATGGCGAGCACCAGTTCGAAGTTCTCGCTACGAATGGCGACACGTTCCTGGGCGGTGAAGATTTCGACATGCGGGTTATTGAGTACCTGACGTCTGAGTTCGAGCGTGAGAGTGGCGTGGATATCACGGCCGATCCGCTGGCCATGCAGCGCGTGAAAGAGGCTGCTGAGAAGGCCAAGATCGAGCTGAGCTCACAGCAGCAGACGGAAGTGAACCTGCCGTACGTGACGGCGGATGCCTCGGGTCCGAAGCACCTCAACATCAAGCTGACTCGCGCGAAACTCGAGTCACTGGTTGAGGAACTCGTTACGCGCACGATCGGTCCTTGCAAGATCGCGTTGAAAGATGCGGGCCTCAAGGTCAACGAGATTGACGATGTCATTCTTGTCGGCGGCCAGACACGCATGCCGAAGGTCTTCGAGGAAGTGCAGAATTTCTTTGGCAAGGAGCCGCGCCGTGACGTGAACCCGGATGAAGCTGTTGCCCTGGGTGCGGCTATTCAGGGTGGCGTACTTGCCGGCGACGTCAAAGATGTCCTGTTGCTCGACGTGACGCCGTTGTCCCTCGGTATCGAGACGCTTGGTGGTGTGATGACCAAGCTCATCGACAAGAACACGACGATCCCCGCCAACGCGGAACAGGTCTTCTCTACGGCGGATGACAACCAGACAGCCGTGACGATTCACGTGCTCCAGGGTGAGCGCGAGCGCTCGCTGGATAACAAGTCCCTGGGCCGCTTCGACCTGACCGATATCCCGCCGGCGCCTCGTGGTCTGCCGCAGATTGAAGTCACGTTCGATATTGATGCGAACGGCATCCTGAATGTGTCGGCCAAGGACAAGGCGACCGGCAAGAGCCAGAACATCGTGATCAAAGCCTCGTCCGGTTTGTCCGATGATGAGATCGAGGCGATGGTCTCCGATGCCGAGAGTCATGCCGAGGAAGATCGCAAGTTCCGCGAGCTTGTCGACGTGCGAAACCAGGCCGATGGCCTGATCCACGCGGCCGAAAAGACGCTGAGCGAAATGGGCGAGAAGGCCAGTTCGGAAGAGCGTCTGGCGATCGAGAACGCGATTTCTGATCTCAAGACGGCGCTGGAAGGTGACGACAAGGAGCAGATCGAGAAAAAGACGGCCGCTCTTGGCGAAGCGTCGGGAAGCCTGGCGCAGAAGCTTTATGCCGAGCAGGAAGCACAGGGCGCAGAGGGCGCTGCTGATGGCGGCGCCGCGCCTGACGACGATGTCGTTGACGCGGAGTTTGAGGAAGTCGACACTGACGATAAGTCGAAGTCGGACTAAGCTCGACAATCTGGAGAAACACGCGGGCGCCTCTCGGGGCGCCCGACGTTTAGGAAAACATGGCAAAACGCGATTACTACGAAGTTCTGGGAGTCTCGAAGTCAGCCTCGGCCGACGAGATCAAGAAGGCGTACCGTCGTCTTGCCATGAAGCATCATCCGGATCGCAACAAGGACGATTCCGATGCGTCTGAAGCGCGCTTCAAGGAGGCAAAGGAAGCCTACGAAGTCCTCAAGGATGGCGAGAAGCGAGCCGCGTATGACCAGTTTGGTCATGACGGCGTCCGTGGTGGGCCCGGTGGTCAAGGTGGGTACAGTGCAGAGGGCTTCGGCGATATCTTCGGCGACGTCTTCGGCGACATCTTCGGCGGCGCGCGTCGTGGTGGTGGACCGCAGGTCTTCCGCGGCGCAGACCTCGGTTATGAATTGAAGCTTGACCTGGAAACAGCCGTCGCAGGTGACAGCGTTACCATCGACGTGCCGACCCAGGTGAGCTGCGATACCTGTGATGGCAGCGGCGCAAAGAAAGGCAGTGAACCGACAACCTGTTCGACTTGCGGAGGTGTGGGCCAGGTCCGCATGCAGCAGGGCTTTTTCTCTATCCAGCAGACCTGCCCGGCGTGCAAGGGCGCGGGAACGACGATTTCTGACCCATGCGCGGATTGTCACGGCAGAGGCCGCGTTCGGCAAAAGCGGACGTTATCGGTCAAGGTTCCGGCCGGCGTAGATGACGGCGACAGGATTCGCTTGTCGGGTGAGGGCGAGGCCGGGCGCAATGGCGGTCCCGCTGGCGATCTCTACGTCGAGATTCGCGTTGAACCGCATAAATTATTTGAGCGAGAGGGCGCCAATCTCTCGTGCGAAGTCCCGGTCAGCATCGCCACAGCGACATTGGGTGGCGAGGTCGAGCTGCCGACGCTGGATGGCAATGTCTCTTTGAAGGTTCCGGCCGGAACCCAGTCCGGTAAAGTCTTCCGCCTGCGTGGCAAGGGTGTCACGACCGTGCGCGATCCACGCACTGGCGACCTGTTCGCCAAGGTGGCGGTTGAGACGCCGGTCAACCTGACAGCCGAGCAGCGAGAGCTACTCGAGAAGTTCGACGAGTCGGTTAGCGCCGGAGGCGACAAGCACAGCCCGCGCGCTGGCGGCTGGATTGACACCGTGAAACGCTTCTTCGACCGCATCAGCCAATGAGGATCACCACGTGATTCGCGTCGCGATAGCAGGTACCGGACGAATGGGGCAGGCGATCGCTGCGGGCCTCGAGCAACACGACGATATGGGACTTACCGGGCAGTGGGGCCGGGAGGACGACCTGGATACCCTGGTTGGAAATTCCGACGTGGTCGTCGATTTTAGTCTTCCGGCCGGCACGGCCCAGGTCCTCGATGCAGTTGTCCGTCACGGCAAGCCGCTGGTTTGCGGCGTGAGCGGCATGGATGATGCAATGATGGCCCGCCTGGATGAGGCGGCAGACTCAATTCCCATCGTTTACGATCGCAACATGAGTCTCGGAATTGCGGTGCTGGAGCGCTCGGTTCGCGACGCAGCTGCCTCGCTCGGCATGGACTTCAGCGTAGAGATATCCGAGGTTCACCACGTCCACAAGAAAGATGCGCCATCGGGGACCGCGCTTAAACTCGGCGAGGCCGTCGCGGAGGCGCGCGGCGAACCCGATATCGCCGCGATCGAGTTCCGCAGTGAGCGGCGTGGCGAGGTTCCTGGCGACCACGAAGTGGTTCTGAGCTCCCCGACGGAGCGCCTGGTCTTTGCTCACAGCGTCACAACTCGCGGGGTTTTTGCGGACGGCGCCATTCGGGCTGCCCGTTGGGTCGTCGGGCGCGACCCGGGCCGTTTCACGATGAGCGATGTCCTGTTCGGTAACTGACCCCGATATCGAAAGGTCACTGTCCCCGAATTCGGGATTCGGGTGGAAAAAAGTGGTTTAGAGTCTGGCGCGGACAAGGCGCCTTCAGTAAACTACGCCGGATCGCTGGGCGGTCGGCGAAATCGTGAGCGGGAGGCCAGGTCCTTCCGCTTTGTTGCATCTGCATCTCACGCATATCGCCGCGCCGCAAGTGGTCGTAAACCAGATCAACTTTGAGGGTGGCTATTGAGCACTCCAGCGATACTTGCACTACAGGACGGTACCGTGTTCCACGGAACGTCGATCGGCGCCGACGGGCAGACGATCGGCGAAGTCGTTTTCAATACGGCAATGACCGGTTACCAGGAAATCCTGACGGACCCTTCCTATTGCCGTCAGATCGTTACGCTGACATATCCCCATATCGGCAATACCGGCACCAACAGCGACGATATGGAATCGCCAAAGATCCATGCCTCCGGGTTGGTTGTTCGTGACAGTTCGATGTTGACCAGCAACTGGCGCTCCGAACGCAGCTTCACCGAGTTCCTGAAACAGGGTGACACGGTCGCTATTGCGGATATCGATACACGCAAGCTCACCCGGATCATCCGTGAGAAAGGCGCGCAGTCCGGGTGCATCATGACCGGTGAGCAGCCGCCGGAGAAAGCCGTCGAACATGCCCGCAAGTTCCCGGGCATTGCAGGAATGGATCTCGCGAAGTTCGTCACGACGGGTGAGAGCTACCAATGGTGTCACGGCACGACTTTTGGCAAGACGCCGCAGGTAATGAGCCGGCGGATCGCCCCGTACCATGTCGTAGCGTATGACTTCGGCGTGAAGCGAAACATTCTGCGCCTTCTGTCCGACCTGGATTGCCGGCTCACAGTCGTGCCAGCAAAAACCAGCGCCGAAGAAGTATTCGCGCTCTCACCGGACGGGGTGTTCCTCTCGAACGGCCCTGGCGATCCCGAACCGTGTGTCTATGCGATCGAAGCGATCAGCGAATTCCTGGCGAAAGGCCTGCCGGTATTTGGAATTTGCCTCGGGCACCAGTTGCTGGCGCTCGCGGCTGGAGCCAAGACGGAGAAGATGAAATTCGGCCATCACGGCGCGAATCACCCGGTGCAGGATCTTGCCAGTGGGCAGGTCATGATCACGAGCCAGAATCATGGCTTCGCGGTCGACGAATCGACCTTGCCTGAGAACGTCGAAACAACCCACCGTTCGCTGTTTGACGGCACACTGCAGGGTATCGCCTTTACTGACCGGCCGGCCTTCAGTTTCCAGGGACATCCCGAGGCGAGCCCGGGTCCGCACGATCTGCTGCCCTTGTTCGAACGATTCATTCATTTCATGGACACGCAGAAAAAAAGTGGCCTGAAAGCCATGCTTTCAACCTGAGAGTTCTGACGCAGAATCATTCATGCCCAAACGTACTGACATAGACAGCATCCTGATCATCGGGGCAGGCCCGATCGTCATTGGCCAGGCCTGCGAATTCGACTACTCGGGTGCTCAGGCCTGCAAAGCCCTGCGTGAAGAGGGATACCGCGTCGTCCTCGTCAATTCCAATCCGGCGACGATCATGACGGACCCGGAGATGGCAGATGCTATCTACATTGAGCCGATCCACTGGTCGGCGGTCGAGAGCATTATTGCCAAGGAGCGTCCGGATGCCTTGCTGCCGACGATGGGTGGCCAGACGGCACTAAACTGTGCCCTGGACCTCGCGCGCCACGGTGTTCTCGAGAAATACAACGTCGAGATGATTGCAGCATCGCGCGAAGCCATCGATATGGCCGAGGATCGCGACCTGTTCCGTCAGGCGATGAGTGAGATTGGTCTCGAGAGCCCGACCGCAGATATCGCTCACTCTCTCGAAGAAGCGCTCGAGAAACAGGAAGCGATCGGCTTTCCGACGATTATTCGGCCCTCATTCACGATGGGTGGCTCAGGTGGCGGCATCGCCTACAACCGCGAAGAGTTTGTACGCATCATCAAGCACGGACTGGAGATGTCCCCGACGACAGAGGTGCTTCTCGAAGAGTCGGTAATCGGTTGGAAAGAGTTCGAAATGGAAGTCGTTCGTGACAGGAACGATAACTGCATCATCGTCTGTGCGATCGAAAACTTTGACCCGATGGGTGTGCATACCGGAGACTCGATCACGGTGGCTCCGGCGCAGACGCTGACGGACAAGGAATACCAAAGACTTCGCGACGCATCGATCGACGTCTTGCGCAAGATTGGTGTTGAGACGGGTGGTTCGAACGTGCAGTTCGCGATATGTCCGGACACGGGCCGCGTGCTGATCATCGAAATGAACCCGCGCGTCTCTCGTTCCTCGGCGTTGGCTTCAAAGGCGACCGGCTTCCCAATTGCGAAAGTGGCGGCAAAGCTTGCTGTTGGCTACACGCTTGATGAGCTTAAGAACGATATTACCGGTGGTTTGACGCCGGCCTCGTTCGAGCCGGCTATTGACTATGTCGTCACCAAGATTCCGCGCTTTACGTTTGAAAAATTCCCGGGCGCCAACGATCGTCTGACGACGCAAATGAAGTCCGTTGGCGAAGTCATGGCGATTGGTCGAAACTTCCAGGAGTCGCTGCAAAAAGCATTACGTGGTCTTGAGACAGGTATTAATGGTCTTGACGAGATTTGTGGAGCGATAGCCTCTGACCTGGATCGCGATCACCTTCGTCACGAGCTGCGCATTCCCGGCTCGAGCCGGATCTTGTATGTGGCCGACGCGATGCGCCATGGGTATTCCTATGAGGACGTTGCCTTTGTCACAGGCATCGATCCCTGGTTCCTTGTCCAGATCGCAGACCTGGTCAATGTAGAGAACGAGATTCGCGAAAAGGGGCTCCCTGGTCTGAACGCGGCGATGATGCTGGCGATCAAGCGCAAAGGCTTCTCGGATGCTCGGATCGCCACGCTTGTGGGTGTCAAGGAGAACGCCGTCCGCAGGCGGCGCCTCGAGATGGGCGTGCGGCCGGTGTACAAACGGGTCGACACCTGCGCGGCCGAATTCGCTACGACCACCGCCTACATGTATTCGACCTATGAGGAAGAATGCGAGGCGGAGCCGACTGACAGTCCCAAGATCATGATTCTGGGTGGTGGACCAAACCGCGTTGGGCAGGGCATCGAATTTGACTACTGCTGCGTGCATGCAGCGCTGGCGCTCAAGGAGTCGGGCTACGAGACGATCATGGTCAATTGCAACCCGGAAACGGTTTCAACGGACTACGATACCTCCGATCGCCTGTATTTCGAGTCCCTGACGTTTGAAGACGTCATGGAAATCATCGACAAGGAAAAGCCCAAGGGAGTGATCGTGCAGTACGGTGGTCAGACGCCGTTGAAGCTCGCGCGCGACCTTGAAGCAGCCGGTGCCCCGATTGTTGGTACGTCGCCAGATTCTATCGATCTTGCCGAAGATCGCGAGCGCTTTCAGAAACTCATTGAGAAGCTCGAACTGAAACAGCCGCCGAACAGGACGGCCACGAGCAAGGAGCAAGCTCTGCGTCTGGGTTCCGAGGTTGGGTATCCGCTGGTTGTTCGTCCCTCGTACGTGCTCGGTGGCAGGGCGATGGAAGTCGTGCACAGCGATGAGGATCTCGGCGCGTACATGGACGCTGCGATAGGCGTGTCCAACGATAGCCCGGTGCTGCTGGATCGTTTCCTCGACCTGGCGACCGAGGTCGACGTTGACTGCATCTACGATGGCGAAAGAGTGCTGATCGGCGGCATCATGGAACACATCGAGCAGGCGGGCGTGCACTCGGGTGACTCGGGTTGCTCGCTGCCACCATTCAGCCTGAGCGATGACATTCAGAGAGTGCTCGAGGAGCAGGTCGTCAAATTGGCCAAAGGCCTCAAAGTCGTTGGTCTCATGAATACGCAGTTCGCTATCCAGGGTGACGTGGTCTACGTGCTCGAAGTCAATCCGCGGGCATCGCGGACCGCACCGTTTGTGTCCAAGGCGACCGGTGTACCGCTGGCCAAGATCGCGGCCAAGGTCATGGTCGGCGAAACACTGGCCAAGCAGGGAATCGTGAACCAGCGCGTGCCCGACTATTTCTCGGTGAAGGAAGCTGTCTTCCCGTTCATCAAATTTCCGGGGGCGGACCCGATTCTTGGTCCCGAGATGAAGTCGACGGGTGAGGTAATGGGCGTCGGCCGAACCTTTGGCGAGGCCTATGCGAAGGCGCAGCTGGCCTCCGGTGTTGCCCTGCCTCGGCAGGGAGCAGCCTTGCTCAGTGTGCGTGAACGGGACAAGGACGGTGCGATCGAGCTTGGCAAGATCCTGGACGAAATGGGTTTCGAACTCGTCGCAACGCATGGGACGGCGAAGGCGTTGGCAGCGGCTGGTGTATCATGCCGTCGAGCGAACAAGGTTCGCGAGGGTCGTCCGCACATCGTGGACATGATCAAGAATGGTGAGATTGACCTGATCGTTAATACCACCGAAGGGAAGCAGGCCATTACCGAGTCGGAATCGATTCGAGCCGAGGCAGTACGACGAGGCGTCACCTATTACACAACATTGGGTGCCGCGATCGCGACGTGCCGGGCTATCGAGTATCTCGATGACCACACTGTCAATCGCCTGCAGGATTTGCATAACGAGGTAGTGGCATGAGTAAAGTGCCTGTCACGGTACGCGGCCACGAGTTGCTGCAAGAAGAGCTGAAGAAGCTCAAGAGCGAGGATCGCCCGGCTGTGATCAAGGCGATTGCGGAGGCGCGCGCGCATGGCGATCTGAAAGAGAACGCCGAGTACCATGCTGCGAAAGAGCAGCAGGGGTTTATCGAGGCGCGTATCAAGGATCTCGAGGGCAAGCTTTCGCACATCCAGGTGATCGATGTCACGGCCGTTGATGCGCGTGGCAAGGTCATCTTCGGTTCGACGGTCGTGATTTTCGACGAGGGTACGGAAAAGGAAACGACCTATACGATCGTCGGCGAGGACGAAGCGGATATCAAGTCAGGGCTGATCTCCTACACGTCGCCGATTGCTCGCGCGTTGATCGCCAAGAACGAGGGGGATGAAATCGAATTCCAGGCGCCGGATGGTCTGAGGACGTTCGAAATACTGGAAGTCCGTTACGGGTAGAGCTTAGCGTGCTGGAAGGCGAATGCGCTTTTCGGACTTCTTTTTCAGGTTTGGACGGAATAGCAGCGCGACATTTCCCACGCGCTGAATGAGCTGTGCAGAGCTGTCGTCACACAGTTTCCTGATCGTTTCATCGCGAGCGTCACGGTCGCCAACGCGCACACTGACTTTGATCAGCTCGTGATGGTCGAGTGTCGATTCGTATTCGGCGAGGACGGAGTCGCTGAGGCCGGATTCGCCAATCATGATCACTGGCTTGAGCTGGTGGCCACGACCTCGCAGGAATTTCTTTTGCTGTTCAGTTAGATTCATGGGCGCGAAGTGTAGCAGCGTTGGCAGGTTTTGAGGCAATACCAATGAGCAAACCGCGGCGCTCCTCCGGGAGCTGGCGAGAACGGCAGGAACGCGACCCCTACGTGCAACAGGCACGCCGGGAAGGGTGGCGTTCGCGTGCTGTTTACAAGCTCGAGCAGATCGCCGAGAAAGAGCGCTTTTTGAAGCCAGGTATGGTCTGCGTCGACCTGGGCTCGGCACCCGGTAGCTGGAGCCAATACGTCACGGAGACGCTCAAGGGCAGGGCGCGGATCGTGGCGGTTGATGTGTTGCCCATGGACTCGCTCCCCGATGTGGAATTCGTGCTGGGCGATTTTCGCGAGGACGATGTTTTTGAGCAGTTGCTCCAGGCCGTGGGCGAGGATCGCGCGGACCTTGTAATGAGTGATATCGCACCCAATATCACCGGAACGAAGGTCGTCGACCAGGCACGCTCAATGTACCTGGTCGAATTGGCTCTGGATATGGCTCGGCGGGTGTTGAGGCCCGGCGGGAACTTTGTTTGCAAGGTTTTCCAGGGCGCAGGTTTCGATGAATACCTGCGCGATGTGCGGAACTCCTTCGAGCGTGTCAAGGTCATGAAACCCAAGGCCTCGCGCCCAGGTAGCCGTGAGGTCTACTTGGTAGCGAGAAATTTCTCTTTGTAGTAGCGTCTGAACCGTGAATGATTTAACTAAAAACGTACTGGTCTTTATCGTCATCATTGTTGTTCTGCTGTCGGTCGTGCAGGGACTGTCCGGCGTCAGCGGCACCCAGCCGACGAGGAAGGACTACTCCGAGTTCCAGACGCAGGTCCGGTCCGGACAAGTGGCGATTGTCGTCTTCGATGGACAGCAGATTCGCTTCGGCAAGTCCGAACCGCTGCAGTTCTACACGATAAACCCCGAAACCGAGAATACCGTGCTCATCGGCGAACTGATGAAACAGGGTGTCCAGATTTCGGCGGCAGAACCCAAATCCCAGAGCCTGATTGGCCAACTGCTGATCAGTTCATTTCCGATCCTGCTATTGATCGGTGTATGGATCTATTTCATGCGCCAGATGCAGGGCGGTGGCGGCGGACGCGGCGCTATGTCATTCGGCAAGAGCAAAGCTCGCCTGCTTGGCGAGGACCAGGTCGGTGTGACGTTTGCCGACGTGGCCGGCGTCGAGGAAGCGAAGGCTGAAGTCTCGGAAGTCGTTGACTTTCTAAAAGACCCCAGCAAATTTCAGCGCCTTGGAGGCAAGATCCCCAAGGGCGTGCTCATGGTTGGACCGCCAGGCACCGGTAAAACGCTGCTTGCGAAAGCGATTGCCGGCGAGGCGAAGGTCCCGTTTTTCACAATTTCGGGCTCCGATTTCGTCGAGATGTTTGTCGGTGTTGGCGCATCTCGTGTGCGTGACATGTTCGACCAGGCCAAGAAACAGGCGCCGTGCATCATCTTCATCGACGAACTGGATGCTGTTGGCCGGCACCGTGGCGCAGGCCTCGGTGGTGGTCATGATGAACGCGAGCAGACCCTTAACCAGATGCTCGTCGAGATGGATGGCTTCGAGGGCTCGGAAGGCATCATCGTTATCGCGGCAACCAACCGCCCTGACGTACTTGATCCGGCGCTGCTGCGACCGGGTCGTTTCGATCGTCAGGTCGTTGTGCCATTGCCTGACGTACGTGGTCGGGAGCAGATTCTCAAAGTGCATATGCGTAAAGTACCCTTGAGCGATGACGTTCGTCCGGGTGTGATTGCGCGTGGCACGCCCGGGTTCTCGGGTGCCGATCTTGCCAATCTTGTCAATGAAGCCGCATTGTTTGCCGCACGCGCGAATAATCGCGTCGTCAGCATGGACGAGTTCGAGCAGGCGAAAGACAAGATCATGATGGGTACCGAAAGGCGTTCCATGGTGATGAGCGAGCAAGAGAAGCTCAACACGGCCTACCACGAGGCGGGCCACGCGATCATCGGCTGCCTCGTGCCCGAACACGACCCTGTTTATAAAGTATCGATCATTCCGCGCGGCCGTGCCCTTGGTGTCACGATGTACCTGCCTGAGGAGGATCGTTACAGCATGTCGCGGCAGCGACTGGAAAGCAGTATTTCGAGTCTTTTCGGTGGTCGCATCGCCGAGGAGATGATCAACGGCCTGGAAGGCGTGACCACCGGTGCTTCGAATGACATCGAACGGGCCACTGAAATTGCTCGCAACATGGTTACGAAGTGGGGTCTTTCGGATCGACTCGGGCCACTGACCTACAGCGAAGACGATGGCGAAGTGTTCCTCGGTCGCTCCGTAACACAGCATAAGCAAGTGTCAGACGACACGGCGCATGCGATCGACGAAGAGGTTCGACGCATCATCGACTCGAACTATGAACGGGCGAAGACTCTGCTCGAGGACAATGTCGACAAGCTGCATGCGATGGCCAAGGCCCTGGTCAAGTTCGAGACCATTGGCGAGATCCAGATCAAGGACATCATGGAAGGTCGAGAGCCGCGGCCACCTGAAGACTGGGATGACTCTACGGACCCGCAGGAACCAGACGACGGGTCGGCGACGGCCGAAGCAGATGCCACCGGCTCGATCGGTGGACCGGCGAGCGAGCACTAGATAGTTTCCAGCGACGATGCTGAACCTGGGTCCTCTCAGTTTCCCGGAGCCCGCTGTCATGGGTATCCTGAACGTGACACCCGATTCGTTCTCGGATGGTGGTCAGTTCGACAACGTCAATATCGCTTTGCGCCAGGCTGCGACGATGCTCGACGGTGGCGCAGCGATTATCGACATCGGTGGCGAATCGACTCGCCCCGGTGCGAACAGCGTTTCGCCGCAAGAAGAGCTGGATCGAATCATTCCGGTCATCGAGGCCGTCAAGTCGATTACCAATGTGCCGGTCTCCATTGACACCAGCAAAGCAGAAGTCATGCGCGAAGCTGTCGCGGCGGGCGCGGGCATGATCAACGACATATACGCATTGCGCGGGGAGGGCGCGCTGCAAGCGGCTGCGGACCTCAATGTCCCGGTTTGCCTGATGCACATGCAGGGCAAGCCACGCACCATGCAGCAGAACCCGCACTACGATGACGTCGTGACCGACGTTGCGGCGTTCCTGGACGAGCGCATCGCCGCCTGCATCGAGGCCGGCATTCCCGAGGATCTAATCGTTGTCGATCCCGGCTTCGGGTTCGGCAAAACGCACCAGCACAATGTCGAGTTGCTCGCAAATCTGCGACAATTGCATGTTCGCAACAGGCCGGTACTTGTCGGCGTTTCAAGAAAATCGACGCTGGGTGACCTTACGCAGCGCGAGGTACATCAGCGATTACCCGCCAGCATTGCCGCTGCCGTCGTGGCGGTCATGAATGGTGCCGATATCATACGGGCGCACGATGTTCAGGCCAGTGTGGACGCGTTGAAGGTGGTTCGGGCAGCGTTGGATGCAAGTGAGTAGCTTATGAACAAGGAATTCTTCGGTACGGATGGCGTACGCGGCACGGTTGGTAACGACCCGATGACCGCGGATTTCGCAATGCGACTGGCCAGTGCGGCCGCCCAGGTCCTGGTCCCGAAAGGTGGAACTGTCGTTATTGGCAAGGACACGCGCCTGTCGGGCTATATGTTCGAGTCGGCGCTCGAAGCGGGATTCGTCGCTGCCGGCGCCGATGTATTGCTGCTCGGCCCGCTGCCGACACCTGGCATCGCGCGACTGACGCAGGAACTTTCGGCAGATCTCGGCGTTGTTATCAGCGCATCACACAACGCGTTCTTCGACAACGGCATCAAGTTCTTCGACGGGACCGGCTCCAAATTGACCGACGAGATTGAGCAGCAGATTGAGAAGCACCTCCGGAATCCCGCGATCACACTGGAATCCCAATCGCTTGGGAAGGCAAAGCGTATCGACACGGCGCGTATTCGCTACGAGGATTTCTGTGCGGCCAGCATGCCCGAGGGTATGGACCTTGAGGGTCTGAAAATAGTATTCGACGGTGCCAACGGTGCCGGTTACAAGGTGGGTCCTCGCACGTTATCGAACCTCGGTGCCGAGGTGATCCCGATTGGATGCTCGCCAAACGGCCGGAATATCAATGACGGCTGCGGCTCGACAGAGCCGGAGTTGTTGCAGTTGACCGTACCAGCGCTCAAAGCTGATGTTGGTTTCGCGCTTGATGGGGATGGCGACCGCGTCCTGATGGTGGACGAAAATGGCGAACTCGTTGATGGTGACCAGTTGCTATTTGTGCTCGCGACGGCGCGCAAGGACAGTGGCGAGCTCCAGGGTCCGGTTATCGGCACCGTCATGAGCAACCTGGGTCTCGAGCACGCGCTCAAGGCTCGTGATATCGAATTTCGCCGGGCGGCCGTCGGCGACCGTTACGTACTGGAATTGTTGCGGGAAAGCGGCGGTATTCTTGGCGGTGAGACGTCCGGGCACATGATCGTACTGGACAAAGCCACAACCGGCGACGGCCTGGTATGCGCGCTGCAAGTGCTGGCAATCATGAAAGAGACCGGCAAACCCTTGTCGGAGCTCGTGGCCGGAATGCCGAGGTACCCGCAAACGATGCTGAATGTACGCACGAAAAGCCGCATCGACCCCGGTGAATCGCAGGAGATACAGGCCGCGGTGGCCGTGGCCGAGAGTGAGCTGGCCGATTCCGGTCGAGTGGTCCTGCGCGCATCGGGTACCGAACCGGTCATTCGGGTCATGGTTGAGGGTGAGGACGAAGCGCAGGTGATTTCGCTGGCAGAGCGGCTCGCCGCGGTCGTCGACAACGCCGCAGCTGCAAACCCCTAATAATGCGTTGATTTGCCGGGCCTGCCCCGGTATCCTTGCGCGCCTTTTAAGCCTGCGGGAACACCGACATGCGTGACTTTCTGGTCGCCGGAAATTGGAAAATGAACGGCAACAGCACTGCCAATGCAGAGCTCGTCGCCGGGATTGTCGCCGGTGTGCCCGAGGGCAGTGGTTTTAGCCTGCTGGTTTGCCCGCCATTCCCTTACCTGGCCTCGGTTGTAGCCCAGGCACAAGGGTCGGCGGTGAAGGTTGGCGCTCAGAACGTTTCGGAACACGAGAGTGGCGCATTTACGGGTGAAGTGGCGCCGGGTATGTTGGGCGATATCGGCTGCGACTACGTCATTGTCGGTCATTCGGAGCGCCGTGCGATGTATGGTGAGACCAGCGCGCAGGTAGCTGCGAAATTCCAGGCGGCACAAGCGGCCGGGATTACGCCAATTTTGTGTGTCGGCGAGACGCTGGCAGAGCGCGAGGCAGGCACGACGGAAATGGTCATCGATGAACAGCTCGATGCAGTTCTCGGGACGGCGGGAGTCGATGCCTTCGCCACGGCAGTGATTGCCTACGAGCCGGTCTGGGCGATTGGTACCGGAATGACGGCGACACCGGAGCAGGCCCAGGACGTGCACGCGCACATACGAGGGCGTCTTGCAGAGCAGAGCGCCGGGATCGCGGCCGGCGTACAAATACTGTACGGCGGCAGCATGAAAGGCGAGAATGCGGCTGGTTTGCTCACACAGCGGGATATCGACGGTGGCCTGATAGGCGGCGCGTCGCTGAAAGCGGAAGATTTCCTGGCGATCGCCAATGCGGCGGCGCAGGCTAAATAAAAGAGTTAATTCAAATGGATACACTTCAAAAGGCTGTACTGATTGCGCACACGTTGATCGCGCTGATGATCATCGTCCTGGTGCTGTTGCAGCGCGGTAAAGGCGCTGATGCCGGTGCGGCGTTTGGCGCAGGAGCGTCGGGTACAGTATTCGGTGCGCGCGGTTCGAGCAGCTTCTTTTCGCGAGCGACTGCGGTTTTTGCAACCCTGTTTTTTGCGAGCAGCCTGACCCTGGCGTACCTCAGCAGCCAGCGGTCGGAGGCCCCAAGCAGTCTCCTCGAGAACGCGCCCGTCGTAGAAACGGAGGCGGTGGTCGTCCCTGAGCTCAATGAGGAGACGCCCGTATCCGGCATGCCTGAGCTGGAATCCAGTGAGGAGCCCGTGAGCGTCGACTTACCGGAACTCGAGGAAGAGCCGGCAGACGATCAGGAGTAAGCTAAAGCAATTACTGCTCTGGTGGTGGAATTGGTAGACACGCTGTCTTGAGGGGGCAGTGGCGCGAGCCGTGCGAGTTCGAGTCTCGCCCAGAGCACCAACTTCGAATCCGGTCTGTTCAGCCCTATGCTGCAGGCCGGTTTTCACATGGGCTGCGGAAAAAATGCGGCCGCAGCGCCCGACTATCGCGCTTTTGGGGTATGTCAGGGCCGCTAGACACTGCTACAATCGCGCGCTGATTTCGGCGCGAAATCGACTATTTGATTGGGCGCCAGACAAGCGGGCGAAAATGCTACAAGAATATTTTCCGATTCTGGTTTTTTTGGGTGTCGCAGCAGGGATTGGCGTACTGTTACTGGTCCTCGGCTTCCTGATCGGCCATGGACAGAAAGACGCGGAGAAACTCTCTCCCTACGAATGCGGTTTCGAGGCGTTTGACGACTCGCGCATGAAGTTCGACGTCCGTTACTACCTTGTCGCTATCCTGTTCATCATTTTCGATCTCGAGATCGCGTTCCTGTTTCCGTGGGCTGTGTCTCTCGATACCGTCGGCCGGTTTGGATTGCTGTCGATGGCCCTGTTCCTCGCCATCCTTGTGGTCGGTTTTATCTATGAGTGGAAGAAAGGGGCGCTCGAGTGGGATTAGCGGAACCACAAGCCGTGAATGATTCGCCGAACGGGGCCGAAGGGGCGGGCGATAGCCTGCAGAAGAAGGGCTTCGTGGTTACGAGCGTCGATTCCGTCATGAACTGGGCGCGAACCGGCTCCCTCTGGCCGATGACGTTCGGCCTGGCCTGCTGTGCCGTGGAGATGATGCAGGCGGGCGCAGCGCGCTACGACCTGGATCGCTTCGGCATCATCTTTCGGCCCAGCCCACGCCAATCGGACTGCATGATCGTCGCGGGCACACTGACCAACAAAATGGCAGCGCCGCTGCGCAAGGTCTATGACCAGATGCCGGAGCCGCGCTGGGTCGTATCCATGGGGTCTTGCGCCAATGGTGGCGGCTACTACCACTATTCCTATTCCGTAGTCCGAGGCTGTGACCGGGTAGTTCCCGTCGATGTGTATGTGCCCGGCTGTCCGCCGACAGCCGAGGCGCTGATATACGGCCTGATTCAGTTACAGAACAAAATTCGACGTACAAGCACTATCGCCAGATAAGAATAAGACATGAGTGAACGCTACGAGACATTGGCCGCTCAAATTTTTGAGCGTTTTGGCGAACAAATGCGCCGCGTGCCGTCGAACTGTGGTGAATTAACCTACGAGCTCGACAAAGACGACCTGGGCAAGGTCGCGACAGCCCTGCGCAACGAGGCCGATTTCGGCTTCGAAATGCTGATGGATGTCTGTGGTGTCGACTACCTCAATTATGGCAGCGACGAATGGCTGACCAACGATGCGACGGCAACAGGTTTTAGCCGCGGTGTCGAGCGAGGGCCCGTCATTCTCGACGAGGCAGACGAATTTGACCCTGAACGGTTTGCCGTCGTTTATCACCTGCTGTCTTTGCAGCACAACATTCGACTGCGGTTGAGGGTATTCACGGGTACGAGCAACCCACCAATCGTGAAATCCGTTGTCGATATCTGGAATGGGGCGAACTGGTTTGAGCGCGAGGTTTTCGACCTGTACGGCATCCTGTTCGAAGGTCACCCGGATTTGCGCCGAATCCTGACAGACTACGGCTTTATAGGGCATCCGTTTCGCAAGGACTTTCCAATTTCCGGCAATGTTGAAGTGCATTACGACGAGGCCGAAGGTCGTGTCGTATACAAGCCGGTTAGCATTGAGCCGCGCACATTGGTGCCTCGGGTAATTCGCGATGACAATCGCTACTCAGCCGACCTCAAGGACGCAAACGATGGCTGAGATCCAGAGCTACACGATGAACTTCGGACCGCAGCACCCGGCTGCGCACGGCGTGCTGCGCCTCGTTCTCGAGATCGAGGGCGAGACGATCCAGAAAGCAGACCCGCATGTCGGCCTGTTACACCGTGCTACTGAGAAGCTGGCCGAGACAAAACCATATAACCAGAGTATCGGCTACATGGATCGGCTCGACTACGTGTCGATGATGTGCAACGAGCACGCCTATGTCATGGCTATCGAAAAGTTGCTTGGTGTCCAGGTGCCGGTGCGTGCGCAGTACATCCGCGTCATGTTCGACGAGATCACACGGATTCTGAATCACCTGATGTGGCTTGGGGCGCATGGTCTCGATATCGGGGCGATGACCATGTTCCTGTATTGCTTCCGTGAGCGCGAAGACCTCATGGATACCTACGAGGCGGTCTCGGGCACGCGCATGCACGCGACTTACTATCGTCCTGGCGGCGTCTACCGCGACCTGCCGGACAGCATGCCGAAATACCAGGAGTCGAAGTTCCGCAGCGCGAAAGAGCTCGACCGCATGAACTCGAGTCGCGAAGGCTCGGTGCTCGATTTCATCGATGCGTTCTGCGACCGCTTCCCGGGCTGCGTCGATGAGTACGAGACTCTGCTAACTGACAATCGGATCTGGAAGCAGCGTACCGTGAATATCGGCGTCGTTTCGCCGGAAAGAGCAATGCAACTGGGTTTCTCGGGTCCGATGCTGCGCGGCTCGGGCGTCGAGTGGGACCTGCGCAAGAAACAACCGTACGACGTCTACGACAAAGTAGATTTCGATATTCCTGTGGGTGTTAACGGCGATTGCTACGACCGCTACCTCGTTCGTGTTGAAGAAATGCGCCAGTCGAATCGCATCATCAAGCAGTGCGTCGCCTGGTTGCGCGACAATCCGGGTCCCGTTATCGCCGACGACCACAAGGTTACGCCGCCGACGCGGGTCGAGATGAAAGACGACATGGAATCGCTGATTCATCACTTCAAACTGTTCACAGAGGGCTATTGCGTACCCCAGGGTGAGGCTTACGCGGCTGTCGAACATCCGAAAGGCGAGTTCGGTATCTATATCGTTTCAGACGGAGCCAACAAGCCGTATCGCTTGAAGATACGTGCTCCAGGCTTTGCGCACCTGTCAGCCATGTCGGAGATGGTGGAAGGACATATGCTTGCAGACGTCGTCGCTGTAATCGGCACGCAGGATATCGTCTTTGGGGAAGTCGATCGATGAGCTACGAACTTTCCAGCCATATCAAGGAAGAAATCGAGCAGTGGAAGGCGCGTTTCCCTGCCGATCGTCAACGCTCCGCTGTCATCAGTGCGCTGCACGCCGTGCAGCATGAGAACAAAGGCTATGTGACGGCAGAGCAGATGAACGCAGTCGCGGCCTATCTCGACCTGCCGACGATCCAGGTCTACGAAGTTGCGACCTTTTATTCGATGTTCCAGACGAAGGAAGTCGGGCGTAACGAAGTGGCCATTTGCACCAATGTCGCGTGCATGTTGCGAGGTGCGGACGACCTGGTTGATCACGTAGAAGAGAAACTCGGCGTTAAGCTCGGTGAGAGCACCGACGATGGCAGGGTCTTCCTCAAGCGCGAGGAAGAGTGCATCGCCGCCTGCTGTGGTGCGCCGGCCATGATGGTGAATCACAAGTACTACGAAAAACTGACCACTGAGATGGTCGATGAAATTCTGGATGGACTCGAATAATGGCCATCGAACAGAATCTCGTTTGTTTCAATACCTTCGGCTCTGACGAATCGTGGACGATGGCCACGTACGAGAAGCACGACGGTTACAAAGCCTGGCGCAAGATTGTTGCGGGGAAGATGACGCCCGAAGAGGTCATCGATGAAGTCAAGGCATCCGGGTTGCGTGGACGCGGCGGGGCGGGCTTCCCGACTGGCCTTAAATGGAGTTTCATGCCCAAGAATTACGATGGGCAGAAGTACCTCGTCGTAAATTCAGACGAATCCGAGCCTGGCACCTGTCACGACCGGGAGGTTCTTCGTTATAACCCGCATAGTCTCGTCGAGGGTATGGCGATTGCCGCTTACGCGATGGGGGCGACCGTTGCCTATAACTACATGCGTGGCGAATTCATGGACGAGCCGTTCCCGCGCTTTGAAGCCGCGGTGAAAGAGGCCTACGACGCAGGACTGCTCGGCAAGAATGTCCAGGGCAGCGGCATCGATATCGACATCCATGGTTTTATCGGCGCCGGTGCTTACATCTGTGGTGAGGAAACGGCATTACTCGAATCGCTTGAAGGCAAGCAGGGCCGACCACGCTTCAAACCGCCGTTCCCGGCCAATTACGGTCTTTATGGCAAGCCGACGACGATCAACAATACCCAGAGTATTGCCAGCGTTCCTTCGATCATTCACAAAGGCGCTGCGTGGTTTGCCGCGCTCGGCCCGGAAGGCTCGGGTGGCACGGCACAGTTCTCCGTATCCGGGCACATTGAGAAGCCGGGCAACTACGAGTTGCCGATGGGCACTCCGTTCAAAGTGCTGCTCGAGGACATTTGCGGAGGCGTGTGGAAGGGCCGCAAGCTGAAAGCGGTCATCCCTGGAGGTTCGTCCTGCAAGGTGTTGCCGGCTGAGGTGATCATGGAATGCACGATGGACTACAACTCGTTGCAGCAGGCGGGTTCGTCTTTCGGCACCGGTGCAGTCATGGTGATGGATGACAAAACCTGCATGGTCAGGGTTCTGCGCCGCATTGCACGCTTCTACATGGCCGAGTCCTGCGGCCAATGCACGCCTTGCCGCGAGGGCACAGGCTGGCTCTACCGGATGCTCAGCCGAATCATCGATGGTAAAGGCGAGGAATCGGATCTCGAGAAGCTCGTGGATGTCGCCAACAAGATTGAAGGCCACACGATTTGCGCCCTGGGTGATGCAGCCGCGTGGCCGGTACAGAGCTTCCTGAATCACTACTACGATGAATTCGAATACATGGTTCGCAATAACGGACGCAGCATTGTCGACGATGCTCCGGACGCGGCGGCGTAACGGCAATGAGCGACGACATCGTAAACATTGAGGTCGATGGCAAGCCGGTCGAAGCGCGTCCCGGTCAGATGGTCATCGAGGTGACCGACAATATCGGTGCCTACGTGCCGCGTTTCTGCTATCACGACAAGCTGAGTGTCGCGGCCAACTGCCGCATGTGCCTGGTGGATATCGAAGGCGCTCCGAAGCCGATCCCGGCCTGCGCGCAGCCGGTGTCCGAAGGCATGAAGGTCTTTACCAAGTCACCGCGTGCCATCGCCGCGCAAAAGGCGACGATGGAATTCCTGCTGATCAATCATCCGCTCGATTGCCCGATTTGCGACCAGGGCGGTGAGTGTGAGTTGCAGGACCTTGCGATTGGCTATGGCCGCGATGTATCGCGCTACAACGACGGCAAGCGTGTTGTAAAAGACAAGAACCTGGGTCCACTCGTGTCGACGGACATGACGCGCTGTATCCATTGCACGCGCTGCGTGCGGTTTGGTGAGGAGATTCAGGGCTACCCGCAGCTCGGTACGACACTGCGTGGCGAGAACGTCGAGATCTCGACCTACGTTGAGCAGACTATCGACCACGAGCTTTCCGCGAATATCATTGATCTGTGTCCGGTCGGTGCATTGAATAACAAGCCGTATCGTTACAGTGCCCGCGCCTGGGAAATGGTGCAGCGTCCGACTATCGCGCCGCACGACTGCGTGGGCTCGAACATCAATATGCACGTACTGCGCGGCACCGTGAAACGCGTCGTTCCAGGCAATAACGAGGCAATCAACGAAAGCTGGATATCGGATCGCGACCGCTTTAGTTACGAAGCGATTTATTCGTCTGACCGGCTGCTGACGCCTCGCATCAAGGAAAGCGGTGAGTGGCGCGATATCGATTGGGAGACGGCCCTGGAAGCGGCGGCCGATGCACTTAAGGGTGCCGCCAGTACCGGGTTGCTCGCGTCGCCGAGTGCGACCGTCGAAGAAGGTTTCCTGCTTTCCCGGCTTGCGAAGCATCTGGGCACACCGAACATCGATCACCGTGTAGAGCGTCGGGATTTTTCTGATCAGGATAACGACCCTGCGTTCCCATGGCTGGGATGCAGCATTGCCGAGCTCGAGGACCAGGACGCGATATTTGTTATCGGCTCCAACATTCGAGAGGAAGCCCCGATCCTCGCGCACCGCATCCGCAAGGCGGCCCTCGGTGGTGCGAGCGTGAGCTTCGCCAATAGCGAGAAGTACGATTATTTCTTTGATATCGACCATTACCTCTCCGGTGCTGGCCTGGTTGAGCTGCTCTCGAGCGACGCAATCGATTCCGTAATAGAAAAACTCAGCGGTGCGGACAACGCGCTCGTTCTACTGGGCAATATTGCGGGCAGGCATGGAGCGTCCAGTGCAGTGCGTGCATTGGCCGCAGAAATCGCGGAGAAAGCAGGCGCCAAACTCGGGACCTTGTCGCCCGGTGCCAACAGTGCCGGCCTGAGTCTCGCAGGAGTACTGCCGGGCGAGGGGCTGCACGCGGGCGCGATGCTCGATGAGTCGCTCGACGCGATAGTCTTGCTCGGATTAGAGCCCGATGCTGACGTTCACTCGACCACGGACGCTGTGGCGAAACTGGCGAAGCAGAATTTCGTGGTCGCGCTGACGCCATTCGTGTCGGATGCGTTGCTGGAGGCAGCTGATCTGTTATTGCCTGTCGGTACGTTTGCTGAGACAGCTGGAACCTATGTAAACGTGGAAGGTACACGCCAGAGTTTTAGTGGTGTGGCTAATCCGGTTGGTGAAGCTCGTCCGGGCTGGAAAGTACTGCGCGTTCTCGGCAATCTCGTCGATGCCGAAGGCTTCGACTATGTAAGCAGCGAAGACGTGCTCGAACAATTCAGTGCTGAAGTTGGTGATGTTGCAGCCGCTTCGTACGTCGCGACCGGAAAGCCGGCCCAGGCAAATGGCGCGGATGCGCCTGCAGATGAGATCGACACACCCTTGTACTCGGTTGATGGCCTGGTGCGGCGCGCGAAGTCTCTTCAGTTGACACCCGCGGCGCTTCGCGAATCCGGTGAGGGAGGCGACTGATGCTCGAGTTCATCGCCGGCCTGCTTCCCCAGTTCGCTGTGGACTTCTGGGCTACATTGCCTTCAGTAGTGCAGTACCTGGCAACGACGCTGTTCAAGATTCTGATCCTGACGGTCGGCGTCATTCTCTGCGTGGCTTTTTCGACGTACTTCGAGCGCAAGGTCATCGGCAGCATGCAGGCGCGCGTGGGCCCGAACCGGGTTGGCCCCCTGGGGCTGCTGCAACCGTTTGCGGACGTGATCAAACTGCTTGTTAAGGAAGTCATCGTTCCGTCGAAGTCGAGCAAGGTCATATTCGTGATCGCACCGTTGCTGACTCTGACACCTGCGTTGGCTGCCTGGGCGGTGATCCCGATGAACGACTGGTTCGTCATCGCCGATATCAATGCAGGCTTGCTGTACGTGCTGGCCCTGACTTCGGTCGGAGTCTATGGCGTTATCCTGGCTGGCTGGGCGACCAACTCGAAGTATGCCTTGCTCGGTGCAATGCGCTCGGCTGCCCAGATTGTTGCGTACGAGATCGCGATGGGTTTCGCGCTTGTGGGTGTCCTGATGGCCGCCGGTAGCCTGAATATCGGTGAGATTGTGGGTGCGCAGGCGGGCGGTGTGAGCCAGTGGTTTATATTGCCGCTATTCCCGTTGTTCGTTGTTTACTGGATCGCCGGCGTTGCCGAAACGAACCGAGCGCCGTTCGACGTCGCGGAAGGCGAATCGGAGATCGTTGCCGGTTTCCACGTTGAATACTCGGGCGTCGCGTTCGCGCTGTTCTTCCTGGCCGAATACGCCAACATGATCCTGATATCGACACTCACCGCTGTGTTTTTC
>JAACFG010000130.1 GCA_009937605.1 Gammaproteobacteria bacterium | reverse complement strand
TGTGAGAGCGAGTGCCCCCAACTCTGGATCTCCATCGCCAAACCTGCCTCATTGGCAATCAACAGAAGTTCCAGCGCCTCCGTAATACCGCCCACCTTTGTAGCGTCGAACCGGCCCGCGTCCCAAGAATCGGCCGCGATCCCTTGTCTTACAAATTCCCGAGAATAGCAACGGCATCCGTCAGAGATGATCTGCGTCCCCACCTTGCTCCTGAGCTCCGCGTATTGCTCGAGAAGCTCATCTTCGAGAGGCCCCTCCAGCCAGACAAATCTCTCTTTATTCATCTGACTGCCGAAGCGAAGCGCATCCTCAAAGTCATACTTCTCCTCGAGATCGATCATGAATTGATAATGCGTGTCTGCGAATGTCCGCTTGAGCAATTCCACGAGCCGCAGGTCTTGTTCGACCGAACCCCAAACGTGAAATTTGAAGGTTTTGTAGCCAAGCCTCGCATGCTCTTCTACCGCGTCGACGTATTCTGGAAGTGACTCGTAGAAAGGAAAGCTCACATAGGGTTCAATCGAAGTACGTATTGCTCCCAGCAGTTCGTATAACGGGCAATCCGCCCTCTGCGCCGCGAGATCCCATAGCGCGATATCGATGCTTGAGCGAGCCGTATCGCTCAAGCCAGGCCGCGACTGCTCGAGCATCTCCCCTGCTTCGACCGGGTCCAGAGACTTGAGTGCGGTAAGCGCAGCGGCAATATCCTGCAACTCCACGGCGAGTTCGTCAGAGAACCCATCGTCATAAAACGTATCCACTCCGGATACGCCCTCGAACCCATCGGCCGTCCTGATTCGGAGGATGTTATTAACCTCGTACTTCTCGACCTCCTTAGCCGAATATCGAACGGTCGTGTCCTGCGTTCCGAACGCATGGATCTCGACGCCGACGATTCTGCTTTCTTCCGAGTAAAGGAAGAACGGCTGATATCGTGCCGCGCTCTCACCCGAAAACGCCGTCAGTAATTCAACTGCAGTCATTACAGCCCTTCAGGCCAGAACGAACACTGCCTGTATCGTCTACACTCCATCGTCAGATGGTCCGTGGAACGAATTCGATTCTTAGTCAATGAAGCGCCTATGTCTACACAAACAGATGTAATTATCGTCGGCGCCGGCTCTGCAGGCCTGTCCGCCGCCAAGGAGCTCACCCGGCTAGGAATAGCATTCGTGGTGGTGGAAGCGTCTCATCGAATTGGGGGGCGTGCCTACAGCGAGGAAATAGCGCCAGACGTCTGGTTTGATCTGGGCTGTGCATACATGGATGTCGGACCTGACCCCGAAACACACATCGACGAAAGCAACCCTTTCGTGGACTTTGCTGTTGAGCAAGGGGCTGTTGTCAAAGAATACCTTTACGACAGCCATTACATTCGCAACGGGCGGTCATTGAATGAAAGCGAGATGAACGCTCGCGAGCGCTTCTACATCGAATGCCAAGAGGCTGTTCGGCGGTCCGTCGAAGGCGGTGACGACTGTGCTATCAGCGATTTAATTGATCTCGAAAGCCCCTACGCCACACCGTATATGGACATGATGGCTGTCACAGCGCCCAAAGACATTGATGAGGCATCGGCGGCTGATTTTTTTCACCGAGTTGAGGAACACAGAACGTTCAATACGCTGCGCGGCTATGGAAACCTGGTTGCACAATGGGGCAGCGACGTTGACGTTTCATTGAACTCCAAAGTTGAGCGCATCGACTGGTCGGGAAAAGGCGTTGT
The DNA here is from genome assembly GCA_009937605.1 of Gammaproteobacteria bacterium. Classification (GTDB taxonomy): domain Bacteria; phylum Pseudomonadota; class Gammaproteobacteria; order Steroidobacterales; family Woeseiaceae; genus UBA1847. The sequence goes on along the minus strand of JAACFG010000130.1, from coordinate 7,588 downwards.
TGTGAAAACAAGCAAAGGAACCATAAAGGGTCGTTGCCTTATTTGCACCGTGTCGAACGGAATACTGGCGGCGCAACATATCCACTTCAAGCCGCGGCTACCGGACTGGAAAATGTCAGCCGTCCAAGCGGTTCCCATGGGTGCCGAGAACAAGATCGGGGTGCACTTCACCAGGGAAGTATTTGCACCCGAGGACAGCGGGTACTACCAGGTTTGGTCGGATTCGGCCCAGGGTGCTTACGTGGACGTGAACCTCATGTCGACCAACGTGGTAACCGTGTTCATCGGTGGGCGATTCAGTATCTGGATGGAGCAGCAAGGCCAGCAGGCGGCTCGTGACTTCGCCGTGGATCGCATCGCGGACATATTCGGCAATGACATCAGGCAGTCGGTCGGTCGTTCCATTGTCACCGCCTGGGTTACCGACCCCTGGACGCTGGGTTCCTATGCCTCTGCACTACCCGGTCAGTATCACCAGCGTGAATTCCTGTCGCTTGGCGTCGACAACAAGCTGTTCTTTGCCGGCGAGTCAACCGCTCGTTTTTGTGGCTTCTGCCATGGCGCTTACTGGTCAGGCGTGCGCGCCGCTCAGGAAGCATCCGCGGCCTTGAAATAGATCCTCGTAGCAATTCACATTCGCGTTTACGTCCGGGAGCCACGGTCGTATAGTACTCCCCCAGGCACATTCGCCAGATTACGGAATTATTCACATGGTGGTATCAAAAGTCATAGCCCGCTGCTTGCTCTTGCTGGCTATTTTCATCGGCCCGCTTGCACAGGCCGATGCATTGGACGACATCCTCGAACGCGGAACATTACGCGTCGGCGTCGCCGAGTTCGTGCCTTGGGCAATGCCGGCCGAACGTGGCGGACATGTTGGCTACGACATCGACCTCGGCAACAAGATCGCCCAGGACATGGGCATTCGCGCAGAATTCAAGGTCTACGACTGGAAGGACATCATTCAGGCGTTGGAGACAGGTGAGGTCGATATAATCTCCGGCGGCATCGTGGTGACGCCAGAGCGAGCGTTGCGAATGAACTTTACCGAACCGGTCGCGTTATCCGGTGCCGGGATGGCTACCCATACCGAGATGACCAGGGACGTTGAGACGCTGGAGCAACTCAATGATCCGAATATCGTGGTTGCTACCGTCACCGATACGTTTTCGGAGGGTGCCGCCCGCTCGATATTCAACAAGGCAGAAATCCGCTCGCACGCTAATAAGAATGACGCTGAAAAGGATATCCTGGAAGGGAAAGCCCATGTCTACATTTCCAGTCTTCCGGCTGTGCAGTTCCTCGTCACGAATAACAGTGACGTCATCGACCTTCCGTTGAGCGAACCGATTGTCGGTTGGGCCGAGGCATTGGCTGTGCGAAAAGGCGAGCAGGAATTACTCAACTTCCTCAACTCCTGGGTAATCGCACACACAGCCGACCGTTGGCTCGATGCCACGCGCGATTACTGGTTCGAAACGCGCGACTGGCTCCAGGAAGTGAAACGCTGATGCGCCTCTTCCGCGTCGCAACCTGCGTGACTCTGGCCGCGGCTCTGTCATGGACCGCGTTTGCAAGTGCACAGGTAAGTGATGCGGACGATGAGTCGGCAGCAAACGATCGTGGCGCGTCTCCTGCCGCCGATGCCGAAGTTCCGACGGAAATTCCGGAGGAGCTATTCAGAAACCCCATCATGGATGAAATTACGGTCGTTGCCGGGCCCCAGGGCCAAACTCAATTTGAGCTCAGGATGGAGCGAGAGGAACTCATGCGACAGCGTCTTTACGCTGAGATGCGCTTGCGTGAACGCGAGCAGGAAGAGATGGTCTGGCGCCAGGCCGACCCCGATCTGCGCAACCCGGAATCACGGATTAAGTGGGGCTATAGCCCGCAGGCCGAGATGCGCATGCGTAGAGAGAATGAATTCCTCTACGAGAAGCCGGGCATTCCGACCCAGCCAGCGACGTTATTTCGCGCAGAGTTCTGAATTCACCTGACGCCCTTGCTGGGCTCACTGAGTCTCCCGGCCTACGGCGTGTACCAGGTCGGCGACGTGTAGGCGCGATCCGGTAACGGACCCCGAAGGGGTGGCATATTTCCGCGTAGCGAAACATATCGCACGGAATCTACCTATTTGGCTAACCGCTGAAATTCTATATATTTTTACTCTGTTGAGGCGCTCGTGCGCTGACTGGTCACTAGAGCAGCCAACGGCAACAGGATGGCCGGCGGTAGTGCGATGATTGAAATCCGAATTCATGGACGCGGCGGCCAGGGTGGTGTCACCCTGGCGAAGCTGATAGCCACGTCGCGGTTTCTGCAAGGCGAATCGGTACAGGCTTTCGGTCTGTATGCGGCAGAGCGCTCGGGCGCGCCGGTCCAGGCATTTTGCCGTTACTCCGAAGAACCCATTACCAACCGAAACCTGATCTACGAGCCAGATCACATAATCGTGCTGGATCCAACCCTGGTTGGGCCGAACATCGTCGCAGGACTCCGGGCCGGCGGCTGGATATTGATCAACTCGCCGCATCCGCCAGAGGCATTTGCCGACCAGTTCCCCGGTAACCGCATCGCAACGGTGGATGCGACGAGTATTGCCCGCAACAACGACCTTGGCACGCGTAGTCTGCCGATCGTCAACACGGCGCTCGCGGGAGCCGTGGGCAAAATGCTGGTATTTCCGCTGCAGGAAATGTGCGCCGCACTCGAACATCTCGGCTTCAAAGACTCAAACCTGACCGCGGCTACGCTCGCGCATGACGAGGTCCGGCTTCTCGATACGCCTCGGGAAACAGGGTTGTCCGGCGATGAGGTTGCACTGCCGACCGAGGAACGCGGACCCAGCATCCTGGAGGGCGCGGGTGCGTCACTGCCCGCGATCAAAACCGGCTCCTGGGCAAGCGAGCAGCCGCGTCGCCGACAAATGATTCCTCCGTGCAATCACATCTGTCCCGCCGGCAACAATGTACAGGGCTTCCTCGATGCCCTGTCTCGAAAGAAAACCGACGAGGCGCTGGAGATACTGCTCCGAAGTTCGCCGTTCCCCTCAATCTGCGGGAGGGCCTGCCCTGCTCCGTGCATGGAGGCATGTAATCGCATCGAGATAGACGGTGCGGTCAACGTGCGTCAGTTGGAACGCTATGCCGGCGATCACGGGCAGGTGACCCTTGAACCGCTGGCAAACCGCAACGAACGGATCGCCATCGTGGGATCGGGCCCGGCCGGATTGACGGCAGCGTACCATCTCGCGCGTTTCGGCTATCGGGTCCGGGTGTTTGAGTCCGGACCCGAGATTGGCGGCCTGCTCCGCAGTGGAATTCCCGATTTTCGAATTCCCGAAGATGTGGCGTCCCGTGAAATTGACCGTATCCTCGATCTCGGCGTCGACGTTGAAACCGATCATTCGATAGACCGCCAGGGCCTGCTCGAACTGGCACGAAATCAGGACGCCGTGTTGGTGGCCACGGGCCAGCAGGAGCAGCGTGATCTGCAACTGGGAATGAACGGCAGTGAGGCTGTGGTCCAGGGCATCGATTTTCTCGAGCACGTTCATCGAGGCGATGTCCGTGTCGACGGCGAGAGAGTGATCGTCATCGGCGGTGGCAATACGGCAATGGATGCTGCCCGTTCCGCGCTGCGCCTGGGAGCGAAGAGTGTAAAGGTTGTCTATCGCAGGTCCCGCGAGGAAATGCCCGCCATTCGCGAAGAAATCGACGAAACTGTCGAGGAAGGCGTCTGTATCGAGCTGTTGACCCAGCCCATTGCCCTGCACGAGAAACGCAGCGATGGCGTTCGTCGACACCTCCGGCTTGTCTGCAGGCGCATGGAACTGGGCGAACCGGACGAATCAGGCCGCCGCAGCCCGGTCGAAATCCCGGATTCAGATTTCGAACTGCCTTGCCATCGGGTCATTCTGGCACTTGGCCAATCGCCCGACCTGTCGGTCTTTCCCGAGGGCACAGAGGTCAGAGAAGGCAGCCAACTCCTGGGCCTGTTGGAAACACCCGTGTTTGCCATCGGTGATCTCGCCACGCGCGAGGGGACGGTGGCTGGAGCGATAGGCAGCGGCCGACGCTCAGCCGTGCATATTCATGGCGTGCTGAGTGGAGAGCACGTACACATCACGGAGCATGCCGATGCGCAACGCGATGTCGATGAGTGGTGCGACGAAGTCATACATGCCGATGCGATGAAACTGCATCTCTTCGAACGCCAGGCCGCATCCGAGGGCGAATCACTGCCTATGACGGAGCGACGCTCGACCTTCGACGAGGTTCACATGGGTCTCTCAAACGCAGATGAGGCGGCCCGGTGCCTGTCCTGTGGCGTCTGCAACGAGTGCGATGCCTGCGTCACCTATTGTCCGGAAGGCGTGCTGAAGAGAGTGGGACATAGCCTCGAGTTCGACTATTCGTATTGCAAAGGCTGCGGCGTATGCGTGGCGGAATGCCCGCGCAACGTGATCTTTATGAGTCATCTGTGAACGAGACGGAGACCGACGATGCCATTAGATGTCATTACTGGAAACCAGGCTGCCGGCTGTGCTTTAAGTCTCGCGGGTGAAGCCAATCGGACGGCCAGAGGTGCGGCATGTGGGATTTATCCGATTACGCCGCAAACCGAGATTGTCGAGTACGTAGCCAGGTTCCCTTTCACCAAGGGGCGCGTCGTGCCAGTGGAAAGCGAACACAGCGCGATGGCCGTGTCGATGGGAGCGTCAATGAGCGGCGCGCGAGCGTTCACTGCGAGCTCATCAAATGGCATTGCCTACATGGCCGAGAACATCATGGTAGCCGGCTATTATCGGCTGCCGATCGTCATGGTCGCGGTCAATCGCACGCTGGGACCCCCGTGGAATATCTGGGCGGATCAGGGTGACACGCTGATGCTCAGGGACTTCCCCTGGCTGCAGTTCTACTGTGAGACCAACCAGGAAATACTTGATACGACACTTCTCGCCTTCCGGCTGGCCGAAGACAAACGCATTCTGCTGCCGGCATTGACGTGCATGGACGCATTTATTGTCTCGCATACCCAGACGGAGACCGCGCAACCCGAACAGTCCGAGGTCGATCGCTTCCTGCCAGACCTCGATCTGCCGCATCGCATGCATTACAACGAGGCCCGCACGCTCGGTGGCCTCGCATGGCCTCACGAGGAACTGTCGATGCGTTTGGAAATCGACGATGCGATGAAACGCGTGCCGAGCGTCTACCAGGAGTGTCGAAAGAGTTTCACAGAGATTTTCGGCCGCGATCCTGGCGACATGCTCCAGACCTATGAGGTCGACAATGCCGACCTGATTCTGATCGCGAGCGGCACCATAGCTACAACCGCGCGAGAAGTTGTCCGGCGGCGACGCGCGTCTGGCGAAAAGGTCGGTCTCGTGAAGATAAAAATGTTTCGGCCATTTCCCGAGGCCGCGCTTCGCGAAGCCTGCCAGTCCGCCTCACGCGTGGCCGTCCTGGACCGGAACTATGCAGCCGGCACCGGTGGCATATTCTGGCAGGACACGCGGGCCGCTTTTCACAGCTATCGCGACGATGTGCTCATCCAGAACTACCTGACCGGATTGTGCGGCGGTGACGTCACGCCGGATGTAGTCGATGACATCCTGACCAACCTCGCCTCGCGGGCGGAGGCCAGCGATCCCGTCTGGATAGGCGTCGAGACCGGCAGGAGGACCCTTCAATGACAGCGACTGCGACGGTTCACCAATCGGAAGAGTGCCTGCTGCGGCCCGGTAACACCAACTGCGGTGGCTGCGGGATGAGCGTTGGGCTGACGATGTTGGGCCGAGCCCTTGCCGAAGCCGGCGACACTTGTACGCTGGTGATCCCTGCCTGTTGCGGCATTGTTACCGCGGGTGCGTTTCCCACGACCAGTTACGCCGTACCGACGATTGCGACAACTTTCGCATCTTCGGCCGCCGTGGCTTCCGGTGTCGCGAGTATCCGCGACCTCAATGATGAGCCGGGCCAGGTTATCTGCTGGGCGGGCGATGGCGGTACCTACGACATCGGCCTGGCGACACTGTCGGCAGCTGCAGAGCGTAACGAGAACATCATCTATATCTGTTACGACAACGAAATCTATGGCAACACCGGTGGGCAGCGCTCGTCCGCGACGCCGGTCGGCGCCCGAACGTCGACTACGCCGTCGGGCAAAACCGAGAACAAGAAGGACATCATGTCGATCATGGCTGCCCACCGGATTCCGTATGCTGCGACGCTCTCTGTCGCTCATCCGGAGGATTTCGCTCACAAGATATCGACTGCGCTTGCCACTCACGGCATGCGCTTTCTATTGCTGCACTCGCCCTGCCCCACGGGCTGGAAATCCGAACCCGGAGATTCCGTGGACCTGGTACGCCTGGCCGTTGCGAGCGGCCTGTTCCCGCTCTACGAGGTGCACGATGGCGCCCGGTACCGTATCAACGTCGAGTCTGACGGCGCCGATCCGGCCGAGTACTTTCATCGGCAGCGCCGGTTTGCCCCTGAAGAGATCGACCTCAGGATGACACGCCGTGCCTGCGCGGATCGTGTGCAACGCCTGCGAGCACTTGCGGAGCGACATCCGATAGACGGGTGATATCAGTGGGCAACAACTCCGCTGTCACACCAGGCGCCTCTAACGTCGACGGTCAATTCTGGATTGACCTTATAGACCTGACGATTGCTCCCGAATCGACTTGCCTGTTGGATTCAACGAACACCGTGTGCGCGCGCTCTGCCGCATTCAGTGGGTCGGAGTGCCCACGCTGATATTCCAACACTGCAGCGTCGGCCTCGGATGCGTCAGTCCGGGTAATGGTCCTTTGGCGCAGCCGTCGCTCAAGCACATCGTTGGCCGCACTAACATCTACCCACGCAAAGGCCACTTCCTTGCGGTCGGCCAATGCTTCCAGCATTCGCCTGTTCGTGCGCATGAGAAACGACGCATCGGCAATTACATTGAATCCCGCCACGAGCAGACCGTCGATGATCCCCATCATGGACTCATAGACCTTCGCCTTCTCACGAGCCGTGTACGCACCTCGACCGGGCGCCGACTCGCTACTCGCCGTTTCAGCAAGCTCGAGGCGCCGCTTGCGTTCGATATCGGACCGCACTCTGACCGCGGGCAACTCGGACATTAACCGCGTCGACAGCCGGGTTTTGCCCGCCCCTGCCAAGCCGTGCATACCGACGAGAACCGGTCGCGGTCGCTTTATCCATCGAATGGCCACGGCAAGGTAGTGCTTGAGTTGCGCAATGTCCTCTGCTCGTCCCTCGGCATTTTGCCGTTCGCCGCTTCTTACGGAAGCGATCTTGGCGCGAATCATGCTGTGGTAAACGAAATACAATCCGAATACCGACATACCGGAATAGTCGCCGGTACATTCGAGATAGCGATTTACAAGAACCCCGGCAAGGTCCTGCCGCGCACAGGCAACAAGATCCATCGCAAGAAAAGCGACGTCGCTAATGACATCAATATTTCGTAGAGCGGCGCTAAACTCGACGCAGTCAAAAGCGACAATGCCAGACTTCAGTCGGACTAAATTTGCGAGATGCAAATCGCCGTGGCATTCGCGTGTGAAGCC
>JAACFG010000129.1 GCA_009937605.1 Gammaproteobacteria bacterium | reverse complement strand
TTGAACAGCAGGTTCTCTGGTGGGAAGCGCTGGGCGATCCTGTCCTCAACGATCTCATCGGTCTCGCCCGTGAGCAAAACAACAACCTGCAGATTGCCGGATTACGGGTGCTGGAATCGCGCGCCCAACTGGGTATAGCCGTCGGTAACCAGTACCCACAGGCCCAGGTGGTCGCTGGTGATGCGACTGCCGTGCAGGGAAGCGAGAACGCTGCAAACACCGCGGCTGGAGACCTCAGGTATACACAGTTCAATGTTGGTGTAGGCGCCTCCTGGGAAATCGATTTCTGGGGCAAGTTCCGGCGTGGAATTGAAGCGGCTGATGCGGCGTATTTTGCGGCCGTTGCGGGCTACGACCAGGCCATGATCCTCGTAACGGCACAGGTATGCAGCACCTATCTCGCGATCCGCACGCTCGAGGAGCAGATACGCATCACAAACAACAATATCGCGATTCAGCAACGCAGTCTCGATATCGTGAACGTTCAGTATGAAAATGGAGCGACCTCTGAGCTCGACGTGCTGCAGGCGCGACGCTGCCTTCGCTGCAGGCCCAGCTGTACCAGGCGAAACACGCCCTGGGTACTCTGCTGGGTTCAGCGCCGACCGATATGACTGATCTGCTGAAGGGGAGTTCATCTATTCCCAAGGTGCCTGCAAGACTGGCAGTCGGCTTGCCGGCCGATCTGTTACGTCGTCGGCCAGACGTACGCCAGGCGGAGTTCTTTGCGATGGCACAGAATGCACAGGTCGGTCTTGCCGAGGCGAATCTCTATCCCAGCTTCTCTCTGACCGGCACAATCGGGTTGACCGCGGCCGGGAATACGGATACGACGCGAACCGGCAACAGCGGTTTTAGTGAACTCTTCAGTGGCGACAGCCTTACTTATTCATTTGGCCCGAGCTTTGTCTGGCCGTTTCTGAATTACGATCGATTGAGGAACAGTGTTCGTGTACAGGACGCCCGCTTGCAGCAATCCCTGATTTCATACCGGGAGGTAGTGTTGCAGGCGGCGAGAGAGGTGGAAGACGCGGTGGTCGCTCTTGAGGGTGCGGTCGCGCAGGATGCGTTGCTGGCAATAACGGTGGAAAGCGCCCAACGCTCCGCGGAAGTTGCACAACTGCGTTTCAACGAAGGATTTGCCGACTATCAGCGCGTGCTCGACGCGCAACAGTCGCTGTTCACCCAGCAAGGACGTTACGTGTCTAATCACAGCGGAATTGTCAGTAGCTTTATCGCCTTGTACCTCGCACTGGGCGGCGGCTGGGAATTACGTGACGCTGGTGACATGATCGACGCACAGACGCTGGACACGATGCGGGAACGAACGAACTGGGGCGATCTTATCGAAGACGAGACCAAGCAATGACTGAAGAAAACGAATCGACACAAGAGCAGGACGAGAGCGTAGCAGCGACGACGGAGAAAGACCCGGTTCGGACCTGGACGATCCGCATTCTCATCCTGAGCGCGGTTCTGTTGGTGGGCTACCTGACAGCCGATCGATTGACGCCGGTCTCATCGCAGGCGCGTGTGCACACATTGGTCGTACCGGTTGCCGCCGAGGTGGCGGGAACGGTCGTGGAGGTCGTGGTCGAAAACAACCAGGCGGTGCAGGCCGGTGATGTTCTATTTCGCGTGGAGGAAACGCGTTACCGCCAGGCGGCGGCCTCGGCGGCGGCGGAATTGCAGTCAGCACGTCAGGCGACGGGCGCATCAGAAGCCGCCGTTGTAGCGGCAGAAACGGGCGTTGTTGCGGCAGAGGCCCAGCTGGTGCGCGCGGACCAGGATGCTGTTCGCTTGCGCCGCATCAAGCAGCAGGACCCCGGCGCCTTGTCCGATCGCAGGCTCCAGCAGGCAGAGGCAACACTGATTGTTTCCCAGCAGCAGCTCGCCAAGGCAGAGGCTAGCCTCGAACAGGCACGGCAGAATCTTGGCAATACCGGCGACGAGAACTCGAGGGTGCAGCAGGCCCTGGCAGGATTCGAGCGGGCGACGTTGGACCTGAAGCGCACGACGGTGGTCGCGCCGACGCAAGGCTTTATCACCGATGTCCGGGTCAACCGCGGTAATTTTGCGGCAGCTGGTGCGCCGCTGATGACGTTTGTCTCTAGCGAGGACGTCTGGCTGCAGGCCGATTTTACCGAGAACAACCTCGGCAATGTGGATCGCGGTGATCCGGTCCGCCTGGTGTTCGATGTCTTCCCCGGCCGGGTTTTCGAGGGAACCGTCCGGGCCATTGGATACGGTGTGCAAGTAAACTCGGCGCCGCTCGGAAGTCTGCCGACGATCGACAACAATCGGCAGTGGTTGCGAGATGCCCAGCGCTTCCCGGTCATTATCGACTTTGAGATGTCGGCGGAGGAGAAACGCAAATTAAAAGTCGGAGCCCAGGTAACCGCGATCGTCTACGCTACTGACAGCTGGTTCTTTAACACCTTGGGGGCGCTCTACATCCGGATAGGCAGCATCCTGACCTATGCCTACTAGGGTGACACCCGCGCCCGTTCCCGACGTCGCGAGTACGCGAGTCCTGCGACTCGCGCTGGGTACCGCGATTTCGCTGTGGATCTCCCAGGCTGTCGCATGGGACCTCTCATTCCTGGCGCCGGTCGTAACGATGTTCCTGCTGGCTATGCCATTGTCGCGGCCGAAGCCGAAGCTCTTCATTGTTATCGTGCTGGCACTGACGCTCAGTATCTATGCCTCCTTCGTGTTCTTGCCATTGCTGCTTCATCAGAGGTTGGTTGGGTTGCTGCTGCTGTCACTGGCGCTATTCCATTGTTTCTATTACACGGCCCGCGGCGGGACAGAGGCAGTCGGAACCCTTTTAACCGTTGGTATCGCGGTGACGGTCGCGGTGGGCACGGTGTCTGTCGACGCACTGGTTTCTCTCGCTGGCGGATTGTTCATCGGCGCTTCGGCGGGAGCGATTGTGGCATTGCTCAGTCACTACGCGCTGCCGGACAAATTGTATGACTCACCCGCAAAGGTGAGCGACACGCCACCAGAAGAGAAACAGATCAACCTCCCGGCGGCGCGGCACGATGCCATGCGGTCGCTCGCGGTCGTATTGCCTATATTGATCTGGTTTGCCATCTCAAGTGCAAGTGCGGCAAACACGCCTGTAATGATCAAGGTTGCTGCGATGGGCCAGGAGGTTTCGCGCAGCAGTACCCGTGACGCCGCCAGGTCGCTGATCGTGTCGACACTCGCCGGGGGCCTGGCAGCCACGATCGCCTGGCAGGTTTTGAGCGTCTGGCCGTCGTTGACCATGTACGTGCTGCTTATTGCGATTGCCGGCTTGATCTTCGGGCGCAAGATTTTCGAAGGCCGTGGGCTGCACTCGGAAGCGGCGACCTGGAGCTATGCTTTCCTGACGATGATCGTCGTGCTGGCGCCAGCAGTGCTTGATTCGAGTTTCGGTAGCGCCGCGGGTGCCGCTTTCTACGATCGCCTGTTTATGTTCGGTTGGGCAACGCTCTACGCTGTAATTGCTGTGTACGTATTTGATGCGTTTTGGAAGCGGCCAGAGAGTTGATCATGGTGCAGCGACAGGTATTACTTTTTATCGTACTCGCGATGATTCCGTTCCACGCGGGTTGCTCAGCAGCTGATGATGGGGAGGATCAGGGAGCTGAGCTTGCTCTTGGAGAAGAGCGTCCGCCGGAAACTGCGGATATTGAGGCGTCTGAGCCCGAACCGGAGCCCGGGCCCACCATCGAGGATCTGCTCCCGGAGCGGCTGAACATTCTCGCGACATCCGCATTTGGCGATCTCGATGCGATGGAAGAGCGCCGCGTCATCAGGGTGCTCGTTGTGCCGGGTGGGCCGCAGTTCTTCTATTTTCGAGGTAAGCCGCGAGGCATGATCGCTGAGTTACTGGCAATGTTCCAACAGGAGTTGAACGCTGCGCTTGGCCGACGGCACGCGCAGGTCGAAATCGTGCCGATGCCAGTCAGTCGCGACCGCCTGATCCCGGCCCTGCTAAGCGGCCACGCGGACCTGGTTGCCGCCGATCTGACGGTGACAGAAGCGCGATCAGCGCTGGTGGACTTCTCAATGCCATTCGCGACCGGCGTCAAGGAGGTCCTTGTTTTTGCGCCCGGTGTGGGAGCGGATGTGAAATCGATTGACGACCTTGCCGGCAGGGATGTCTTCGTTCGCAAGTCGTCCAGTTATTTCGAACACTTGTCCGTACTGAATGTCGAGCTCCTGGAGCGCGGATTGAGTCCGGTCAAGATTATCGAAGCCGATGAGTTGCTCCGTGTCCAGGACATACTCGAAATGGTGAATGCCGGCCTGGTGCAGGCAACCGTCATCGACAGTCACAAGGCGACATCCTGGTCTTCTCTACTGACAGAGATGATCGTCAGAGACGACCTCGTGCTTCAATCCGGCGGCAAGATAGCCTGGGCATTCCGCAAGGACAGTCCGCTGCTTGCCGAGCAGGTCAACGAGTTCGTGAGAGGCCATCGCAAGGGGACATTGCTCGGCAACGTCCTCATCGAGCGGTACCTGGGCAACGTGAAATGGGTAAGCAACTCGACATCGGAGTGGGGGCTGCAACGCATGCAGTCCCTGATCGATGACTTCCAGGCAAGCGCCGACGAAACGGACCTAAGTTGGTTGATGCTGGTTGCCCAGGCCTACCAGGAGTCAGAGCTGGACAATAACAAGGTGAGTCCCGTGGGCGCACGCGGCATCATGCAGATAAAGCCCTCAACGGCGGCTGACAGGAATGTGGGTATCGACGACATATCGGAGCCGGCCGACAACATTTTGGCCGGCGCGAGATACATGCGCTTCCTGATGGACCGGTACTTCGCGGACGCTGAGCTGGATGGGCTCCAGCAGTGGTTCTTTGCGTTGGCGGCCTACAATGCCGGCCCGGCAAGAGTACGCAGACTTCGCAACCAGGCGGCGGCAGAGGGTTACGATCCCGATCGGTGGATAGATAACGTTGAAGTTGTCGCCTCCAGGGAAATCGGCAGGGAAACGGTTCGGTACGTAAGCAGTATTTTCAAATACTACGTTGCCTACCAGATGTACTGGGAAAACCGCACGATTCGCACCGAGGCTATCGAATAATCTGCGTTTGCGTATCTACGGGCCTTTTCTGTCGGAGATGTAGGCGCTGACAAGCCCGGCGACGAGAATCGCGACATAGAATTGGCCGGTGATCGCCTCCAGGTAGGCCAGGCTGCGAGCCGTTGCGGAAAGAGGCAGGATGTCTCCGTATCCAAGCGTCGTCAGCGTAACAAAACTGTAGTAGAACCAGGTGGACTTGAAGCCTGCTGCGGATTCTAGGTCGGCGCCCGCAAATGACGATGGCGAAACCAGGTCCACGAAAGAGTAGGCGAGGGACCAGAGAACACCGAGCAGAAGATACACGCAGATGGCGCCAACTATTCGATGGGCATTGATCTCGTTACTGAACAGGACCTGCTTTAGCGTATAGCTGATCGAAACAAGCAGAAACACGAATAGCGACACGATCGACGCGCCTTCGTACAACAAGGCGCTCTGTCCGGCAGCAACAATATTCAGTGCGACTCCGACGATGGCCAGGACCATGCCAATCGTGAAATAACGTCCACCGCCCCTGAGACTCCGGGCTCCGACAATCATCAAGACTGAGAAGAAGATCCCTCTTACGAGGTTCGGGTCCAGACGTCCGACGTCATGCGAAAGCGGAACACCGAGAAGCAGCAACAATAGTGCGCTCAACAAGTAGACAAAGTCTGTCTGGCCGCCGCCTCTATCTTTCCGTTTCGCTCGCATGGTTCACTACCTTCCAATCACACGGTCACGCGACAAGGCGCTGACTATACCTTTCGCCTCGTCCTCGGCGGAGGTTCCACTGGTCTGCTGGTTGATGTCACGTTTGAGCTGCGAGTCGGTCTCAATCGCCCAGACGGGTTCTCGATCGGCTACGGAAAACATCTGGACCGCAATGACTATCGTATGTGTTAGTTCGAGCCCTTGCGGCTCTCTGTACTCCGTCAACTCAACATTCCAGACATTGTAGTAGTAGGTCGGTCGGACGTTATAGGTGGCCTCGGGGTTCGCGTCCCTCACTTTCTTCGCCGTATCGAGATGGACGAGCTGTGTTAGCAACACACCATCCGAACCGGTTTCGTCAACCATCGCCAGTATCGTGTCGCGATTCAGCGGAACCTTCGTATTCATCATGGAGGTGCTTGCAACCGCCTCAATGCCTTTCCCCTTTAGCTCCGTGACAATTGACTCCTCAAAATACCGGCGCATGTCGAAGGACTCGAATACCGAGACAACCAGCACGTTCTTGTAGGGCGCGTCCGAGGACTCAGACAGGGCTTGGGTTCGTGTGACATTTGGTCCGGCACAGGCCATAGCGAACAGGGCGACACACATGAGCAGAGCTTTATTCTTCACAATATATCCTTGTTTACCGAATCGGACCGTGCCGGATAGAGGAATGCGGCAATGGCGAGGATTGAGATTCTAGCACCGATCACTGGCGTACGACTTCTGTGTTACCACGAGTAGCCAAATGAGGTTGTCGCCGTGTAGTCGGAGTTTGCTGCGCCTTCCTGAGGGTCGCTGAGGTAGGAAAAGCCAAGACTGAATTCCAGAAAGAAATCTTCCCACATTTCGCGTCGCAGACTCATGTCCGACTCCGCTCGATACTGACTAAAGTCCTCAAGCAAGGGGTAATAGGTAGCCGTGATCCGGAACGATGTTTCCGGCGATATGTTGCGATGTTGATAGCGAAGCTCAACCCTGCCTTCAGCGTCCTGCGTGCTGTCAGCATCGCTTGTATAATCAGTAAATGCTCCCTGAATACCCCCTGACAGAGAGAGCAGGTCCCTGTTGTTCTGAATCAGGTAGCGACCCAGGGCGCCACCGACTGACAAACGCTGGTCGATGCCAAGTTCGTCATTTCGTTCGATGCCTGTGGACCAGTCGGTAAACCAGCGGTTATCTCGGAAACGCTGGTAGTTGATGCTCGCGCTTTGCCGTGCCGTGGTGGGCTCGGTCTCCTGGGTGGTGAGCGCCGAGTTGACTCGCAACCCCACGAGGTAAGTCAGTGCGCGAAAGCTGACGTCAGCTGCGAGGTTGGACGTGGTGATATCGCTCGACTTCTGCGTCTGAATGCCAAAGCTGAACGATCCCTCTAGTCGTTCCACGAAACTGGCTCCCGCCTCAATTGGCACAATGCGCACAATTTGCGTCGCACTAAATACATACTCGTCTGTGTCGGTCACGATGCGCACGACGTGAGGATCGGCTGTTGGCGAAAGTTCGCCAAAGTAGCGGGTGCCGTCAGTTAACTCGACCTGGTGGTGTTCCTGGCTGCTCACGCTGACAATGTCTTCCCAGTCGATACTAACGGTGCCCATGGAATCCGTGCTGTAACGGAGTACCCCGAACTCCAGGCTCTTGACCTCCCCTGTGACTGCGTTGCCATTGACCAGGACAACGACGTCGGTCTTCTCGGCCATTGCTGGCGCGAGGAATGCGTAATACAAGAGAAGTGTTGCCAATATGCGGCCTGGAAAATTCTTGGACATTGAGCGTCACCACTATCAACTGATTCGGCCTGTATTCGCAGGCAATAGCCGCACATAGTAGGCAAAACAGGCTGATAATTCACGAGCCGAACCGGGGCAATACTCACCCTGATACAAGCAGCAACAAACACGCTGTTGTTTGACGCGGGGCGACAAGGTATCGTTCGTGCCACTAGTCAGACACGAATATTCGGTGGAGATCTGAGATGACCATTCGCAGCACCAGCTCGATAATCATGGCGTTTGTTAGCCTGGCCCTGGCCGCGTGTGCGTCCACTTTCGAGGCGACTTACGACAGCGACCCGGCACAGGACTTTAGTGGTTACAAGACCTGGGGCTGGATCAGCGAGAACCCGATGATTCTCGGTAGTTCGGATCGGATTCCCAATCCGCTCTTGCAGCCCAAAATCATGCAGACCATTGAAGATGGGTTGGCAGTGAAGGGCTTCACAAGGGTCGATGACACGGAAACTGCGGATTTCGCCGTGTCCTTCACGGTCGGGTCTCGCGAGGAGATCAGGGTGGATTCGTATCCGTCGACGTACGGCGCATACGGAATGGGCGGATATCCGGGCTGGGGCGGTGCCTACTACGGTTATGGTTATGGCTACGGGGCTACGGAAACCCGGGTGCGCCAAACGACGAAAGGTATGCTCGGGCTGGATATTTTCGACGTTGAGAAGCGTCAGCCGGTCTTCCACGCGGTTGGCACCAAGACGATTTCGGATTCCGACCGCGAGAACATAGACGAGACCATACAGGCAGCGGTTGATTCCGTTCTCGCGGCCTTCCCACCGCCGCCACCAGGAGCAGAAGACTAGCGTCAGCAGTCTTTCTACATCAGAACGTCAAGCTGATGTAGGCCTTGGGTCCGTGAATGCGAAGGTCGAGTTCCCCACCGAGGTCTTCATCTTTTGCGGTGAGATTCAGGGCGTAGAAGTTATAACCAACGCCGGCCCTGAACACATCACCGAATCTCCGATCGAGATCCAGGCTGAGGAATGCCATAAATCCGCTGTAACGATCGAAGTCCCCGGCGAACAGGTTCAGGTCAGCAGCGAGCTGCCAATTTTGGCCCAGCGTAAGAGAGCCCAGGGCGCCGATAGTTGGCATCGGGGCGCGAGCGCTGAAGTTCTGTTTGTCCGGTGAGTCGACTTCCTGGAGGGCGGCGTCGAACGTGGCGTAGCTGAGCCCGGCCTTGACGCCTAATTCCTTTTGCCCGTCGCGCATCAGCGAATAGGCGTAGGAAAACCGCAACAGGGAAAATTCGCTGTTGGTTTTGATGTCACTTCCCGACGGATAGAACTGATCACCGAGATTCAGGTCGTTCACGAGCGTCGTCGAGGATTCACGCTTCAGGCCAAAATAGCCGACCTGGACCTGGTGGAAAAAGGCAATGCGAAATCTTCCGTCGAGCTGGAGGAAGGTCTTGTTGTCCGCGGCACGCAGCAGGTTCTCGAGATCGGCCGAGTCCAATAGCTGGCCATCGCTTCCTCTACGTTCGACCGTGGTACTGATCGAGCTGCTGAATGCCCCAACGCGGAATTCGAAGGCGTAACCGCGCCGCGGGTCATCATGGTCCCTGGGCATGAAGATATCGGCGTTATAGGCGAGCCCGATCGATGCAGTCCACAGCTCGTCTTCGTCGACGATAGGGCTTTCTGTGATCGAGGAGTCGAGAAACTCCATGCCGAGACTGCCTCTCAGTAACCAACGAGGCGACAGCTCGTACCCGATCGAGAAACCCGCCCAGACATTGGTGGCAGCGTCCGCCTGGTAGACCGGTCGGGTTGGCAGCGACTCACTGTCCGAAATCGAGAAATAGTAGTCGACGTAATCTTCACTCAAATAGGCCAGCCTCACGGCCGGGACGAAAAACCCGCGCGCCAACTTGATCGGCACTGAGAATTCGAGTTCGCTGGTTATGCCATCATGCTTGTTAGGTATTTCCCAATAGGTCCGAAACTGCACATTGACAGGGTAACGGCGCCAGCCGATCAGTGGTCCTGCCTCTACCGTCCAGTCTTTTTGATTCACACCTTCGAGCACACCGTCGGTGGGAATGGCGGTTCCAATTCCCTGCAGTCTTGCCACGAGGCCGAATTCCCACTGGCTGTCAGTGACATACCTGAAGCCGAGGTTCCCGTCGCGAATCAGGAGCCAGTCATCGGTGAATGCGGAGTGTTCGAAGCTGGTGAGGTACGGGTAAACAACGCTGGAGCTATCGGTTCCGACATAGGGGCTCTGGCTGACGGAATAGGCAAGCCCCAATGAGTAGTCGTTCAGGTCGGTGTTGCGGATGTA
>JAACFG010000128.1 GCA_009937605.1 Gammaproteobacteria bacterium | reverse complement strand
GGGCGTTCATTGATTCGAGGCACACCGTTCGTGTGGGACGTATTGTCCCTGACATAGACCTGCCAACTCTGTGCGCCCGACTGCACAAGCTCAGCTCTGATGCGAACGCGGACGTCCGTATTCGGGGGAACACTTGAAAACCGATACGAGCCATCGTCGCCGGTGGTCGATGTATCAAGAACGTTGTTGGAAGCATCGAGCAACAGGACGGTCATGCGGCGCGCTGGCTTCTGCAGAACATTGCTGAAGTTCAAACCGCGACAGTCAGCGTTCGGCTGCGGCAGCTCGTAAAAAAGCTGCCCTGCCAGGAACTGGCTCTGCGACACGACCACGTCGATGGTGTCTGTCGAGTCAAGACTACCGTCGCTCACAGTGAGCTGGAATGTCAGAGTCTCAGGGCTGCCAGCAATGACATCAGGCGCCATGAAGCTCGCGGCGGCCATCGTGCTGTTGGTGATTGATACGGATGGACCATCGATCTGGGACCAGCTGTAGCTGAGCGAGTCGGCGTCAGGATCTGACCCGCTGCCCGACAGATTAACCACGGTCAGCTCGCCGACAAACTGATCGGTTCCTGCGTCGGCCGTCGGTGCCCGGTTAGCCGGCGGGCTGCGGGTTTCTTCGGTATCGCCTCCACCGCCGCACGCGGCCAGCAACAGCATGGACGCGGCCAGTGCGCCTGCTTGTATTAGGTTTAACGCCAATTTCATTCCGCTTGCGACGATCCCTTGCGAAGATGTGTTGAATAGTACCGTTCTCTGCTGAACACGAACATAACGGAGGGTGTGCGAATTTGGCGACAAGGCACACCGTTGCATCACGCACTACATTGCGACCCAAGTCCGCATATAAAGCCGATAGTATTGTTAAACTTTGTCTCTTTAACGAGCGCTACGTTCACATTTCCGGAGAGGTTTCCTGCGGGCACTGAATAAATCCATGAAAAACAAGAAGATACTAGTTACCGGTGGCGCCGGATATATCGGCAGTCATGTGGTCCGGCAGCTCGGTGCGGCGGGCGAGGACGTCATTACGCTCGACAATCTGTCAACTGGCTTCGAGGCCGCCGTCACGGCGGGAGCACTGATCATCGGTGATACCGGGGATGCGGACCTCCTCGAGAAGATTTTCTCGGAGCATGATATCGACACGATCATGCATTTCGCGGCCCATACGATCGTACCGGAATCGGTCGCTGACCCACTCAAATACTACGGGAACAACACGGCTTCGAGTCGCACATTGCTCGAGGCGGCCTCCAGACACGGCGTCGTGAACATCGTGTTCTCGTCGACGGCCGCCGTCTACGGCATCCCCGAAGGTGGCAAGGCCTCCGAGGACTCACCGACGCAACCGATCAATCCCTACGGTACCTCCAAGCTCATGACCGAGTGGATGCTGCGTGACCTCGCGGCAGCCGGCGGACCGAGCTATGTCGCGCTGCGCTACTTCAATGTCGCGGGCTGTGAGCCGACCGGCACGATCGGTCAGTCGACACCCAAAGCCACACTACTGGTCAAAGTTGCTTGCGAAGCGGCAACCGGACGCCGACCGGGTGTCGCAATTTATGGGACCGATTATCCGACACCCGATGGCACAGGCCTGCGTGACTACATCCATGTCGAGGACCTGGCGACCGCCCACGTCGATGCCCTTCGCTACCTGCGCAATGGCGGCGAGTCCGCCGTACTGAACTGCGGCTACGGCCACGGGTACAGCGTGCGAGAAGTCCTCGCCGCCGTAGAAAACGCCAACGGCGAAAAACTCAACATCAGGGAAGAGCCGCGCCGTGCCGGCGATCCACCCGAGCTGATTGCCGTGGCAGATCGCGTACGCAATGTGCTCGGCTGGACCCCGCAACTCGATAATCTCGACACGATAGTCCGGACAAGTCTCGAATGGGAGCGCAAGATCGCATCCCGGGATCCGTCCGCCTACTGGGCCGCCTGAGGACCTGATGAAGTTTCGCCGTCCAAGATCGCTCAATGGCCTCATCCTGGTCGGTTTCGGGTTTGTAGCGCTGCCGTTGCTGCTGGCGGTGATCTGGGCCCTGGTCAGCCTGGACCGGGTCGCGGAACAAAGTGAAAGGCTCGTATTCACCGGCGTGTCTGCTGCGGAAAACAATCGCCGTTTAGAAGAGCAACTTGGCACGCTCGAGCGCGTCGCGCGCCAATACCAGGTATTGCGCAATCCCGATAGCCTGCAGATCATGCTCGAAGACCTTGGTTCCCTGCAGGACCAACTCACGGAAATGGCGCCGCTGGTTGCCGAAGCTAATGCCACCGAACTGGCCAACTCCATCGGCCGCGGTGCGCGTACGATCGTGGCCGTCTTGTCTCAGCCGGACATCGAAGATGAGCAAATTGCGGTCGCCATCGAACGATTCGCACCAATGCGCCAACGCGTCGATCGGCTGACTAATATTCTCTCGGCCTATGTTGATACCGAGCTCTCGGCGCTGCAGGAGACGGCGCGCGACGCGCAGAGAATCTCGGCCTGGCAGGTCGCAGCACTCGTGCCGGGGACACTGGTGCTCGTGCTGATCTTTATTTTCCTGGTGGCACGACCCATATCGCAAATCGATACGGCGATTCACCAACTCGGAGAAAGCGGCTTCTCCAGGCCAATCGATATCAAGGGCCCGACTGACCTCGAGCGTCTGGGGCGCCAGCTCGAGTGGCTGCGCCTGCGCCTCCTCGAACTGGCCCAGGAGAAGAACAAATTTCTGCGTCACATGTCTCATGAACTCAAGACGCCACTTGCCAATATCCGCGAGGGCACTGAGCTGTTGCTCGACGGTTCGGTTGGTGATCTGGAGGGACCGCAACGAGAGGTCACCGATATTTTGCGCATGAATGGCCTGAAACTGCAGCAGCTCATCGAAAACCTGTTGTCATTCAGTGCCTGGCAAACGAAAAGCGAGATCCTGACGCTGAGCGATTTCCCCCTGCGAGCGCAGGTGATTTCGATCGCAAAAGCACAGCGATTGGCGCTCAAAGCGGCAAATATCCAGCTCAAGCTGGAAATTGACGACATTATTGTGAACGCGGATCAGGACAAAATCCGCACGGTGCTTGATAATCTGCTGTCGAATGCGATCAAGTTCACGCCGAGAGGAGGCCTGATCACCATTCGTGCGCGTCGTGAGCCAACGAGTTTCATGCTGGAGTTCGGCGACACGGGACCAGGCATTCCGGAAGAAGAAAGCCCGCGCATTTTCGAGGCATTTTTCCAGGGCCGCCGCGAACAGGGTGGCCAGGTCGGTGGAACCGGCATCGGCCTGTCGGTTGTCCTGGAGTGTATCCAGGCGCACGACGGTACCGTCGAACTGATCGACTCCGACGAATTTCCGGGAGCACATTTCCGGATTCACATCCCGCAGAAGCGGGAAATTGAGCAACAGAAGCTGGCGGCGAATGGATAGACGAAGCATGACAAGTCGGTGTGCGAGGATCGTGACGATAGCGTTGATCGTCTCGATATCGTCCGGCTGCGCCACCGCCGGCAAAGCGAGCGACTGGCTCACAGGAAAGAGCCCGCCGGAGAACGAAGAACATGTCGTCCTGGGCGCCCCATCGGCCGATGAGTACCTGCGGGAACTGAACGACCTGGTGACGGGCGATCCTAACAAGCAGGCCGACATTTTCGCCGACGCGTCCTCGGCGGCGAGACTGACACCGAATCCGAGCACCAATCTGCGCCTTGGTCTTGTCCTGGCCACGCCGGGGCACCCGGAAGCGGATCCGGTACAGGCCCAGAGCCTGCTGGCCGGGGTTTTGGCAGAGAGCGAACTCCTGACATCGGCCGAAATCGCGTTCGCCACAATCGCCCTGAACAGCGTTGACAGCGTGAACGTGGCCAATTCCCGTGCGGCTCGCCTGCAGGAGTCGACCTCGCGGACCGCACGCAACGAGGAACAGGCTATCAGCCAGCGCCTGGCTACTGCCGAGGCCGACAACGCGCGCCTGCGTGAGGAACTCGCGGAGGCCGAACAGAAGCTGGAAGCCATTACCTCGATCGAGCGGTCGATCCGCGAACAAGAGTAGCGACGACAACTATTGTACGAGCGGCGACACGCCGCGACCCTTCGCGGCCAATGGCCGCTCCTACCGCCCCTTTTTTTGATAACCTTCGCCTTATGCCCGCCAAACCACCCCAACGCGAAGGCAAGATCCTGCTCGTCGATGACGATCCGGGTCTCTTGCGCCTCCTGAGCATCCGCCTCCGCGCGGAAGGATACGATGTAGAAGCTGTCGAGTCGGCGCATAAAGCACTCGGTGCGCTGCGCCATTTTAGTCCCGACCTGGTCGTAACCGACCTGCGTATGGACAAGATGGATGGCATTGGATTGCTCAAGGAATTGCAGACCAAGTCGCCAGGCTTGCGTGTGGTCATTATCACGGCGCACGGCACAATTCCTGATGCGGTTACCGCGACACAGCACGGTGCATTCGGCTTCCTGACCAAACCGGTCGACAAGGATGAGCTGATGACGCTCGTCGATCGTGCGCTGAAAGTGTCTGGCTCAGCCGACGTAGAGGAAGGCTGGGCGTCCGAAATCATCACCCGAAATGCAGCGATGAAAGAAGTCATGCAGCAGGCGAAGATGGTCGCTGCGACTGATGCGCGCGTGCTGATAACGGGAGAAAGCGGCACGGGCAAGGAGCTACTCGCGCAAGCTATCCACCGGGCCAGCGAACGCCGTAACAAGCCGTTCGTCGCGCTCAATTGCAGCGCGATGGCTGAAAACCTGCTCGAGTCAGAGTTGTTCGGTCATGAGAAAGGCTCGTTCACAGGCGCGACGCGCAGCCACGAGGGCCTGTTCCAGTCAGCCGAGGGCGGCACACTCATGCTCGATGAGATCGGCGACATGCCGATGCGCCTGCAGGTAAAACTGCTGCGTGTACTGCAGGAGAACCAGGTACGCCCGGTCGGCAGCACCGAAGCGAAACAGATCGACGTTCGCGTAATCTCTGCAACGCATCGCGATCTGCAGGAGTTCATGACGCAGGGTCGCTTCCGCGAGGATCTCTATTACCGGTTGAATGTCGTGAACATCAAGCTGCCGACGCTGGATAAGCGTCGTGAAGACATCCCGCTGCTGGTCGCACATTTCCTGCAGTCGATCTCGAAGGAGGCTGACCAGGAGCGCAAGGTCTATGCACCTGAAGCCGTTGAGATGCTGGTTACCGCGGAATGGCCCGGCAACATACGCCAGCTCTACAACGTCGTACGACAGAATGTGGCGCTGTCACGATCGCCTGTAATTTCCGGAGAGCTGGTGCAACAGTCGTTGGGCGAGCACGCAGGCAAGCTTGCATCGTTTAGCGATGCGCGCGATGAATTCACGCGCAACTACCTGTCACAGATTCTGCAAATCACGATGGGTAACGTCAGCCAGGCGGCTCGCCTCGCGAAAAGAAATCGCACGGACTTCTACAAGCTCCTTGCCCGCCACGACCTGAATCCGGACACGTTCAAGAGCCGGTAGGAGCGGCCACCGGCCGCGACCCGACCGCTCAACCGTAGGAGCGGCCACCGGCCGCGACCCCACCGCTCAACCGTAGGAGCGGCCACCGGCCGCGACCCCACCGCTCAACCGTAGGAGCGGCCACCGGCCGCGACCCCTGAATGTGGATGAATCCACAGGATTTGCGGGTTCCCCCAATCTGTCAACGTGTCCAAGAATGCCCTGATGAAAGGCCATTCACAGCTGCGTAAAGGTAGAGCCAGCGTGGACAACCAGATCTACCATATTTCGACCGCGACTCACGATTGGCGACCCCTGTTTCTCGATTTCAACTGCGGAAGGGTAGTAATCCAATGCCTCAAATATGAAAGCGACGCTCGCCATCTGGATACCCTGGCATTCGTCGTTATGCCGGATCATCTCCACTGGTTGCTATCTCTCTCCCCTGGGCGCTCGCTCAGCGAGTGTGTCAAGAACGTCAAATGCAATTCCGCCCGGATGATCAATCGCAAACTAGGATCATCGGGAAGAGTCTGGATGACGGCATTCTACGATCGGGCTATCCGACGCGAAGAAGACATCGCAGCGGTCGCGCGGTACATAGTGGCGAATCCGCTGCGAGCCGGGATAGTGAATTCGTTACGCGAATACCCGTTGTGGGATGCCAAGTGGGTTTGATTCGCGGCCAATGGCCGCTCCTACAGGCGGCTGCGGCTCCTACATTGCGGCTTTCTTTGAGTAGCTGTCGGCGCTAAGGCCGTACTTGTTCAGCAGGTCGTAGAGTGTCGGACGGGTGATGCCGAGCATCTCCGCTGCCTTCGAGATATTGCCAAAGCTCTTTGTCAGCGCAACGCGGATCGCTTTCGACTCGGCCACCTGTCGGACTTCGCGCAGATTCAGGGACTCACTTTCTTCATTGTCGCCCTGCAAGCCCATGTCCTGTGCCGTAACCATCTTGCCGTCCGCCATGATGACGGCGCCCTTGATCTTGTTTTCCAGCTCGCGAACGTTGCCCGGCCAGGCGTAGGACTCAATCGCCAGAACCGCGTCATCGGAGAATCCATTGATCGCACGTTTTTGCGATCTCGCATATTTGTGCAGCAGGGTTCGCGCGAGAATCAGTCTCCCCTCTTCGCGATCACGATACGGTGGGATGTTGATCGTGATCTCGCTCACGCGATAGAACAGGTCATCGCGAAACAGCCCTTCCTCGATCAGGTTTTCCGGATTCTGGTTCGTCGCGCAAATAACCCGCACATCGACCGGGATCTCCTTGCGCCCGCCTACGCGTTCGATCACGCGTTCCTGCAGGAAGCGCAACATCTTCGCCTGGAGCGATATCGGCATGTCACCAATCTCATCCAGGAACAGCGTGCCGCCAGTCGCAACTTCGACCTTGCCGACCGTCTGCTTGTGCGCGCCTGTAAACGCACCTTTCTCATGACCGAATAATTCCGACTCGAGCAGGTTTTCGGGAATGGCCGCACAGTTGATCGCAACGAAGTTCTGATCCGCGCGAGGACTAAGGCGGTGCAATGCACGCGCGAGCAATTCCTTGCCAGTGCCGCTCTCGCCGAGCAGCAATGTAGTCACATCGGTAGGCGCAACTTTTTCGATCATGCGGCAGACCGCCAGCATGCCTTCGCTGGCTGCAACAATTCCGTCGAGCGGTGATTCGTTCACCTTGCTCTGCAGACGCCTGTTCTCACCTTCGAGTTCGGCAATATTGAATGCGCGATCGACCAGCAATTTCAGCGTGTCAGTATCGACGGGCTTTTCATAAAAATCATAGGCACCTTGCGCCACCGCAGTCAGTGCGTTTTCCTGATCGCCGTTGCCCGTTACGACGATGACCTTCGTATGTGGAGCCAGCTTGAGCGTTTCCGCCAGGGTTGCCAAACCTTCTTCCACACCCTCCGGCTTTGGCGGCAGTCCCAGGTCCTGGAGCACAACGGCCGGTTCATGCCGGCGCAATTCTGCAATTGCGTCCTGCCGATTCTCGGCGGTGTACACGTCATAACCCTCAAAGCACCACTTGAGTTGCTTCAGAAGGCCGGGATCGTCTTCGACTATGAGAAGTCTGCGCGCGTGTTCGGTCATGTGGCGCATGGTGCCACGAACTCCCGAGTAATTGCAGTAGGTAGGTCACACCGCCGTGCGTGATGCGTCGACACCTTACCGACATACGTAGTTAACGCAGTTGCGAATCATTCGCATTTAGATTACGGTGATTTCATTCTTCGGGAAACCCTTTACTGAGCAATACAATGAACACCGTAAGTCTCCGCGCCAGCATCGCCGCCGCCCTCCTCGTCCTGCCGACCGCCGGATTCGCGCAGGATAGCACCGATGCAAACGAAGTCATTGATACTGTTACAATTATTGGCAAGAGAATTGACGCCGCCGACGTACCCGGGTCAGCGCATGTGATCGATACCGAGGAGCTCCAGACCTTCGTAAATTCTGACATCCTGCGTGTTCTGCGTACGGTCCCGGGCGTCTACATCCAGGAAGAAGAAGGTTTTGGACTGCGGCCCAACATCGGTATCCGAGGGTCGGGCCTTGACCGCTCCGCCCGCATCGCCCTCCTCGAAGACGGTGTGCTCATTGCGCCCGCGCCCTATGCGGCCTCTTCCGCCTATTACTTTCCGACACAACGCCGTATGAGCGCTGTTGAGGTGCTCAAAGGACCGGCTGCAGTTGCGGTTGGTCCGCGCACAACAGGTGGTGCGATGAACATGATTTCGACGCCGATCCCCGATGCCCTGAGCGCCAACATTGACGTTCGGGCAGGCAGTCATTCGACCGTCGACGCACATCTGAACGCGGGCGATCGCGGCCAGCGCTTCTCGTGGTTGCTGGAGACCGTGCAGTCGAAGAGTGACGGGTTCAAAGTGATCGACGGTCCGGTCGGTGGCGATACCGGTTACGACCTCGAGGACTACGTTGCGAAGTTCCAGATCGACTCCGACCCGACGAGTAAGGTCTACCAGAGCCTGCGTGTGAAGCTCGGTTACACGGACCAGGTCTCCGACGAGACCTATGTCGGTTTAACAGACACCGATTTCCTGCTCGATCCAAACCGGCGCTATGCAGCTTCGGCTAATGACAACTTCGCGAGTGAGCATGAGCAGTACCAGGCCACGTACTTGATTGACACCAATAGCTTCTGGCGCGCCGAAGTCACCGCCTATCGCAATGACTTCCACCGCAACTGGTACAAAGTACAATCTGTCGGTGGCGAAAGCACAGCTAACGTGCTGGCAGACCCGGAAACCTACGCGACCGAGTATGGGTATCTGACGGGTGTAACGAGCGCCGACGACGACATACAGATTCGTGCAAATAACCGTACGTACTACTCAGAGGGCGTCCAGGCGAAGATCGAGTGGGACTTCGGCGTTGGCGACACCGAGGTGTCCCTGAACACCGGCCTCCGCCTTCATGAGGACGAGGAAGACCGGTTCCAACACCAGGACGGCTACCGTATGCAGGACGGCGTACTGGTCCTGACAACCGAAGCTGCGGGAGGCTCGCAATCAAACCGCGTCTCGCAAGCCGACGTGACATCACTGTTTGTTGATTCACAGATTCGCACAGGCGACTGGATCTTCACGCCGGGCCTTCGCTACGAAGACATCGACATGACGCGTCTCGACTATTCGACGTCCGACCCAACCCGCGCCCAAGGACCAACGCGCGTGCGTGAAAGCTCTACCCAGGTATGGATCCCGGGTGTGGGCGCCCTGTACCGATTGAATGCCGACTGGCGCTTGCTGGCCGGCGTAAGCAGAGGCTACAACCCACCGGCGCCTGGCAGCACAGCGGGCGCAGAATCCAGCGTGAATTTTGAAGCGGGCGCCCGCTATGACGCCGGTGATATCACGTTTGAATCAATCTATTTCGTCAGCGACTACGACAACCTGGTCGGCACGGTTAC
>JAACFG010000127.1 GCA_009937605.1 Gammaproteobacteria bacterium | reverse complement strand
AGCCGCTCGATGATGTGCGCGCCGAGGTCCGGGCGTCGCTTGAGTTGCAACAGGCAGAGGGCGTCATGGCGGCCAAGGCCGACCAGATGATTGCTGCCCTGGCCGACGGCGTGGAGTTCACCGCGGCGGCCGAGGCGATTGGCGCAACAGCGGAAGAGCCCACGATTATGTCTCGCAGTGCGGAGGACGCGGACCAAAGCATCTCCGTGGCGGTCTTCACAGCGCTGAAACCGTCGCAGGATGTGCCCACGGTAGGCAGTACGCGCAATAGCGTCGGTGGATACGCCGTCTTCAGCGTCGAAGCTGTACTTCCAGGATCCCCGGAATCGTTGCCGGTCGAGCAGCGCGATGCCGGCAAGATGCAACTGACGGACGAGATTGGCACTGGCGAGTTCATTGCGTTTGTGCAGGCACTGCGCGAAGACGCCGAGGTCATCATCAATCAGGATGTGCTGGCCGGGCAGGACTTGCTCTAGTAAGCTGACCCGTTAATCAGGTATCCGCTGCGGCGCCTCGCCGCAAACCGGGGGGGTTTATGCGCAAACTGGCTCTGCACTGGCAGATTCTGATCGCCATTCTATTGGCGGTTATCGTCGGTTCATTTGTGAAGTCCGGAACGACCGAGGACTTCGCACCAAATATCTTTGGCGTCTCTTTCATCGCGATCTTCGACTACATCGGGTCGATGTTCCTCAATGCGTTGAAGATGATCATCGTGCCGCTTATCACGTCGTCGATCATCGTCGGCGTTGCCGGTATCGGCACGGGCGGCAACCTTGGGTCGCTGGGTGGCAAGACACTGCTTTTCTATGCCACGACGACACTCGCCGCAATTATCGTTGGCCTGATCATCATTAATGTTGTGCAGCCAGGCATCTCTGACGGCAAGCCGGCCGGGGAAATTCTCGCGCTCGAAGCAGATACCACGGATATTTCCGCGCAGGTCGAAGGCAAGGGCGTTGGCGACGTCGCTGAAGTCTTCAAACGCATGGTGCCGGCGAATATCGTTAAAGCGGCGGCAGACGGCCAGATGCTCGGCCTGATCTTCTTCGCGATCCTGTTTGGCTACTTCATGACCCATCTCGCGCATCAGTATGCCGAGCCGTTGTTTAATTTCTGGAACGGCGTGTTCCACGTCATGATGAGCATGACCGAGTTCATCATGAAATTCGCGCCGATCGGTGTATTTGGTCTTGTCGCCGAGGTCATGGCGACGGCCGGGTTCTCGGCCGCGAAACCGCTCGCGATTTTTGCGGTTTGTGTACTCATTGCGCTGCTCGTCCATGCGTTCCTGACGCTCCCGGCAATGCTGCGTTTCATTGGCAGGGTGAAGCCCTACAAGACGATGGCGGGCGCGTCACCTGCGATGTTGACGGCGTTCTCGACCGCATCATCGTCGGCCACGTTGCCGATCACCATGGACAGCGTCGAAGACAATATCGGCGTGTCCAACAAGATATCGAGCTTCGTCTTGCCGCTGGGCGCGACCGTGAACATGAATGGCACGGCTTTGTACGAGTGCGCGGCAGCTATCTTCCTCGCGCAGGCTTACGGTCTTGATCTGAGTTTCGGCCAGCAATTCGCTGTCGTCGTAATCGCATTGCTGACATCAATTGGTGTTGCGGGCGTACCGTCGGCGTCGCTGGTTGCGATCGCGATCATCCTGGCGGCGATTGGCCTGCCGATCGAGGCGATCGGTGTGCTCATGGTCTTCGACCGGATTCTGGATATGTGCCGCACGAGCATCAACGTCTGGGGTGACGCGTGCTGTGCAACGATCGTTGCGCGGCTCTCGGGTGAGAAGACGCACGTCGCGATCGATGACGGGGAAGCGGAAGAAGAACCGGCGTAACTTTCCTCTGTAGGAGCGTGTCTGTGGGAGCCCGCCTTGCGGGCGACGGCGACGGCCTACGGCCGTTGTCGCGCGTAAGACGCGCTCCTACATTATTCGTCGTCGTCGAACACCATGCCCATGATGTTCACGCCGGCATCGACGAACGTCGTTTCGCCCGTGATGCCCGATGCGAGGTCTGAGCAAAGGAATGCCGCAGCGTTGCCGATTTCTTCAATGGTGACCGTGCGGCGCAAGGGCGCAGCCTTGACCGCGTAGTTCTGCATCTTGCGGAAGCCGCCAATACCGGCGGCGGCGAGCGTTTTAACGGCGCCTGCAGAAATCTGGTTGACGCGAATGCCTTTCGGTCCAAGGTCGGCCGCCAGGAAGCGTACACAGGATTCCAGGCTCGCCTTCGCAAGCCCCATTACGTTGTAGTTCGGGACGACCTTCGTGGCCGCGTCGTAGGTCAGCGCGAGGATAGCGGCATCGCGGCCTTCCATCATCGGCAGTGCGGCTTTCGCCAGCGCGGCCAGGCTGTAGGCCGAGATGTCGTGAGAGATTGCGTAGCCTTCACGTGTGATCGACTCGGTGAAACCCCCGGCGAGTTGCTCGCGTGGCGCGAAGCCGACAGAGTGAATAAGGACGTCGACACCATCCCAGTGTTTGCCGAGCTCGGCGAATACGGCGTCGATCTCGTCATCGGAGGTCACATCGCACGGGAAGAGGAGGTCGGTATTCTGGCCAAGGCGGGCTGAGAGCTTCTCCACCCGGCTCTTGAGCTTTTCGTTCTGGTAGGTGAACGCGATCTCGGCGCCTTCGCGGGCAAACGCCTCCGCGATGCCTGACGCGATTGAACGATCGCTTGCGACGCCGACGATCAGCGCTTTCTTGCCGGCCATGAAGCCCATGGGTGAATCCTTATGATTGGTGTAATTGAGGGTGGCTATCTTACATTGTAGGAGTGGCTAATGGCACGTACGAGCGGCGACCCGCCGCGATCGCGGCCGTCTTAGTAGCACGTTGATCTCAGCCGCAGCTTCGAGGTGCTATTGCTACGGCCGCTCCTACGAACTCTGCGCCGTCACATCGACATACATCGTGAGTTTCTGGCCCGGTCGCAGGATCTTGTCCTTGTCGATGCCGTTCCAGCTGGCAATCTGATCGATGCCGACCCGGAATTTGCGAGCAATGATGTACAGCGAGTCGCCGTTACGGACCGTGTAGCGCAGCTTGCGGGTCGTGTTGCCCAGAGCGTCGGTCGGTGATGTGCGCGGCGTCTCGACCGCTGCATTCGTCCACACGACGAGTTTCTTGCCAACCGATAGCGTGTCGCCCGGTGCCATGCCATTCCAGGCAGCCAGCTGGCGGTGCGTGACCTGGTACTTGCGCGAAATCGTCCAGAAGCTCTCGCCGCTGCGCACGATGTGGTCGACCTTGTTGCCTGCGCGTTTACGATTCTGTTTCTTCTCAAGACGTGCATCCGCACTCTGGCTGTAGGCGCTCAATGGCTTGGTCGCAACCGGGATCATCAGGTGATGTCCGGCGCGGATCGTGTTGCCGCGCAGGTTGTTCGCCGAGCGCAGTGCCGAGACCGTCGTATTGTACTGTTCGGCGATCTGCGAAATCGCTTCGCCGTTCTTCACCTTGTGCCGCTTCCAGCGCACGCGATCCTGTTGCGGGATCGTTGCGAGCGTGGTGGTGAACTGATCGGCGACGTCGATAGGCATGACGAGCTGGTGCGGTCCGGCGGGATCCGTCGACCAGCGGTTGTAGCCCGGGTTGTACTGGTAGATCGTGTCGACATCGACGCCCGCGATCTCCGCAGCCAGGGCGAGATCGAGCTGACCGCCGATATCGGCGACCACGAACTGCTGCTCATCCGGGACCTCCGGGAGCGTCAGGTTGTACTTGTCCGGATCGGCAACGATTTCCACGAGTGCCAGTAACTTCGGCACATACATGCTCGTTTCCCTGGGCAGCTTCAGATACCAGAAGTCGGTCGGCTTGCCGGCCTTGCGATTCTTGCGTGCCGCGCGCAGCACATTACCTTCGCCGGAGTTGTAGGAGGCAATGGCATTCAGCCAGTCGCCGTCGTTCAGATCCTCGAGGTACTCGAGATAATCGAGGGCAGCGCGTGTCGAGTCGACAATGTCGCGGCGGCCGTCATACCACCAGTTCTGCTTGACGCCGAAGCGCTTGGCCGTACCCGGAATCATCTGCCACAGCCCGGCCGCGCGGCCGTGGGAGTAGGCAAACGGGTCGTAGGCGCTCTCGACGATCGGCAGCAGGGCGAGTTCGAGCGGCATGTCCCGGCGCTCGAGCTCTGCAACGATATACGGCAGGTAGCGCTGGGCGCGTGTGAACACGCGATTCAGGTAATCCGGGTGTGCGGCGAACCATTTCCGCTCCGCGGCGGTGCGATTGTTGTCTTCGTAGGTCAGCTCGAAGCCGCGGCGCAACTTGTCCAGGACGTTGTCCGGGCCCGTGGGCGTGGAGGGCATCTCGATGCCCGCAAACGGCGAAATCAGCGTCAGCGGCATCTCATTGGCTGTCGCGGGGGCGGAGCCGAGTGCGAAAAAGGTGACACTAATGGCGCCAAGCGCCCAGAATCTCTGCGATAATTGCCGGAATATGTAATACATCGGGCTATCCTACTGAGGCAAAACCGTTGTGCAAGTAGATTGTTCACATTTAGCAAACGACTGGCTGCAAACCCCGCTGGGTGAGGCCCTGCTGCAGCAGGAAGCCCGGGTCGTGGAGGAGGCACTCGACGGCATCTTCGGCGAGCAGTGCCTGCAGCTTGGTATGTGGGGCGACAGGCGGACGTTCATGCGCTTCACGCGAACGCAGCGTTGCTCGCTCGTCGCGGAATCGGCCGTGGGTGAACCCTGCGCTGTTGGCCGGCTGCACAAGCTCCCGGTTGAGAGTGATTCAATCGATGCGGTCCTGCTGCCACATACGCTCGATTTCAGCGATCGGCCGCATGCCATCCTGCGCGAGGTGGATCGCGTGCTGCGGGCCAATGGCCACATCATCGTCCTGGGCTTCAAGCCAGGCGGCCTGTGGGGCCTCAGGCGGCTGATTCCGGGTGCCGGGATGCCACCAGGCGCGGATCACCTGATCTCCGATCGTCGGCTCAAAGACTGGCTGCAATTGCTCGATATGCGTATCCAGGGCGTCACCCGGTACTTCTTCCGCTGGCCGCTGCCTCGTAACAAGGTCAGCAGCACGCAGAAGTGGGAGCAACGCGGGCAGACCCTGTGGCCCGAGCTCGCAGCTTGCTATATGCTCACGGCGCAAAAGCGGGTCAGCACATTGACGCCGGTGCGCCCGGTCTGGTGGCGCAAGCCGAAGGTCGTCACGGGGCTGGCCGAGCCATCCACCCGAGTTTCCAGGATTCGCTTTACGCGATCCGGTTTTGACGAGAGCTAGCAGCCATTTCAAGCATTGAGATTTACACCGACGGGGCATGCAGGGGAAATCCCGGCCCGGGCGGTTGGGGTGTATTGTTGGTTGCCGGGAAGCACCGCAAAACGATGCATGGCGGCGATCCCGAAACTACGAACAACCGCATGGAGCTGACCGCGGCAATCGAGGCGCTGAATGCGCTCAAGGGCCCGAGCAATGTGGTGTTGCATACAGACTCCAAGTACGTCATGGATGGTATCAAGGAGTGGCTGGCGAACTGGAAGAAGCGCGGCTGGAAGACGGCGGCGAAGAAGCCCGTGAAGAACCAGGATCTCTGGATGGCGCTCGATGAAGCCACCCAGCGCCACGAGATACAGTGGAAGTGGGTGAAGGGCCACGCCGGCAATCCGGGCAATGAGGAAGCCGATGAGCTGGCAAATAAAGGGATCGACGAGCTACCGTAGGAGCGGCGACTCGCCGCGATCGCGGCCAATGGCCGCTCCTACAGGGGAAACCAATGAGACAAATCATCCTCGACACCGAAACCACGGGCCTCTCGACCTCGCAGGGCCATCGCATCATCGAGATTGGCTGCATCGAGATGGTCAATCGCCGCCTGACCGGCCGTGAGTTTCATCGCTTCCTGAACCCCGATCGTGATATCGACGAAGGTGCAGAGGCTGTCCATGGCATCAGCCGCGAGCAGCTCGAGACTGAACCGCGCTTTCCCGAGGTCGTCGACGAGTTTCTCGCCTTCGTGAAAGACGCTGAGCTCGTGATTCACAATGCGGACTTTGACGTGGGGTTTCTTGAGCACGAACTCCGGCTCATGAAGCACGCACAGCCCAAAATTACCGACCACTGCATGGTGCTCGATACGCTTACACTCGCGCGTGAGATCCACCCCGGGCAGCGCAACAGCCTGGATGCGCTTTGCAAGCGCTACGAGGTCGATGCGTCCAAGCGCGACGTTCACGGCGCCCTGATCGACTCAGAGCTGCTGGCGCGCGTGTACCTGGCGATGACAGGTGGCCAGTCGAGCCTGTTGCTGGATGAGGAAGTAGGAGCGGCCATTGGCCGCGATCCGGAGTCGCAGCCAATGGCTGCTCCTACCAGAGACTTGGCCGCGCCTGTGAACCTCAAAGTCATCAAGGCCACCGAGGCCGAAGCCGCCGCGCACGAGGCCATGCTCGAGAAAATTCGCCAATCCGGTGCGTGCGTCTGGGATTTTGACTAGAATGTCGCGTTCGCTCCGGGGGGAGCGCAAGCAGAATAAGGATAAGCATTAGATGGCCCACACCATGACAGATGCCTTCCGGGAGAATTTTCTCGGGAACTCACCACAGTGGTACAAACTGACGATAATCGTATTCCTGATAATCAACCCGATTATCGTGCTCTACGACCCGTTTATCGCCGGCTGGGTACTGATTCTCCAGTTCATCTTCACGCTGGCCATGGCGCTGAAGTGCTATCCGCTGCAACCGGGTGGTTTGCTGGCGGTCGAGGCTATTGTCCTCGGTCTGGCGACGCCCGAGATGGTGTTCCATGAGGCGGAGGTGAACTTCCCCGTCATCATGCTGCTCATGTTTATGGTCGCTGGCATCTACTTCCTGCGCGAGATGCTGCTGTTCACGTTCACCAAGATCTTGCTCGGCGTGCGCTCCAAGGTTCTGCTGTCGCTGCTGTTCTCGTTCACGGCGGCATTTCTGTCGGCGTTTCTCGATGCGCTCACCGTAACGGCCGTCATCATTACGGTCGCCGCGGGATTCTTCGGCGTGTATCACAAGGTTGCATCCGGCAAGAAATTCGATCACGACCATGACCCGACAACCGACGACCAGGTCGTCGAGTTGCATCGTGCGGATCTGGAAAATTTCCGTGCCTTCCTCAGGAGCCTGATGATGCATGGTGCCGTCGGTACGGCGCTCGGTGGGGTGACAACTCTTGTCGGCGAACCACAAAACTTGCTGATCGCGGAGGTCATGGACTGGGAGTTCGCGGAGTTTTTCCTGCGCATGGCGCATATTTCGATGCCGGTACTGGTCGTTGGACTAATCACGTGCGCTTTCCTGGAAATCACGGGGAAATTTGGTTACGGCGCACAGCTTTCGCCCAAGGTGCGCACCGTACTCGAGGAATTTGACAGTGACATGAGCGCCAAGCGCACGCGGCACGAAAAGGTGGCTATCGCGGTGCAGGGGGGTGTTGCGATCGTCCTGATCCTGGCACTCGGATTTCACCTGGCCGAGCCGGGCGTTGTCGGCCTGCTCGTTATTGTCCTGGCGACTGCCCTCAACGGCGTCACCGAGGAACATCGGATAGGCCATGCGTTTGAAGAGGCTCTGCCTTTCACGGCGTTGCTGGTCGTCTTTTTTGCGATCGTTGCTGTCATCCATGAGCAGGAGCTGTTTTCGCCGGTTATCCACTGGGTCATGACGTTTGAAGGCAAAACCCAGGAGGCGCTGTTCTACCTGGCTAATGGCTTCCTTTCGATGATCAGTGACAACGTGTTTGTGGCGACCGTCTATATCGGCGAAGTGCAGGAGATGTTCCTGGCCGGTGATATCACGCGCGACCAGTTCGACGCATTAGCGGTGGCAATCAATACGGGCACAAACATCCCGTCGGTCGCGACACCGAATGGCCAGGCCGCGTTCCTGTTCCTGCTGACGTCTGCCCTGGCGCCGCTGATTCGCTTGTCCTACGGCCGCATGGTTATCATGGCGATTCCGTACACGATCACGATGAGCATCACGGGCCTGGCGGCCCTCTGGTACTTGGGGTAAGCCTGGCAAACGCCTAATGGCCGATATCTGTCACCTGAGCCTCGCCCGCAATTATCGTGGCGGGGAACGACAGATGGAGTTGCTCGTCAGGGAGCTCGCGACTCGCGGATATTCGCAGCGACTGGTCGTGCGGCGAGGTCAGAGTCTGGTAGATCGCTGCCAGGACATCGGCAACCTGGTGGTGCGCGAAGTCGCGCCGAACCCCCTGGCCGCTGGCCTGGCCGCCAGGGGCGCAGCGCTTGCTCATTCCCATGAGGGTCGAACAGTCCACAGCGGCCTGATCGCCAACCTCTTATTCGGAACGCCTTACGTGATTACAAGGCGGGTTGTGGCGCCGCAGTCCAGGTCCGGCCTGCGTTCACTGGCCTACGGGCGCGCGGCGGGAATTGCGGCCGTGTCTCGGGCAGCGGCCATCGAACTGCAAAAGCGGCATCCGGATCTCGAGGTTGAGGTTGTTCCGGATGCGCTGACCGGTTTTCCCGTGGATGCCGACAGGGTCGCCGAAATACGCGCCGCCTACGCCGGGAAGATTCTCATTGGGCACGTCGCGGCGCTGAGCCATTCGCACAAAGGGCAGTCGACCATCATCGATGTGGCCCGAAATGCGGCTGCATCGCACCCGGAATGGCATTTCCTGCTATGCGGCGACGGCAAGGACAGGGATCGGTTTCGGCAGGAAATAGGTGACCTCACCAATATCGAACTCGTCGGCTGGGTAGACAATGTCGGTGACTATCTGTCGGCATTCGACCTGTTTGTGTATCCGTCACTGCACGAGGCCCTGGGCTCGACCTTGCTGGACGCAATGCAATTCGGTTTGCCGATTGTCGCGAGTAATGTGGGTGGCATTCCGGAATTTGTTGAGGACGGTGTCAACGGAATCCTCGTGGAGCCCGAGAACGCAGCGCAGCTGCAGAAGGGCATCGAGGGGCTGCTGTCCGACAGTGCGGTCTTGCAGAATGTCCGAGCCGCGAACAGGGAGAAATCGCAACGGTACGATGCGGCGCACATGGCTGACGCTTATGAGACGATGTACCGCGCTATTCGTGCCCAAGTGTGATACTAAGTGCGCATCATTACGGGATCACCCTGGACGGAGCTAGCTGTTGATGTTTGACAAAGAAAAATTGCGCATAGGCATCGTTGGCCTCGGCTACGTTGGCTTGCCGCTGGCGGTCGAGTTTGGCAAGAAATATCCGACCGTCGGGTTCGATATTCACGCGGGACGGGTCGCCGAACTCGAGGGCGGCACCGATTCCACGCTCGAGTGTTCGAGCGAGGAACTCGCAGAGGCGAAGCATCTTGAGTACACGTCGGACGTTGCCGGGATCGAGGACTGCAATTTCTATATCGTGACGGTGCCGACGCCGATTGGTGACGGCAACCGGCCGTTGCTGACGCCACTGCGTGCGGCGAGCAAGACCTTGGGCGGCGTCATCAAGAAAGGCGACATTGTCGTCTACGAGTCCACGGTGTACCCGGGCGCAACCGAGGAGTTTTGTGTGCCACTCCTTGAGG
>JAACFG010000126.1 GCA_009937605.1 Gammaproteobacteria bacterium | reverse complement strand
ACGTCCTTCGCGTGCGCACCAAGAGCGAGTTTGACGGCATTCGTCTCGCCGATGTCGCCAGCGGGCGTCGATGTCCCGTGTGTATTGACGTAATCGATGTCGGTCGGGTCAATGCCGGCGTCCTGAATAGCCGCCGCCATGCACTTGCGAGCGCCTTCGCCATCAGCCGGGGGCAACGTGATGTGATAGGCGTCGCTGCTCATGCCAAAGCCGATTACCTCGCCGTATATTCTGGCGCCTCGCGCCTTGGCGTGTTCGTATTCTTCGAGCACTACCGTTCCAGCGCCGTTGCTTAGAACAAAGCCGTCGCGGTCGACATCGTAGGGGCGACTTGCGCCTTTGGGATCGTCATTTCGCGTCGACATCGCTCGGGCAGAACAAAACCCGGCCATCGCAAGCGGCGTTGTCGCATGTTCGCCGCCACCGGCCAGCATCACATCAGCATCACCGTGCTCGATGCTGCGGGCTGAGAGCCCGATGCAGTGCGTGGACGTCGCGCAGGCCGTAACAATTGAGATGTTTGGTCCCGTAATGTGCTCGAGGATGCTCACCTGCCCCGACGCCATATTGATGATGCTGCCGGGGATAAAGAATGGCGAAACCTTCCGCGCGCCTCCCGTAAACAGCTTGCTGCAGTTGTCTTCGATAGTCTTGATGCCACCAATTCCGGCACCGAGTGCAACACCAATCCGATGACCGTTCTCTTCCGTGATCTCAAGTCCCGAGTCACGAATAGCATCCACCGTTGCGCCCACGCAATAATGAATGAACGGGTCGTTTTTGCGTTGGTCTTTCTTCGCGAGGTAGGAATCGACGTCGAAACCCTGGACGACACCAGCAATACGGGTCGCGTACGTACTTGCGTCGAAGTCCTCGATAAGAACCGTGCCGGAATTGCCTTCGGAAACATTACGCCAGGCATCATCCAAGGTGCTACCCACCGGTGAGACAATGCCCATACCGGTTACTACGACGCGTCGTTTACTCAAGAATCTGTCCGTCCGTTGATGGCAGAACTGCCGTGCGGATCTGAAAAATGAGGCGCGGCGACAAGCGCCGCGCCTGCATGCTTATTAGCTAGCGGCCTGGCGGGCCTTGATGAAGTCGATGGCCAACTGAACCGTGGTGATTTTCTCGGCTTCCTCATCGGGGATTTCGGTTTCGAATTCCTCTTCGAGTGCCATTACCAGTTCGACGGTGTCGAGCGAATCAGCGCCCAGATCATCGACAAAAGAAGCATCGTTCGTTACCTCGTCTTCTTTGACGCCGAGTTGCTCTGCAACAATGCTTTTAACTTGTTCTTCGATACTGCTCATAGTGGTTGCTTCTCCTGAGAAGACTCAATATTCGTTTGTTCACAGCGCTGTATTACGCTGAATTCCCAGCCCCGTGTTGGGCTAAGTCCTTGATTTTTCAAGGTACACCCCGGAGGTGGGCTGCCATTGTATGTTAATCGAATCGCCCAATCTACAGCTTTTAGTCCATCACCATGCCGCCGTTGACGTGCAGGGTCTCGCCAGTGATGTAGGCGCCTCCCGCCGATGCCAGAAACAGGACTGCATTGGCGATGTCGTCGCTATCCCCGAGTCGGCCCAGCGGCACCTGGCTCAGCATGGCAGTACGATTCTCTTCCGGTAGCTCCTTGGTCATGTCCGTGTCAATGAAGCCGGGTGCAATAACGTTGACAGTAATCCCGCGAGAACCGATTTCCTTTGCCAGGGATTTTGAAAAGCCGATCATGCCCGCCTTGGTTGCTGCGTAATTGGCCTGTCCCGGATTGCCCATGACGGCGACGACAGAGGCAATGTTGATGATCCGTCCTTTCTTCGCTTTCATCATGCCGCGCAGGCAGCCTTTGCTGAGGCGGAAAACCCCCGTCAGATTCGCGGCCATGACGTCATCCCATTCATCCTGCTTCATGCGCATCAGAAGGTTGTCGCGTGTAATTCCGGCATTGTTGACCAGGATCGACGGACTGCCCTCGCTTCCCTGGACATCCTTCAGCGCAGCGGCCACCGACTCTTCGTCAGAGACGTTGAGTACGATTCCCCGCCCCTTTTCCCCCAGGGCCGCCGAAATACCGTCCGCGCCCGCCTGGCTCGTTGCGGTGCCGATTACGCGGGCGCCCGCCGCGGCGAGCCCTGCGGCGATGGAAGCGCCAATGCCGCGCGATGCGCCGGTAACCAATGCGATTTCGCCCTCAAGTGCGGCGGCGTTGAAAAGCTGACTCATGTGCAATCCTCTATTTGAATTCGACCCGAACAGGGTGCGGCGCATTATATCGATGCATTCGACCTTACTCTACGCCACAGGATGGCGGCGGCAAGCAACCCTCCGGCAGCGCCGTAGATATGGGCATCGACAATCACAGCACCGCCCGAGGTAGAAACGGACCCGGGCATTGGGCCGACTGCCTGTTCCCAGGTCAGTTTGACAAGAACGATCAAAGCCAGCGCGATACTCTCGGGCTCTCGGTCAGCGACCCCGACGACCAATCCTGCCGCGAGAATCCCGTTCAGGAAGCCTGAGATACCGACATACCAGTCGAGATCGGTATAGATGAACCAGAAGCCGGCATTAATCGCCACGATGCTCAGGAACAGGACGAATAGCCACTGCGACCAGGTGTAGGCATGGCCCACTATCCAGACGACGAGAGCGAGTCCTGCCAGGTTCAGGAGAAGGTGTTTGAGACTGAGATGGACGAAGTGACCCGTGAGCAGGCGCCAGAACTCACCAGCCTCCAGCGCCGTTCGATTCCAGGCCATGGCTTCTCGCGCGTCATCGCCGCCGAGTGCCAGCAGCAAGGTGACCAGCGCGAGGATGCCAAGACCGATCCAGCAGTGGCGTAAATTGGTGCTTCTGCGAACTTTGTCTAACCCCATGTTTGGTATACTGACGTTTATATTAAATCAGAGTCAATGTAGCGATTCGCGGGCCACCGGGAATCGCATGGAGCACGAAAAGTGATGGAACATTCGCGAAGGTTCGCCCGCGCCTCTCGACAGGCCGGTTTTACGCTAATCGAAATTATGGTTGTCGTGATCATTATCGGCATACTTGCGGCGATCGTCGCGCCAAATGTCATTGGCCGCGTCGACGACGCGCAGATCACCAAGGCGAAGGCCGAAATCTCGAATATCGAGAATGCCCTCAAGTTTTATCGACTCGATAATTTTGCCTATCCGAGCACCGAACAGGGAATCGAAGCGCTCGTTACGCAGCCGAACGACCCCACGATTCGGAACTGGAAGCCCGGCGGCTATCTCGACCGACTGCCAAGAGACCCTTGGGGGAATCCCTACCTGTACCTGAACCCGGGCAACAACGGTGAAATTGATATTTATACGCTGGGTCGCGATGGGCGGCCGGGCGGTGAAGGGCCGGATGCTGACATCGGGAACTGGGATCCCGAGTAGCCTGGTGCCACGAGGCGCTCCTGCCCTGAAGTACTCGTCCTGATGCATTGTCGGCAACTGCAACGCGGATTTACCCTGATCGAGATCATGGTGGTCGTCATCATTGTGGCGACAGTGGTTTCCATTGCGCTGTTGTCGGTCAGCGTCGTTGGCGATGACGATGAGCTCGACAAGGAACGTCGACGCCTCGCGACGCTCATCGAGATGGTGCAGGACGACGCCATGATGCAAGGGCGTGAGTTCGGCATTGAACTGATGCGATCGTCCTACCGCTTCGTTGAGTTCGATCCACTAACGCGCCAGTGGGCAGAGGTCCCTTTCGATGATCTGTACCGGCTTCGCTTCCTGCCGGAAGGTGTTGAATTCGCGTTGTACATCGACGAAAGATTCATTCCCCTGGAAGAGGACCCACAAATCCTGGACGATGAATCCGATGGCATGGCAAGTGCCGGGATAAAGCCCTACCTGCCGCACCTTTTCGTTTTCGCCAGCGGTGAGTCGAGCGTGTACGAAATTCGCCTGCGCCGCCCGCTTACGGACAGTGAATTGGTCATGCGCGGGGACGTCCTTGGCCAGATACGCTTCGGTGAAGACGATGAGATCTAAATGCTCGCGCTTACCGTCGCGTCGTTTCGGTCGAGGCTTCACCCTGATAGAGGTCATGGTTGCGCTCACTATTGTGGCATTCGCTCTGACTGCCGTTGCCTCGAGCATGAGCCAGATGATCGATGCGGCTAATTCGATGCGCGATCGCACATACGCGAGCTGGATTGCACAGAACAAGCTCGCCGAGATACGGCTCGAAGGCACGATGCCCGAGGTACGCACGACCAGTGGTGAGCTCGAATATGCGAGGACCAACTGGGCCTGGAGCGCAGTCGTGTCAGAAACCGGCATCGAGAGCTTCAGGCGAATCGATGTTTCGATCACGCACGTCGATAGCGACTACGTCATTCGAACCGTGACCGGATTCATTGGCGAACCGGTGCGCCCTGGTCTGGCCAACGAGGCATGGCGCCCCACCCAGGCGCCGGGCGGGCCAACATCATGACGCGTTTGATGCGATCCGGATTCACCCTTATCGAAGTGCTGGTCGCAATGGCTGTTTTCGGAGTGCTGTCTGCCCTCGCCTACATGACACTCGGCCAGACATTGAACAATTCGGACATGCTGACCGAACGCATGGATCGTCTGCAGGCCATTCAACGCACGATGAGTTACCTCTCCACTGAACTCATGCAGGCGGCACCGCGGGCAATTCGCGCCGACCTTGGTGAGCCTGGAGCTGCGTTGATCTCAGATTTTGGCGCCGAGTTCGCACTTCAACTTACCCATAACGGCTGGCCGAATTCGGCCGGTGTTCCGCGAAGCACCCAGCAGAGATCCGCATACCGAATCGAGGATGACGAGCTGATTCGCTATCACTGGAACGTGCTGGACCGGA
Source organism: Gammaproteobacteria bacterium (assembly GCA_009937605.1). Taxonomy (GTDB): domain Bacteria; phylum Pseudomonadota; class Gammaproteobacteria; order Steroidobacterales; family Woeseiaceae; genus UBA1847. The sequence continues at coordinate 4,689 of JAACFG010000126.1, read as the reverse complement.
CAGTGAACAACATTCCCGTGGCAACGGTATTGCTCGACGACATTGAAAGCCTCACTTTCCGTTTTTTGCAACCGGACGGCGAATGGGCCGAGCAATGGCCGCCCACGGGTGCCCAGTCAGCCGTGAACCCCAACCTGCTACCTCGCGCGGTGACGATTGTGCTGGTTCTCCCCGACGAGGGTGAACTGACCCGGGTCATTGAGGTATCGCCATGAAGAATGCTCGTGGCGTTGCCCTGATTACCGCGTTACTCATCACAGCGCTTGTGGGTTCGCTCGCGGCGACTCTCGCGTGGGACAATGCCCTGGATATCCGGCGCACAATGGTCATGTTGTACCGCGACCAGGCCATCCAGGTCGCCGTCGGTTCGGAGGGCTGGGTTCAGTCGATCCTGCGCGACGATCTGGCAGAAACGCAGACCGATCATCTCGATGAAATCTGGGCGACCGATATCCCGCCCTTGCCGATCGACTCGGAGAACGTGCAAGGGACCATTTACGGCCAGCTCGAGGATCTCCAGGGCCGCTTTAATGTGAATAACCTGATCGACGGGAATGGCGAAGGCGATCCGATCATACAGGAGCAATTCGTCCGACTGCTCCAGGCGCTTGAGCTCGATCCGCGCATTGCTGCTGCTACCATCGACTGGCTCGACACGGATCAGAGCGAAGAACTGCCGGACGGTGCGGAAGATCCACTCTACTCAGGGCTCGCGCCCTCCTACCGCACTCCCGACCAGCCCATTTCCAATATCACGGAACTATCGGCCATCAACGGCATGGATCTCGCAACTTTCGAGATACTGTTACCCCACGTAATCGCGTTGCCCCGCGGCACGCAGATTAATGTGAATACAGCGACCATTCCCGTGCTCCAGTCACTCGGGCCGAACATCACGCTTGGGGACGCTGAGGGTTTGGCCCAGCTGCGCGAGGGCGGCGGATTTGTCGATTTCCAGGACGTGTTCGGGCCATTTATTGACGAGGACCTGACAGGTACGGACCCAATTTCCGAAACTTCGAGCTATTTCCAATTGAAGGCGGTCGTTCAGATTGATACGGTGCGCGTTAGTCTCTTTACAACACTGTGGCGCACTCCCCGGGGGGATGTGGTGCCGATTCTCCGCAAGCTGGGAACTATCTGACATGGCAGAATTTCTTGTCGTTCGCCTCGGGCGCGATCCTCTCTCCTCAGTGGAGTGGATCGTGGTTGATGACGATGGCACGCGGCACAGCGCGGCCCACCGAGGATCGTTGCAGGAGGCCTCCCAGGCTGTGCAAGGAAGGCCGGTTATCGTGTTGGTATCGTCGACAGAAGTACTGACAACGGCCGTTGACCTGCCCTTGCGCGGTGGCGCAAAGCTTTATAGCACGTTGCCTTTTGCGCTCGAAGAGCAGATTGCAGTCGATATCGAAACCATGCATTTCGCCGCGGGTGACAAGCGCGAATCCGGGCTGCGACCGGTGGCTGCAGTGTCGCGAGACGTTCTCGATGCGTGGCTTGAGTTGCTCGCCGATACCGGCATCCAACCGTGGAAACTGGTCCCCGAAGACTATGGCCTGGCGCGCATTCCGGGAACAATGAGCATTCTTGTCGATGGCGATGACCTGTTGTTCAACGACGGCGGCGATGTCGAGTTTAGTCTGGATGGCGCGAAACCGAGCGATGCGCTGGTTGTCGCGGGAAAGCTGACGGATCGTGAAGACGATGACCCGATGGCGGATCCGAAGGGACATCTTATCGTCTATTGTGACGCCGCTGATGAAGAGCGCTTCGAGCATGACTGGATAGCCCTGCGCCACGAATTGCACAGCGTTGACATCAATCTGCAGCCCGACGGTGCATTACCACGGATGGCCGTTACGGTAGCAAGCGGTCACGGTGTGAACCTGCTGCAAGGGCGCTATGGACCCAAGGCGGACTACGGTTCGTGGTTGCGTCCCTGGCGAACTGCGGCCGCCCTGCTTCTCACGCTGGTGCTTATCGGTTTTGCGGGCAAAGGCGTGGATTATTATCGGCTGACCCAGGAAGAGGCAGATCTGCGCGCCCAATTCTCCCAGGAGTTTCAGCAAATTCGACCCGGGGATACTCGTGAGGTCGTCGACCCCGTCGCCGCGGTCAATTCAATCAAACGTAGCCTCGGCGGCGGTACCGCTCAGCCAGTATTCCTGGATTCCCTGCGTGAACTCGCGGCTGCCATGCGGGCCACAGAAGATGCCAGCGTCGAATCCCTGAGCTATCGCGCAGGGGTCATCGACATACGTGTTAGTTCGTCGGACGTTGAAACCGTGGGCGAAATTCAGAAATTGATCGGGGCATCCGGACAATTCGTCGCGTCTATCCAGTCGACCGACCGCGTCGCGGATCGCATTAATAGCCGTATTCAGATTCGCGAGACCGGGTCATGAGAGATTGGTACGACAACCTGGAGGCGCGGGAGCAGGTTTTTGTTCTGGCCGGTGCTGTGTTCGTGTTTATTGCTCTTGTCTATTTCCTGCTTTGGGCGCCATTGGACAGAAACCATAAACAAGCGGCGGCAAGTGTTTCGAACTGGGAGCGCTCGCTCGCCGAATTGCGGCCTCTTCGTTCGATAGCAGGCTCGGGCAATGAGGCAGCACCTCGACTCACCGCATCCAGCCTCCAGGCGCCGATTATCATCGTCGACCAGACCTTACGCAGTCGCGGACTCGAGCAATATCGTCGTCGCAGCCAACCGACCGCAAACAATGGGATCCGGGTCGAATTTGAAAATGTCGCGTTCGACGAACTCGTGATCTGGCTGGGGGATCTTGGCAGCCAATACGACCTGCACGTCCAGGCAGGGAGTATGTCGGTACAAACGCAAGCTGGTCCCGGGCGCATCAACGCGTCGCTGACCCTGGAGCGCCCTCTTTGAACCTGCGTACACGTGGGCTCGTTCTGGTAGCCGTTGCTACGCTGATCGTCGGGCTGGTCACTTTGTTCCCGGCACGCGTAGCCTATCAGTGGGCATCGAATCCATTCGTCTCCATGAGCGGCATTGATGGAAGCATCTGGAGCGGCACGGCCAGTCAGTTCAGTACGAACGGGCTCTATCTCAGTAACCTGAGTTGGAAGATCCATCCTCTTCAGCTCTTTACGGGCAAAGCGTCCTACACAGTGTCGGGCACACCAGTTTCCGGGTCATTCGACGCCGACGTTTCGATAGGACTCAGCGGGAAGATCACAGTAAAAGACCTGGCCGCGTTCCTGCCCATGCAAATGCTGGAAGGTGCTGCCAATATTCCAGGCCTGCGCGGCAGTGCGAGCCTGCAGTTCGAGCGGCTTGAAATGGTGGATGGCAGGCCCACCGCACTGGATGGATCGATCGACGTGGCGAACGTCGTCGTGCCGATGCTGAGTCGTTCCTCGGTGGGTGGTTATCGTGCCGAGTTCTTTACCCAGAACAACGGCATTATCGCGAGCGTCGAAGATACCGACGGCGTTGTAGACCTGGCCGGTCGTCTGGAAATTAATGTCGATGGCAGTTACGCATTCCTCGGCAAAGTGAAGGCGAAGCCCAACACGCCCGACTCTATTGTCGCCCAACTGCGGTATTTGCCGCCGGCCGACGATAGCGGTCAGCACGAACTGCGCCTGGAAGGCAGTTACTAGACCTCGACAAACTCCCTGAGTAGCGGGAAATACAGGGCGCAGCGCGGCTGCTTGCCCGAGTATGCTCCGTAGATCGCCGCGTATTTCTGCAGTTGCCCGGTATATCGCTCAACCTCGGCATTCAGGAAGCCCTGCAGATTGCCGCCTTCGTGGCTACTTGTCTTGTAGTCGATGATCCAATGCTCGCCGTTTTCATCAATACGTACCCGATCGAGGACCACCGACTCGATCTCACCGTCGACTACCCCTGTCAGTGCCAACTCGGCAAAGCCCTCGCCGTCAAGTATCCAGTTACCTTTTGCATCGCCCCTGATGCTCTCCAGGGCCGCATGAACGCGCGCCGCGATGCCGACCTGCATGTCGTCGCCGATACCCATCTCACGCAACCAGCGGCCGGTCACGCGTCGCTGGGCATCCCCGTTCATCGATGAGGCACGACCTTCCGCTAATAACTGCATCCAGCGGTGCACGATGGTTCCGGCGATTCGGGCCTCGGTCCCGACCCAGTAGAACTCTACCTCCTCATCTGGCTCCTCTGCGCCCGGTTCCACCGTTTCGACCCCGGGCAACGGAACAACATCGGGGACTCTCCAGTCATGCTCGAAACGTCGCAGTTTCGGCATCTTCCAGCTCGTTTCGTCGTCGCTGGTCGAGATAACGTCGGCGCTAAATGCCGCCGCAAATTTGTGTTCGACTGCCGGCCAGAGCATTCGCAACAGGCTGTTTTTCGCCGGTGGCTTGTACCCATCCGGTGTCGCAAGCGTGTGTCCCAGCAGATGCAGTGAAGCGCGCGCACGTGTGCAGGCGACGTACAGCAAACGAGCCTGCTCGTTGCGGTCCTTCGAGTTAGACGTCAACTCGATGTACCGGTGCACAGGATCGTTCTCGACCTCGATACGGGGTCCCACAGGACTGATGATCTTGCGCTCCTCGCCATGTTCGTTCGGGATGTCGAACCAGGACAACACACTGCGACCGCTGCGGCCGGGTAGTCGACCCAGGCCGTAAAGCAGGACGTGCTCGAATTCGAGCCCTTTGGCCTTGTGCATTGTCATT
>JAACFG010000125.1 GCA_009937605.1 Gammaproteobacteria bacterium | reverse complement strand
ATCGTGACGCACGATCACTCCATCGCAGAACGTATGGATCGTATCCTCGTGCTCGAGGACGGGGTTCTCAAAGACTCAGCCTGAGTTGTTGTCCCGGCGGCCGCTGCGTTTACGCGCCTTGTAGTCTGCCAGTGACAGGCGCCAGAGGATATCCAGGGTCACATAGCCAGCCACGGCGGCAGTGGTACCGAGGATGACGCTGCCGAGCAACATCGGTTGCCAGATATTGACGAATGTGTGCGTAACCCAGTCCCACGACATTTCAAAGGCAAACGGCTGTAGTTCCCAGCCGAGAATCGCCGAACCCAGGCGATACGCGAAGTAGTACATCGGGAACATGGTTGCCGGGTTACTGACCCAGGTAGAGACGGCCGCAATCGGAATGTTTACGCGAAGCGCCAGCGCGAGAAGCGCCGCCGTCAACGTGTGCCCCGGGAATGGCATGAAAGCGATGAACAGGCCAAGTGCAAACGCCGGGACTACCCAGCGCCGGCGAATACCCCACAGTCGGTGGTCATTGAGCATGTGCCGGAACGGCGTCATGAACCACTGTTTTGCTATGTGTTGCCGTTTAAAGGCGAACTTCTTGAAAATGCGTCTGGGCATTCGTTGCTGATCCGGTTCTTATTGCTGCTGCCGGCGTAAAACGCTTCAGCTCGTGGTAAAAACCTGTTGTTTGTTACTGGTGGGCGGTCTGGCGGCGCAGCATACCACGCCGCCACTAATCTCGGACCTCTGCGTAGTCCTATTGGTTGCATCACTCTTTGCAGTGCTCCCCACGCGTGTCCGGCCGTTGGCAGTGTTCTTTTTTGGCTACGCACTCTTCGTGCTGGCGGGGCAGCAGGTAATCGCGACGCGCCTGGACCACGCGTACGCAGGCGACAGCATGCTCACTACGGCCCGTGTCGTCGATTTCCCGAAGAGGGCCGGGGATTCTGTCGTTATGGATATCCACGCGATCGACGATGCTCGTATCCCGGTACGTACTCGCGTGAGTTGGTTCGAGCCGCCCATTGAACCACTCATCGGTGATACCTGGCAGCTCGAACTGCGCCTGCGGCAGCCGCGCGGAACCCTGAACCCCGGCGTATTCGACTTCGAGTCCTGGATGTTTCGCGAAAAGTACCGGGCATCGGGGTATGTCGTCGCAGGCAAGCGCAATCGTCTCCTGGCGAGCGGATCACTGGCTGGCATGGATGGGTTCCGCGCCAATTTTGTCGCGACGGCAAACGCCGCAACCGAGTCGGATTCCGCCGCCGCGGTACTGGCTGCGATTGGCGTCGGAGCGCGTCACGCGATTACACGCGAGCAATGGGACCGGTTCGCCGCCTCCGGCACGAGCCACCTGATGGCAATATCAGGCTTGCACGTCGGGCTTGCAGCTCTCGCAGCCTTCGTCGTTTCGTTTGTCGTCCTCACACCCCTGATTCGCCCAAACGCTTACGTAACGGCAGTCGTCATCGGCGCAACTGGTGCGCTCGCTTATTCCCTTGTCTCCGGATTTGGTGTTCCCGCGAGGCGCGCGATTGTCATGCTCGTGGTTGTCGCGTTCACCTTGTGGCGGCGTCGCCAGCTTTATCCCGCCGCCACTGTGGCCCTGGCGGGCATTGTCGTATTCCTGACCGACCCGATTGCCACGATGCGGCCGGGATTCCATTTGTCGTTTGCGGCGGTCGTGCTGTTGTTGTGGCTCGCGAGGCGCAAGGACGTTGTGAAGTCGGCCTGGCGTCTCGTTGACGTGCCTCGCCAGCTGCTTGTCATGCAGGTATTCCTGCTCTTCGGGCTAATGCCTCTGACGGCGCTGATCTTCCAGCGCTTCTCCGTTGCTGCCACGCCCATTAATCTTGTCGCAGTGCCGGTATTCAGTCTCGTCACGGTGCCGCTGACGCTCGCCGGGATGGCCAGCGACAGCTTCCTTCCAACTGTTGCCTCGCTTCTGCTGAAGCTGGCCGCGCACAGCGTCGAGGCAATCGAATGGCTCATCAAATACGTCGTCGAGCTGCCATTCGCCAGCATTACGCTGGCGCGTATTTCGGGTATTGCCTGCCTCATTTTGTTGGTACCGCTCGTCTGGGTGATCCTGCCGGCCGGCTGGCCGGGCCGCCGTATTGCGGTGCTTGGGATCCTGGCCGTAGCGACCTGGAAACCGGCAGCGCCTCCGACGGCGTGTTTCGACGCCTGGATACTGGATGTGGGACAGGGCCTGGCCGTGACCGTGCAGACGAACAGCAGCGTGACGCTGTACGACACAGGAATGGCATGGCGCAGTGGAGGCAGCGTCGCTGAGCAGGTGGTGCTGCCGTTTCTGCATGCCCGGCGAATTGATTACATCGACCGGCTGGTCGTGTCACATGCCGATCTCGATCATAGCGGGGGTGTGCCGCGGATTCTTGATGAGTTGACAGTTGGTGATGTGATCGTGGGCGAATCACTCGATCTGCGCAGTGAGCGGCCGTGCGTGAGCGGAGAGTGGTGGGTTTCCGACGGCATCCGCTTCGATGTGTTGCACCCCGGTCGTACTCACACAGGGCATGGTAATGCGTCGTCGTGCGTTCTGCGGGTCTCTGCGGGCGCGCACTCCTTGCTCCTGACAGGTGATATCGAAGCTTCATCGGAGCGCGATCTTGTCAGTTCGCGCGCCGAGGTCGCCGCCGATATAGCGATTGTTCCACACCACGGCAGCCTGACGTCCTCCACCGTGCCCTTCATAGACTCCGTGTATCCGGATTTCGCCGTTGTGTCCGCCGGATATGGCAATCGCTGGGGTTTTCCCAAGGCGACGGTCGTCGAGCGCTGGGAGGCGATGGGAGCCGAGGTACTGAATACTGCAACGTCCGGTGCGCTGTACTTCAGGGTCTGCGCCGATGACGGCGTGAACAGAATGAGCAGCGAGCGTGACCGGCGCCGTCGTTTCTGGCATGCCGCGACCTGAATACTGATGTATATTTCATCTTTCCGATTCGGTCTGGGCTTTTATGGTTGAGATAGTCAAATCCGGCGGCTGGTTGATGTTGCCGATTATCCTGTGCGCGATTGTTGCAATGGGCATCATCCTCGAGCGCTTTTGGACGCTGCAACAAAAACGCGTTATTCCCGAGGACCTGACGAGCAAGGTCTGGGGATGGGTGAAGAAAGACCAGCTGGACCAGAAACAAATCCAGACCCTGCACCAGGGGTCGGCGCTCGGCCAGATCCTGGCTGCTGGCCTGATCAATCGCGACCGTGACCGGGTGGTCCTGAAGGATGCTATTGAGGATACGGGGCGCCATGTTGTGCATGAGCTCGAGCGTTACCTTGAGACACTGGGCACGGTTGCCGCTATCACGCCATTGCTGGGCCTGCTCGGCACAGTCATTGGTATGGTCAAGGTGTTCACGGCGATCACGACGCACGGCGTGGGAAACCCGACAGTGCTGGCGGGCGGTATTGCTGAGGCACTGATTACTACGGCAGCCGGCCTTACGGTCGCTATCCCGGCTCTCATCGGCTACCGCTATTATCGGTCGCGGGTTGATACGCTCGTTGTCGACATGGAAAAAGAGGCGATCAAACTTGTCGAAGCGCTGCATCGCCGGAATGAAAAGGACAAGCCGCGCAAACGAAAGGGCAAGAAGTGAAACTCAGCCTGCGGCAGCGTACCGAGCCCGAGGTCAACCTGACATCGCTTATCGACGTCGTACTGCTGCTGTTAATCTTCTTCATGGTATCGACGAGCTTCGTCAAGCAATCGCAGATTGCGATCCGCCTCCCTGAAGCAGAGAGCACCGCGATCGTCGAGGAAGTGCCGCTGCAAATCGATATCATGATTACCGAGTCCGGCACCTATCTCGTGAATGGGCGAGAATTGATTAACAACCGTGCTGAAACGATCCGCAATGCGCTGCAAAAAACCTCCGGGAACAACAGTAACCTGCCGCTGACGATCAGTGCTGACGCGAACGCCAGGCACCAGGATGTCGTTACAGCAATGGACGTAGCGGGTCGCCTCGGGTTCAAGCAAATCAGTATTGCTACGGTAAACGACCCGGTTGAGTGACGTGAGCAAGCGCATCGGTCCCGAGGTCAAGGTTGTTTACGGTCGTTTGTGGCGATACGTCACGCCGCACAAATTCGTCGGTTTTATCGCTGTGGTCAGCATGGCGACGACGGCTGTCGTTGAAGGCGGACTCGTCGCGCTGTTGGCGCCGTTGATGGATGAAACGCTGGTCGCCAGGAACCTCGAAACTTCGAAGTGGATACCGTACGCGTTCTTCGTCATCTTTGTTCTGCGTGGGCTGTCCGGATTTGGTACCGAGCTGAGCCTGGGCTGGATCGGGCGCCGGGTGATCAGCGACTTGCGACGCGATGTCTTCGGCAAGTTGCTGACGCTGCCAACGCGATTCTTCGACAATCAAGCCACGGGACCGTTGCTGTCACGCATGTCCTACAACGTCGAAATGGTGGCCGAGTCGGTTACCAGTGTTGTAACCATCGCCGTGCGCGATGTTCTGAGCGTTATCGCGGCATTTGTTGTCATGATCTGGTTCAGCCCGAAGTTGACGATATTCGTCGCCATACTCTTCCCAATTGTCGCTGTCCTTGTGCGTTTGCTTGGTATCGCGTTCCGACGATACAGCGGCCGTATCCAGGACTCGATCGGCGAGGTGACCCAGGTGACGGACGAGGTCGTTCGAGGGAACTGGGTCGTAAAAGCGTTCAGTGGCTACAAGTACGAGCGCGATCGTTTCGACGACGCCGACGGGCGCAACTTCAAGCAGAACATGAAACTGATCAATGTACGTTCGCTCGGGACCGCGGTGACACAAATAGTCTTTGGTCTTGGAATTGCGCTTGTGATCGCGATGGCGGCACGCGAATCAGTCAACGAGCGGCTCTCGCCCGGTGAGTTCATCGCGTTCTTCTCGGCAATGATGTGGATGTTGCAGCCTGTCCGGCGTATTACCAATGTCAATGCGACGCTGCAGCGCGGTGTCGCCGGGGCGGACAGCCTGTTCCAGATACTCGATGAAGACGATGAAGTCGATGACGGCACACAAGAGGCGGAACGCGTCCGCGGCGATGTCGTCTTTGACGACGTCGATTTCTCGTATGAAGACGACGGCGTGGTCATTGACGGTGTCAGTGTCGCTGTTCCGGCAGGATCCACACTCGCAATCGTCGGGCATTCCGGTAGCGGCAAGACCACGCTCGTCAGCCTGCTACCGCGTTTCTATGAGCTGGATTCCGGCACGATTCGCGTCGACGGCGTGTCTATCCAGGATTTCACGCTGAGGAGCCTGCGCAGCAATATTGCGCTGGTCAGCCAGGACGTCGTCCTGTTCAACGACACTATCCGCGCCAACCTGACCTATGGCAGCGAGTATTCGGATGAGGAGGTTTTCGCTGCAGCGGAGGCCGCGCACGTCATGGATTTCGTTAACGAACTACCGGAGGGCCTGGACTCCGAGGTAGGGGAGCGCGGATCACTACTGTCCGGCGGGCAACGCCAACGCATAGCGATCGGTCGAGCCTTGCTCAAGAATGCGCCCGTCCTTATCCTTGACGAAGCAACTTCGGCGCTGGACACGAAGTCGGAGCGACGTATTCAGGAGGCCCTGAACAACCTGATGAAGGACCGAACGACGCTGGTGATTGCACATCGCCTGTCAACGGTTGAAGGGGCTGACAAGATTATCGTGCTTGATGCGGGGCGTATTGTTGAGTCAGGTACTCACGCCGAGCTGCTTGCTCGGGCTGGGCATTACGCGGCCCTGTATCGCATGCAATTCAGTGACGAGTCGCAAGACGAGTGAGAGCAGGCGCAACCTACAATTGGATTCATCGTGTCTGGTATGAGGATGCACCGTCCGGTTGGATCCTGCTGCCGCTAAGCGGACTCTATTGGTTGATTCTTGGCGTACGGAAGTTCCTGTACGACTCTGGCATTTTCAAGACACACAATGCCGAAATTCCTGTCGTTGTCGTCGGCAATATCACGGCCGGCGGGACAGGGAAGACACCCACTGTTTTGTGGTTGGTCGAACAGCTTCGAGCACGCGGTTTCGCGCCGGGCATCGTGAGCCGTGGTTACGGTGGTAGCAAAGCAGATACATCGATGCGTGTGGAAGTGGATACCGATGCGGCTGTTGCAGGCGATGAGCCGGTGTTGCTTGCGCGAAGGGGGTTATGCCCGGTCGTTGTTGACCCGAATCGCGTGAGAGCGGCGACGATGCTCGCTGAGGACGGCGCCGACGTCGTGATTGCCGATGATGGTCTGCAGCATTATCGTCTCGCTCGTGATTACGAGATTTGCGTCATCGATGGTACGCGCGGCCTCGGGAATCGGCGCCTGCTGCCTGCCGGACCGTTACGTGAAAGCGTACAGCGCCTCGATGACGTCGAGCAGGTACTCGTGAACGGCGTATTGCAATACGGTGAACAGGCACAAACCACGGCCGAACAGAACGCGATTTCGTTTGAATTGGTTGCGACTGAAGCTTGTCGCCTGAATGGTTCACTGGCGCGGCCGATCGGACGATTTTCCGGAACGACCGTTCACGCAGTAGCCGCGATCGGTAATCCGCGGCGCTTTTTTGACCTCCTGCGCCTGCATGGCATCCAGGTCATCGAGCATGAGTTTCCTGATCATGCTGCATTGAGTCGGACTGACCTTGAGTTCGGCGATGAATTCGAGGTTTTCATGACTGAGAAGGATGCCGTTAAACTGGGTCGCGGCGTCGGGGATAAATTCTGGTATGTACCTGTGGAGTTGACAATGGACCCGGTGGAAGCAGCGCCGCTGCTTGAACAAATCGAATCGCGTCTGCGTGCGAGGCGGAAATGACCGATTTCGTTGTCGTCATTCCTGCGCGCTATGCATCTACACGCCTGCCGGCCAAGGCGCTGCGTGAAATCAACGGCAAGCCGATGTTGCGGCATGTTTACGAGCGCGGTTCGGAGAGTGCGGCGACCGAGGTGGTTATTGCGACGGACGACGATCGCATTGCCGAGGTAGCCGAGGCATTTGGCGCAACAGTCTGCATGACCGGGAACCAGCACCAGTCGGGAACCGAACGCATCGCCGAAGTAGCGGATCTGCTTGACTGGCCTGACGACCAGGTTGTCGTGAACCTGCAGGGTGACGAACCGACGATGCCCGCAGTACTGATCGACGAATGTGCCGCGTTGCTTGACGATGCGACAGCGGACATCGCTACGCTGGCGTCGCCATTCCTGACGCAGGATGATTTCCGTAATCCCAATTGCGTAAAGGTCGTCCGGGATGTGAACGACCATGCGATCTACTTCAGTCGGGCGACAATTCCTTATCCGCGTGATGATAACGGTGATGAGCGTGCGGCAATTACAGCATTGCATCATCATGGCATCTACGCGTATCGCTGCGGCGTATTGCGTCAGTTCGTTGCTGCGGAGCCGTCCGAGCTCGAAGTTTGCGAGCAGCTCGAACAACTACGGGCATTGTCGCTCGGCATGACCATCGCAGTCGGCATTCCGTCGGAGCGTCCGGGCGCGGGCGTTGATACTGAAGACGATCTGCAACGTGCCGCATCGGAGTTGGGGAAATGACGCAAACCACGAGTGTCTTGTTCGTCTGCATGGGCAATATCTGTCGCTCGCCCACGGCGGAAGGTGTATTTCGCTATCACGCCGAGCAGGCTGGAATGCTCGAACAGCTCGACATCGATTCCGCAGGCACGCATGCCTATCACACCGGGGAACCAGCCGATCGGCGCGCGCGAGCCGCAGCCGAGCGACGTGGTATGAGTCTGGATGGGATATTCGCGCGTCGGGTAAGCAGCGAAGATTATGAGCGCTTTGACTACATCATCGCGATGGACGAAGACAATCTCGCGCGCCTTCATGATGAGTCCCCGGAAGAACATCGTAGTAAGCTCCGCCTCTTCCTTGAGTTCGGAGGAGGCGACGAGCGAGAAGTGCCCGATCCCTACTACGGCGGTGCCGCGGGATTTGAACGTGTACTCGATCTCGTGGAAGAAGCGTCTCGAGGCTTGCTCGAGACGCTTTCCAGGAATATTACCCGGCCTTAGTCCTGGGCCGGATCGGCCGGTTTCGGTTCGGGTTTAGCCGCTTCCGGAACGGGTTTAGGCGCCGGTGCTGATTCCGGTTTCGAGGCGGCCGGTGCGGGTTGTGCCTCCGACTTTGGTTCTGGCTTCGGCTCTGGTTTTGGCTTCGGCTCTGCCTTCGGCTTCGCCGCCGTTGGCTCAGGCTTCTTCTCAGGCTTCGCGGCCGGCTTTTCAGCAGGCTTCTCAGCGACTACCGGAAGAGACTGCGGTTCCCATGGCAGGAGCCTTGGTTTCGCCGCGCCCGCTGCACCGTTGCCGTCGGTTGCGGCGGCTGGTTTCGCCTCTGTTGATTCAGGTCTCTTCCGCGCCGGTTTCGCCTCCGCGGCTGCCGGTTTTTTCTGCTCGCGGGGCTTTTCGGCCTTGGGTTTGTCAGCCTCGGGTTTGTCAGCCTTGGGTCCATCAGCCTTGGGTCCATCAGCCTTGGGTCCATCAGCCTTGCGCTCTTCAACCTTGGGCTTCTCAGCCTTTGGTTTATCGCTTTCCGGTTGCTCGGCCTTTGCTTTTCTCGGCTCGGCTTTCGCACCTGATTCTGCCTTTGGAGCTGACTGCCTGGTCGCAGGCTGCTCAGCCGGTTTTTCTGCCGGCTTATCAGCCGCAGCGGACTCATCGGCAGTCTTCTTAGCGGCAGGCTTTCTTGTCCGACGGCGCTTCGGCTTGGCCTCACCACCCTTTGCGTCTGCAGGTTGGTCCATTTGCTCAGTCACTGGCGCCTTTGTCGTCGCCTGGTCTGCGGACTTGCTTTCAGCCGCGGCCTTCTCAGCGTCCGCGCGTGCGGGAGGCGGTGCGGGCTTCTTGTCGGTATCCGTCTTCGGCGATTGTTGTGGAGCCTTGTCTTCCTGACCTTGCTTATTCGCCGCTTGCTGCTGCGTATCCGCCGCCTGCTCGGGCTTGTCAGCGCCGCGCCGGCGCCGGCGTCCGCCCCGACTGCGACGACTTCTCGATGAACGTTTCGGCTCGTTCTTTGATTCGTCCTGGGCTTCGGTGGCGGCAGACTGCTGCGGCTTCTTTTGCGTGTCTTTTTGCGCATCTTTCTGCGCTGGTTGGCGGCGTGACGAGGTCTTCTTCGCGGCCTTTTTAGGCTGCGCCTTTTTGGTGGTCTTTTTCTGGGTCTTCTTGCGCTGCGTGCCTCGCTGGTCACTGCCGCGGCGTTTCGATTGCTGTGAACGGCGGCCGCGGCTTTGTTGGCCGCCTCTTGCACGACGCGGTTGCTCTTCCTGATCGTCGCCGTCGCCGGCAAACATCGAAACGATTGAGGCGAAAAGGCCCTTCTTCTTCGGTTCTTCGCGTTTCGGCGCCGGTTTCGAAGGTTTCAGCGTGCCGACGACCGGTGCTTCGATCGCCTTGCGCTCGAGAATGGCTTGCGGTGCCTCGGGCTCGGCCGCGGCGTCGGAGAGCTCGTAACTGACGCCTGTGTTCTCGGGTAGTTCGGTCTGGTCGTCGCGAACCCGACGTACCTCGTAGTGCGGAGTTTCGAGCTGCGGGTTGGCAATCAACACGATTTGCGTGTCGTTGTTGTCCTCGAGACTCTGAACCCAATCGCGTTTTTCGTTCAGCAGGTAAGTTGAAACTTCTACCGGCAACTGCGCGA
>JAACFG010000019.1 GCA_009937605.1 Gammaproteobacteria bacterium | reverse complement strand
CTCGGTGATTTTTCCGACGTCGAGGTGATCGAAGTTCACATTTCTTCCGGCTCCAGCGTCGACGTCGAGGACCCCCTGGTCACGCTCGAGACTGACAAAGCCGCAATGGATGTGCCGGCGGTTGTGGCCGGCACGATCGACTCCGTATTCGTCAAAGTTGGCGACACGGTGTCGGAGGGCACGTCGATTGCCCTGATCGATGCCGTAGCGTCTGCGGCTCCTGCGCCTGACACGGCACCGGCGGCGAGTACCCCGGATCCCGCCAAGCCTGCTCCGGCGGCAACTGCAACTCAGGCCCCTCCAACCCCGGCCCAGCCAAATCGTCCGCAAGGCGGGCTCCCACAAATCGACGAAGCCGGTTTTTCGAAGGCTCATGCGAGCCCATCCGTGCGCAAGCTGGCGCGTGAATTGGGTGTCAATCTCGTCCAGGTTAAGGGATCGGGACTCAAAAGTCGCATCCTGCACGATGACGTCAAAGCCTTTGTCAAAGCGATTTTGTCAGGCCAGGCTGCAGGTCCGGTGGGCGCGGCATTGCCGAAAACGCCGGTCGTCGACTTCGCAAAATTCGGCGAGATCGATGTGCAGCCGCTGACGCGAATCCAGAAAATTTCCGGACCGCGATTGCAGGCGAGCTGGATCAACCTGCCGCATGTCACGCAGCATGATCTCGCCGACATCACGGCACTCGAGGAACGGCGACGGGAACTCAAGGGCCCGGCGAAGGAACGCGGAATCGGGCTGACGCCGCTCGCATTCATCATGAAAGCCTGCGTTGCAGCCTTGCAGGAGTTTCCAAAAGTAAACTCGTCACTGTCTGAGGATGGTGACCATCTTGTCTACAAGAAATATGTTCATCTTGGGTTCGCGGCCGATACGGATCAGGGCCTGATGGTTCCGGTGATTCGCGATACCGACAAGAAGGATGTCTACGAAATCGCCCAGGAACTTGGCGAACTCTCGGCGCTTGCTCGAGACGGCAAGCTCAAAGCCGATCAATTGCAGGGTGCATGTTTCACGATTTCGAGTCTTGGCGGGATTGGCGGCACAGCCTTTACGCCGATTGTGAATGCACCTGAAGTGGCGATTCTTGGCGTGTCCCGATCTTCGATGCAACCGGTCTGGAATGGGTCGGAGTTCGAGCCACGCCTGATGTTGCCTTTATCGTTTTCGTACGACCATCGCGTCATCGACGGTGCCCAGGCTGCAAGGTTCACGACATTCCTCAGCCAGCAGCTGGCGGATGTCGATTCTCTACTCCGGGCGATTCCCTAGTGACCGTGCAACTCAAGATTCCGGACCTTGGTGATTTCGAAGGTGTCGAAGTGATCGAGGTGCTTGTGTCTCCTGGCGACGTCGTCGCTGTCGAGGACTCGCTGATAACGCTTGAGACCGACAAGGCGTCCATGGATATCCCGGCAGAGCAGGCCGGCCAGATTATGAGTATCGATGTCACCATTGGTGATCGAGTATCGACTGGCGATGCTTTCGCATCGATCGAGCCCACGGTCGATCAGGCGGCTGACGAAGTGCCGGTCGAGGCAATTGAAGAAACACGCAAGATGACGGCACCGGAGATCGCCGAGGCAACACGCCCGACAGGCGATGCGACGCACCGTGCCCAGCTTGTCGTAATCGGAGCGGGACCGGGTGGGTACACTGCGGCCTTCCGCGCCGCCGATCTGGGTATGGAGGTCATCCTGGTTGAACGATGGCCGGTACTCGGTGGTGTTTGTCTGAACGTCGGCTGTATCCCCTCAAAGGCGCTGCTGCACGCGGCCAAGGTAATCGATGAAGCCGCCGCCATGGCAGACCATGGTGTCGTATTCGGCAAGCCTGAGATCGACGCCGGCAAACTGCGTGACTGGAAGAACGAGGTCGTTGCTAAGTTGACCGGTGGCCTGTCGACGATGGCGAAGCAGCGCAAAGTAAGGGTCCTTACGGGCACGGCAAAATTCGAATCCGCTAATCGCCTGCGCCTCGACAATGACGAAACTGTCGATTTTGAACACTGCATTATCGCGGCGGGTTCAGAACCAATTATGCTGCCGAATCTGCCAGACGATTCGCGCATCGTCGACTCCACTGGCGCGCTGGAGATCGCGCCGCTTCCAAGACGGCTGCTTGTTGTCGGGGGGGGAATCATCGGGTTGGAAATGGCCTGCGTCTACGCGGCGCTGGGAACCGATGTCAGTGTCGTAGAGCTGATGGATCAGTTGATGCCCGGGACCGACAAGGACCTCTTGCGCCCATTTACGAAGATCGTCAAGAGTCGCTACGAGGCGATCATGCTCAAGACAAAGGTAACCGGAATGCGCGCTACCGTGCCAGGTATCGAGGTTACCTTTGAAGGCGGCGATGCACCTTCAGTCGGCGTCTATGACCGCGTTCTCGTGGCAATCGGTCGTCGCGCCAATGGCGACAAGCTCGATGCCGGGAAGGCCGGCGTACACGTTGATGAGCGTGGCATTATCGAGGTGGACAGGCAGATGCGCACTAATGTGCCGCATATCTTCGCGATTGGTGATCTTGCGGGCGGCCCGATGCTCGCGCATAAGGCGACGCACGAAGCGAAGGTTGCTGCCGAAGTGGCATGTGGTGAGAAGAGCTACTTCGATGCACGCACGATCCCGTCTGTGGCTTACACCGATCCTGAGGTGGCTTGGGTCGGATTGACGGAGCTTGAAGCAAAAGAGCAGGGCATCGACTACGAGAAAGCTCAATTTCCGTGGGCTGCAAGTGGCCGCGCGTTATCGCTTGGACGTTCGGAGGGCTTCACAAAGCTGCTGTTCGATCCGCAGACGGACCGTTTACTCGGCGGCGCTATTGTCGGACCGAGCGCAGGTGACCTCATCGCCGAAATCGGGCTGGCGATCGAAATGGGCGCCGATGCAACGGATATCAGCCTGACAATCCACCCACATCCGACCTTATCGGAGACGGTGGCATTCTCGGCCGAGGCGTTCGAGGGGACGCTGACCGATCTCTATATGCCAAAGAAGCGCAAGCGCTAGTCAGCGCACCTGCTTTTGCTGCGCCGAGACAATGACATCATGCGCGGCGTCCGTAATCTCATTGGGCTCATGCTCGAATAGCAGCACGGATTCGGCAACATTTATGGCGTCGCTGTATCTTGCGACGTACAGGTAAGCATTCGCCAGTAACAGTCGGCTCGCCTGGTCATGTGGCGCCGAGTTTGCCGCAGCCTCGAGGTAGTCGATGGCGCCGGGTATATCGCTGCCCTTGGCAAGGTAGGCAAATCCCATTAGCGAATTGAGTTCCGGAGTCGCGTCAGAAATCGTCAGCGCGCTTTCCAGGGACTGGATTAGTCGCGAGGCGTATTCCTCTCTCGATTGCGCATCGTAGGCCGTTGCAATGCGCTGCGCCCAGTACTGTGCGTAGTCCATCCAGATATTGAAGTCCCACGCCACAAGCTTGATCGCCGTATCGAAGTGTTCATTTGCGCCATCGACATCACCGCGGAAACCAAGCACCCGACCAAGCCCCGCTTCACCGTACGCGCGCAGGCTATCGTCGGCCAATACGTCGCCAAACCACTGCTCTGCTCCGTAAATGTTCTCGAATCTCAAAGCCATCTGTGCGAGCGCAAGTTGCGCTTCGGTCCGAGTCAGTTTCCTGGAGCGCACCACGAAGCCCGGCATGGCGGTATTGGCCGGCACGCGTCGGCTGACGAATTCCCGATCGAGAAAGTACCTGAGCAACGTGTCTTCAAGCACGTCAATCTGCAGGCCGAACGATTGCTCAAATGCCGGAGCTGGAAGAGTCCCGGTGGAGACAAGACGAGCGTATTCCTGGAGCATTCCCGGCATAGCGTTGTCCGCACCAGGCAGACTCCGCAGGTAGTGGACGAGAAGCCAGGCCTGCGCATAGAACAGGGCGCCATCCGTCTCATCGAGAGCAGACACATCGGTAAGCTCGAGGGTCTGTCGAAGCGGCAGCCATGACGAGAAACTCAGTGCGGCGAGGTGATTATCGGGGGCGAGCCCAAACTCGAAGGCCTGCGCCCGGACCCTGGAGTGAGACAGGTACTCCGCGTTTCCTTCCTCGTACCAGCGTGGATAGCGAATCCGTCCGCTCTGCTTGTTCAGGAAGTGCGCATATTCGTGCAGGATCACCTGGACCCCGGTTGCCTTGTTGTTATCCTCGATCAGAATGGCGTTCTCGCGCAGATCGGAAAAAAAGAAGCCGGCGGAGTACGCGGGTGCACCAATGCTCACATAGTCGTCGTGATTGTCGACGGCAAGGATGACCGTGTGCACATCGGATTCGTAGCCAGTTCCAATAGCTCCGCCCAATGAGGAGCGCATGATCTCGAGGTGGCGCAACAGTTCTGATGTGCGTTCTTCGCTAAGGACGCTCTTAATGCGAAAGTTCTCGCTGGTGACCTGACGCCACTCACGATCTTCCAGCGTTGTGTCAGCTTGACCTGGAGCAGGCGAGGAAAAACAGACCGCAATCCACAGCAGACAGGACCAACGATGTTTGCTCAGTTTCATTTTCGTGCGTAGTACCATTTTTCGACCAGGTAGAGACCGATGCCGATGGCGAGCAGGACCGATACCTTGATCCAGTCCTCTATTTTGGATTGTGCGACAAGCCAGATGCAGATGAAAAGCGCCACGGTCGGTATCGCGTAACCGCCAGGCAATCGCCAGGATTGTTCCCGCGCCTCCGGTGACGCGTTCCCGCGAATCACAGGGAGTGCGGCGATGCAGACAATGTAACCGAGTAGACGCACCACTGAACTGCCGATCGCGAGCTCCACGAAATTACTGGACAGACCGAGCACGAGCGCCATCGCGCCCATGACCAGGATCGACCTATCCGGCGTAGAGTATTTCTCGTTTATGTGTGCAAACCATTGAGGCAGAAGCCGATTTTCGGCAAGTGAATAGATCAGACGGGGCGCGGCGAGCATCGAGCCGGCAAGGTTGCCACCGATGGAGAACACGGCTGTGAGCGTGATAATTATCGCGCCAGCCGGTCCTGCGAGGGCTCGGCCAACGTCAACGAGGGTGGCATCCGCATAGTTTTCGCTTGGGATCACGGCGATGAAGACGAGCACAATCAGGAAGTACAGCAGGCCGGTTCCGATGACAGTTCGGATGAGGGCGAGCGGCACGGTGCGCTTCGGTTGGCTGGTTTCGCCGGCCGTCACACCGATCGTCTCGAAGCCGACATATGCGTAAATCAGCAGCAGGGTTGTAGGGCCGAGATCCTCGACGTGGAAGTTACCTCCCGGGATAAGCGTCTCGCCGGTAACATGTTGCAGCCCGAGCAACACGAGCAAGACCAACGGCACTATCTTGAAAACGGTAAGAACGGCCATTGTCCGTACTCCATCCTTGACGCCGAGAACATTGGCCCAGGTGAGTCCGGCTGTCACGATTGAGATGATCGCAAAACGCGCGATATCGCTCGCGAACACGTCCGACAGGGAGGCAAGGTACACGGCCATGACGTTGGCATTGGCCGCGAATGCCGTCATGCGGGCCAGGAAGATCAGCCAGCCAGTACTGAACCCGGCAAGCGGGCCAAATGCGTCACCTGCATAAAGGACCGGGCCGCCCGTCTTGTCGTAATAACTGGCGAGCTCGGCGAATGTCAGGACGACGGACAGGAACAGGACGCCGACGACGAGAAACAACCATGGACTGAAGAGTCCGGCATTGACAGCGACTTTTCCCGGCAGCGCGAAAATGCCGGCTCCGATGACGGAGTTCAGCACCAGGAACGCGGCACCAAAAAATTTGATATCGCGCTTCAGGTGAGCGCCTGGATTCATGTTGTTATTCTCTGATTTGCTGAAACCGCTACCCGATACTATCAAAGAAATCAGGTACTTCCTTTGAAACGGATCGCCTCAGAGCTTAGCGAATTTCTTTTCGAAGAAGTGATCGAGGCTTGGTTTGCCGGCACCTGCGAACATCAGCGGCACCAGCATGGCGATGAACAGTAACGGGATGCGGTAGTTCCCGAATCCTTTGTCCGTGATCGCATAGCCTTGCCAGAGTTCAGCGAGACTGTTCCATTCCGCGGGCCAGTGCACGCCGAGAATTGCCACGATCGTCAGGACGATCAGGCTGAACGCCCAGAATCGAGTGAACAGACCCAGAACCAGCCCGGCTGCACCGAGAATCTCGGTCCATGTGGCGAGGAACCAGCTTATCTCGACCGGAATAACATTAAATGGAAACGGGAAGTTGTCCTGTACGTTGCCGAACCAGTTCTTTCCGTTAAGTTTCATCAAGCCGGCGTTTCCAAACTCCCAGGCCATGAGCAGGCGAATCGGGAGTAGGGCGAGCCAGGCGCCGGCAGGATCCAGGAATTCGCGAATGCGTTGCTGCAATCGAGTTAGAGCGCTCATTCAGTTCTCCTTCAGGCCGGGTCGCGCGTGCCGGAGAGAATCTCCAGCTGCCGCATTTCCAGCAGGGCGTCCGCACCATGTGCAACCAGTGCATCGGCGTCGGGGTAGTCGATCTTGTCGGCGAGCGCGCGCAACAGCTGCTCTCCGCTTAGCTTGTCTTCGTTAACGTCAATGGCGTCAAGTAATGCGGCGGTGATCGCGTTCAGCTCGAGGAACCCGACATTGCCGTCGCTGCCGCGGTACAGGGCGAGGTACACCGGGCTGTCCCCGGGTACTGCTGGCAGAGACTCCGGCGAAATCCGGTGTACGGGAAACTGGTAGGCGTACGACCACGCCAGCGCCGATTTCACCGGAATGCCTGCCAGCAGGTCACCGTTCGGGTCTACGCCCGACAGATCCGTCTCCTCCTCGGAAACCGACAGGGCAAGTTCGGCGTACTCGTAATGTGCGAGCTCAAGCAGAAAGGGGAAATCGTCGGCGGAACTTTCGAACTCGTTTTGCAGATAGCCGAGAAATTCCTCCGGAAGTTGCAGGAAATATGGAGTCTGGGCCTCGTGGTGCTGCATGAAACCGCGGATAAAGTGGCGCCACTGATCGTCGCTGTGAATCTTGCGCAAAACCGGAAAAAACGTCCCCAGCAGGTTGTACAGATTGTTGAAGAATAGCTTGCGATAGATCGCCATGCGGCGCGGCTCGATACCTTCCGGGGCCGCAACGTTCTCAGGGTCACGAATGTGGGCGGCGAACGCGTACTGCTTTTCTTTAAATTCCTGGGAATCAGCCATTGGCCGCTCTCTTCCCGGCCGAGGCGATCTGCATCTGCTTGATACGGCGTACCTCGTCGAGCAATTCGTCCATTGGTGGGAAATTGAAATCGCGTTCGAGGAGCGTCGGTACTGGCCCGAATACCGCGTATGCCTCTTCAAGCAGCGCCCAGGCCTGCGCATCCACCGCCGTACCGTGAGTGTCGATGCGCAGGTCCTCGTCTTCGACGAAATGACCGGCGAGGTGGAAGTAGCGAATTCGGTCAGCCGGCATCGCATTCAGGAATTCACTCGCGTCATAGCCGTGATTGATGCTGTTGACGACGATGTTATTGATGTCGAGCATCAGGTCGCAGTCCGCTTCCTCAATGACAGCCAGCAGGAATTCGCGCTCGCTCATCGACGTATCGATCGGCGCGTAGAAACTGACATTCTCCAGCGCCATGCGCTGCTCGAGAATATCCTGGACCCGCCGTACTCGTGCCGCGACGTAGCGCACAGCTTCCTCGGTAAACGGGATCGGCATCAGGTCATAAAGCTGGCCGTCGTCGCCGCAGTAGCTGAGGTGCTCCGAGTACATGCGAATCTTGTGCTCTGCCATGAAGTCCTTGATATCGCGGACCAGCTGCTCGTTGAGCGGCGAGGGGGCGCCGATGGACAGTGACAGGCCATGAATCACGAATGGATAGCGTTCGGTAAAGAAGCGGAGCTTCTTGCCAAGCTTGCCGCCAACATGAATCCAGTTTTCGGGTGCGACCTCCATGAAATCCACATCGGTCGGTGGATTGGCCATGAGTTGGTCGGCCAGCGGGCGGCGTAGCCCGAGACCGGCTCCCTCTACCGGGTACTTCGATGCGTTTTTGTGTTGCTGTTCGCTCATAATGTCCCCGCAAAGCGTTATCAGATCAGACCTCAAACAATGCCTATTTATTACAGAGTCGCTGCAGACGTTCCAGGTATTTGCGTTCGTCGGGCGGCTGGTTCTGGCTCTGCGCCTCCCAAAGTGTCTCGGCCAGGCACTCAATCATCTCGTGCTCGGCTGCATGGACGTCGCCCTTGCTTGCCGTCACCGATTGATAAACCGCGGCAATTCCGGGCGGCCGGTTGGTCGAGACCTGTTCACGGATGCCGAGGTGCAATCCCATGTGGAGAAACGGATTTGCCTTGCCACCGTCGGGCGTGAAGTCGCGATCCAGATCCTCACTACTCACCTCGTCATGGTATTCGGGATGCATCTCGACGACATCGGCGATTTGCATTTCGAGCGGCGAGAGCGGCAGTTCGTCGCAACGCTTTTGCCAGGCATCGGCATACATTTTGCGCAATTCGGCGCGGTCCTGGCCGAAAATCATGGTAGTTCCTTCCTCGTGTACTCGCAGTATTGGACAATCGGGCACTCGCCACACAGCGGCTTGCGCGCTTTGCACACGTAGCGTCCATGCAGGATCAGCCAGTGGTGTGCATCTTTCTTGAATTCGTCAGGCGTCAGGCGCGTAAGTCGCTTCTCGACCTCCAGCGGCGTTTTTCCTTTGGCAATACCGGTGCGATTGGATACACGGAAGATATGCGTATCGACCGCGATTGTTGGTTCGCCAAATGCTGTATTCAGCACAACATTGGCCGTCTTTCGGCCGACCCCGGGCAGCGCTTCGAGTTCCTCGCGCGAACGCGGTACGTCGCTGTGGTGTTCATTGATGAGGATGCGACAGGTCTTGATGATGTTCTCGGCTTTGCTGTTGAACAGGCCGATTGTGCGAATGTATGGCTTCAGTCCGCCAACACCGAGCGCGAGTATCGCCTCGGGCGTGCTCGCTACCGGGTACAGTTTTTGCGTCGCTTTGTTGACGCTGATATCTGTTGCCTGCGCTGAGAGAATGACGGCGATCAGCAATTCGAACGGGTTCGCATATTCAAGTTCCGTTGTCGGTGCCGGCATGCGCTCGCGCAGCGTGCTGTAGATCGCGGTGCGTTTCTCCCTGTTCATCGGATCACCGGTTAAGCAATCGGCTTCGATGCGGCAGACCATCGCCTTTGCGTTCGCGCCGGCGTTCGTCAATTACGTTTTTCACTGCAATTGCCAATGCGAGGCTGAAGAATGCACCAGGCGGCAGGATCGCGAGCAGCCAGCCCATTGCGACGAGCTCGCGAAACGCGCCGATAGCCATGAGCAGCAACGCGAATCCCGTGCCCATGACAAGGCCATCGATGATGCTCGTACCAACTGGGTTCCGCGAGGCGAAAATCTCGGCGCGTGCGACGATTGCGCAATTGGTCACGATGAGCGGTATGAAAATACCCAGTGAGCGATCGAGTGCCGGGAACCAGGCCTTGAATATCAGCTCCGTGCACGTGACGAGACTGGCAATAATCAGTACGTAGATCGGGATGCGAATTTCGCGGCGTATCCAGCGGCGCGTCAATGAAACGAGGGCATTTGATACGACTAATACGGACAATGTAGCGAGACCCAGCCCGAGTCCGTTCACGAAGGTCGAAGTAACAGCCAGCAGCGGGCAAAGACCGAGCAATTGCACGAGACCCGGGTTCTCGTACCACAGGCCGGTCTTGAATCGATCGATCAGCGTTGGTGTGGTCATTCGCTCGTCTCGTCCTGCCCGTCCGGGGGCGCTGCAAACACGGCTGCGCGATTAGCATCAAAGTAGCCAAGCGTTTCCCTGATCGCTTTGATAATGGCTCTCGGTGTCACCGATGCACCTGTAAGCTGGTCGAATTCACCGCCGTCGCGTCTGATCTTCCAGCCGCTCGCTTGAGGGTCGGTGAGCGAACGGCCGTCGAATTGTTTTACCCAGTCCGACTTCGTCGATTCGATGCGATCACCAAGACCCGGCGTTTCCCGGTGTGAGAGCACATGAACGCCAGTGACAACGCCATCGATATCGACGCCGATCAGCAGGCGTATTGCGCCAGCATAACCATCGCGTGCGCTGACAACAAACAGTGCGGCGACGGGTGTGTCACCCGAATAAACGCGGTAGATCACAGCATCTTCCGACCCGGGCAGAGCATGTGGCGCCGGGATAGTCACGCGCGATTCGCTGACGCCGCTGTCGAAAAACAGGCCGGAGAGAGCCGGTTGCAGGCTTTGCTCGAGCCAGGCCTGTTCGTTGGCGGCAATGCGCTCATGCGTAAGCTGGTAGGTCGATGCCACGAGCGCCGTACAGATAGCCGCGATGACAGCCAGTGTTATGCCGCTCTTGAGCACGGGCGTGTCAGCCATCGGCTTCGCTCTCCTCGTCGTGGCCGACGATGTGCGGTCGCGTCAGGTAATCGATTGCCGGAACAGCCATGTTCATGATGAGCACGGCAAATGCGACACCGTCTGCGTAGCTTCCCCAACGCCGAATGCTGTAAATCAGGAAACCAATGCCGATGCCGTAAATCAGGCGTCCCTTCGGACTTGTTGCCGCAGATACCGGGTCCGTGGCGATGAAAAAGGCACACAGTATGGTTGCACCGCCGAACAGGTGAAATCCGGGACTCGGGTTGGTTCCAGGGCCGAGGAGCCATAGGATTGTCGCCGGGACCAGGACGCCCAGGCCAACGCCAACCGGAATCTGCCAGCGGATAATTTTCTTGATCAAAAGCCAGAAACCGCCGAACGCCAGGAAATTACCGATCCACTCCCAGCCGCGGCCGCCAAAATCTCCCATGATCGGGTTGGCGCGTATCTCGGTCACCGTCGCCAGGTTATTGAGTCCCGATTTCATGACGTCAAGGGGCGTTGCGCGACTAACCGCATCGAAACCCAGTGCGTCCGGTAGATTTCCAGTCAGGGTATAGGTGAGCGTCTGGATGATTGTCAGGTACTGGTAGTCAATATCACCCATACGTGGCGCCACCCAGAGATTCAGGTGCATCGGGAACGCAACAAGAATGACAACATAGCCCGCCATGGCCGGATTGAAGATATTGAAGCCGAGCCCGCCATACAGGTGCTTGGCCACGACAACACCGAAGAGCGCGCCGGTTGCCGTAACCCACCAGGGAGTTAACGACGGCAATGCGAATGTGAGTAGCGCCGCGGTCACGAGCGCGCTGTAATCGGTGAGCGCCGATTCGGCCGGGCGCTTTCGCAGCCACATGACAAATGCTTCGCCGCCAATCGCAAATATCCCGGCGACCAGGAGGTTAAAAATGAATCCCGGCCCGAAGTACCAGACATGAGCCAGGGCCGCCGGCACAAGCGCGGCGAGAACCTGCAGCATCATGGATGCTACGTTGGTCTTGGGAGACCAGTGCGGTGCATCGCGATGCTCGAACCTCACTCCGGGTCTCCGTTTCCAGGCTTCTGCTTGCGCTTCAGGATTTCCGCGATGGCGGCGGGCCCCGCGGCCTTGGCGGATTCCTTCTGCCGGTCGAGTTCAGCCTCGCGCTCCAACAGTTCTCGCTCAATCCGGTCATTGCGTGCCTCGAAGCGCTTTCTTGCCCGCTCGGCTCGCGCTTTCTCATCGGCCAGCTCCCGAATGCGTCCTTTCGCCATCCGAAAATCAGCGGTCAAGGGTATGTGGCTGGGACAGACCAGGTCACAACAGCCGCACTCGATGCAATCGAGCAAACCGAATTCCCGTAGTTTCTTTTCGTCGTCGGCGCACGTGTACCAGAAGAGTTGTTGCGGCAATAGTTGTACAGGGCAAACCGCTGCGCAATCGCCACAGCGAATACAGGGGAGTTCGTCACCAGCGGACGGGGTTTCCGCCAGCACCAGGACGCAATTGCTGGCCTTGACCAGAGGCACCTCATCCGTTGTGACTGACTTACCCGTCATTGGCCCGCCGATTACGAGGTGTTTCGCCCGGTCGGTGTAGCCCCCGGCATAGTGAATGGCTTCTTCAATTGTCGTGCCAATGCGTGCGCGCACATTGACTGGTTCGGCGACGCCATCGCCGGTAATGGTCGTCACTCGGGAGATCAGCGGTTCGCCTCGCAAAACCCAGTCGGCGACTGCGGCGGCAGTGCCGACGTTTTGTACCAAGCAGCCAACGTCCGTTGGCAATCCGCCGCTGGGTACTTCCCGATTTGTGACAAGTTGCACGAGTTGATCTTCGCCGCCGGAAGGGTAAATCGTCGGCACCTGCTTGAGGACGATGCGTGGGTCGTCAAGCTCACCGAGAACCTCAGCAAGGCATGCAATCGCTTCCGGCTTGTCGCTCTCAACGGCGACGTAACAAGTATTGATATTCAGTGCGTGCATGAGGATCTGTGCGCCGCCAAGGACTGCCGGTGCGCGTTCACGCATCAGTACGTCGTCGCAGCTGATGTAAGGCTCACACTCGACACCGTTGAGGATCAGGAACTCGGTTTCGCAGGTGCGTGCCTGCATCAACTTCTGTGCTGTCGGGAACACGGCTCCGCCGAGCCCGACAATGCCGCCGTCGAGAATTCGCAGCAACAGGTCGGCTGATGCAAGTGATCGGTAGTCTTCGATTGGCGCGTCGGCGATCGCCTCATCCTTGCCGTCGCACTCGATAATAATGCACGGCGCTTTGTCACCGTGACGCCTCGACACTGGCCACCGCTCGATTGCAACGATCGTGCCGGAAGACGACGCGTGTATTGGCGCACCCATCTCACCATCGGGTTCGGCCACGAGTTGCCCCTTGAGTACACGGTCACCAATACCAACAACCGGCTGTGCAGGTTCACCAACATGTTGTTCTATGGGCAGAATGAGCTGCGCCGGTACAGGTACATTTTTGATCGGTTCGGCTGTCGACGCATTCTTGTGTGCGGGTAGCCGCAGGCCACCATGGAGCTTGCCGAGATCATAAGTAGGCGCACTCACGACAAGGGTCTCATCGTAATGCAGTCGACCGGACAGGGAGCCACACAGAGCTCACAACCGGTGCATTCGCTGGCAATGACCGTGTGCATGAACTGGTGTGCGCCGACGATGGCATCGACCGGACACGCATTGCGGCAGTGGAAGCAACCGATACAGGCGGGTTCGTCGATAATGGCGACCGCCGGAACGACGCTCTCGGCCAACGGGATGATCTCCTTCCCCAGGAGCCTGGCAAGGCGTCGAATCGTGTCGTCACCGCCGGGAGGACAGAGATTAATCGCGGCAGAGCCGTCGACCACCGCATCGGCATACGGTCGGCACCCTGGATAACCGCACTGGGCGCACTGAGTTTGCGGCAGCAGTTCATTGACCTGCTCCACGAGGTCACCATCATTCGCCGGCAGCCGCTGCTGGGCGTAACTCAATGCCAGGCCGGCAACGAGCGCGATCAGGGCGATAATGATGACGGCGGTCCCCATAAGACGCCGTCAAGGCCTGGCCATGCCGGAGAAGCCCATGAATGCCAGCGACATTATGCCGGCGGTCATGAGGGCGATCGCGGTACCGCGAAATGGCGCGGGAATATCTGCGGCATCGAGTCTCTCGCGGATCGCGGCGAACATGACAAGTACGAGCGCAAACCCGGCCGAAGCTCCGAACCCGTAGAAAACCGACTGCACGAACCCTTTCGACTGCTGGATATTGAGCAATGCCACGCCGAGTACCGCGCAGTTCGTGGCGATCAATGGAATATAGATTCCAAGAACCTGGTCGAGCATCGGACTCATGCGCCTGACCATGATCTCCGTGAACTGGACACTGGCCGCAATTACGAGGATGAACGCGACCGTCCGCAGGTACTCGAGATTCAGTGGCACAAGCACGTACTCATGCAGCAAGTAAGCCGTGGCCGAAGAGAGGGTCAGGACGAACGCGGTTGCGAGCGACATGCCCATGGCCGCCTCGAGATTGCGCGAAACGCCAAGGAATGGGCAAAGCCCCAAGAATCGCACCAGTACGAAATTATTAACCAGTACTGTGCTGACAAGAATGACGAAAAGTTCGGTCATCCCGCTATTCTAAAGATTACTTGACGCGCATGCCCGGTTTTGCACCGTCATCGGGTGACAGCAGGAAGATGTCTTCGCCGCCAGGTCCCGCGGCCAGCACCATGCCCTCCGAAATACCGAAACGCATTTTGCGGGGCGCCAGGTTCGCGACAACGATCACGTGGCGACCTACGAGACTGTCCGGTGTGTACGCGGCTTTAATGCCCGCAAACACCTGCCGCTGGCTGTCACCGACATCGAGGGTGAGCGCCAGGAGTTTGTCGGCACCCTCGACCGGCTCGGCCTTTTCGATACGCGCAATGCGCAGGTCGACGTTCATAAAGTCGTCAATGCTGATGAAGTCGTCGTCTTTTTCGGTTTCAGCCACGGGCGTACTCTCTTTTGACTGCTCCACTACGCGCTGCACCTGATCGGCTTCAACGCGTGTCAGCAGTGGTTTGAACTTGGGCAGGGTTGCGCCAAGCAGCGGCGAACTCGCATCCCGCCACTGCCAGCTTTCCTCATTTAGAAATGCCTGTGCGTCTTTGGCTACCGCGGGTATGACGGGCGACAGGTAGACCATGAGGCTACGGAACATGTTGATGCCCTGTGTGCATACGAGCTGCACGAGTTCCTGTTTGTCATCTTCTTTGGCCAGTACCCAGGGCTTCCAGGTGTCAATGTACTGATTTGCGACATCGGCCAGCCCCATGATCAGGCGCATGGCCTTGGAGAATTCGCGTGCTTCGTAGTGTGCCGCGATTTGTTCTGATGCCTTGGCGAACGATTCGTAAAACAGATCCTCGTCCTGCAATTCGTTCGCCAGTTTGCCGTCGAATCGCTTATTTATGAAACCCGCACATCGACTCGCGATATTGACGAGTTTGCCGACGAGGTCGGAATTTACGCGCGCGATGAAATCTTCGAGATTGAGGTCGATATCCTCGATCGTCGGTCCAAGCTTGGCGGCATAGTAGTAGCGCAGGAACTCGGGATTCAGGTTGTCGAGATAAGTGCGTGCCTTGATGAACGTGCCGCGGGACTTCGACATCTTCTGGCCGTCGACCGTCAGGAAGCCATGCGCATAGACGCTGGTCGGCGTACGGAAGCCCGCGCCCGTCAGTACGGCGGGCCAGAACAGCGTATGGAAATACATGATGTCCTTGCCGATGAAGTGGTACAACTCGGCCTCGGCGTCCGCACCCCAGTAGTCGTCGAAATCGAGCCCGTCGGTGCGGTCGCACAGATTCTTGAAGCTCGCCATGTAGCCAACCGGGGCGTCCAGCCAGACATAAAAGTACTTGTCGTCGGTACCCGGAATTCTGAATCCGAAGTAGGGCGCATCGCGGGATATGTCCCAGTCCTGCAAACCGGCTTCAAACCACTCGTCCAGCTTTGCTACGACATTCTTGTCGAGTTTCGCGACCTGCATCCAGTCGCGCAGTCGTTCCTCGTACTCGCTGAGTTTGAAGAAGTAGTGCTCGGATTCACGTTTGACTGGCGTCGTTCCGGACAGGACCGACACAGGGTCGATCAAGTCTTCCGGTGTGTACGTCGCGCCACAGACTTCACAGGCATCCCCGTACTGATCTTCGCTCTTACAGCGCGGGCATGTGCCTTTGACAAACCGATCAGGCAGGAACATGCCTTCTTTTTCGTCATACGACTGCTTGATCGTTCGCGTAAAGATGTCGCCGCTCGCGCGCAGTGCCTCGAACATCTGCCCGACCAGGGCTTCATTCTCAGGCGAGTGCGTCGTGTAGTAGTTGTCGAACTCGACGCCAAAATCGTCGAAATCGCGGACAAACTCTTTTGTGTAGCCGGAGGTCAACTCCTCGGGCGTGATGCCCAGTTCGCGGGCCTTCAGCATGATCGGCGTGCCATGTGAATCCGACGCGCATACGTAGATGCAATGATGCCCGCGCAATTTCTGAAAACGAACCCAGATATCGGTCTGGATGTACTCCACGAGATGGCCCATGTGCGGGGAGCCATTAACGTAGGGCAGGGCGCTCGTTACGAGGATTTTTCGGGGGCTGTCTGACATGGGGCGCGATTATGCCAGTAATTGCAGTAAGAATCGCGGCGGATCGCCGCTCATACGGACGGCGGATCGCCGCTCATACGGTAATCATGGTCCGCTTGTACGAGCGGCCACTGGCCGCGATTACTCCATGTCCCTGACTTCTTCGAACTTGTGCTTGTTGTTGGCCTGCAAATAGGCTTCCTGGCCTGACACCCAGCCCTTTTCGACCAGATCCATGAGTGCTTTGTCCATGGGTTGCATTCCAATGCCCCCACTACTCTGGATAGCGGTTTCGAGTTGGTCGAGTTTGCCCTGGCGAATCAGGTTCGCGACGGCCGGTGTGTTGATCATGATCTCCAGCGCCGCGGCCCGTCCCGGGCGATGAATAGTCGGCAGGAGTTGCTGCGAAACGACGCCACGCAAGGAGGTCGAGATCATTGTGCGAATATGCGACTGCTTGTCGGCCGGGAACGAATTGATGATTCTGTCGACGGTCTGAGCGGCACCGTTTGTGTGCAGCGTGCCCATGACGAGAATACCCATCTCAGCTGCCGTCACGGCAATACTGATGGTCTCCAGGTCGCGCATTTCGCCGACCAGGATGACGTCAGGGTCTTCACGCAACGCCGAATGCAGGGCTTCGGCGAAGTTCGGGCTATGGACGCCGACCTCGCGCTGGCTGATGAGGCAACCCTGGGCCTTGTGTACAAATTCGATCGGGTCCTCAATCGTCAGGATATGCCCTTTCATGTTCTTGTTCATCGCGTCGATCATCGCTGCCAGCGTCGTCGACTTGCCGGAACCCGTCTTGCCGGTAACGAGAATCATGCCCTGGGTATGTTTGCAGAGCTGATGCACGACTTTCGGCATGTCGAGCTCTTCGAGCGTCATCGCCTTTGACGGGATTGCACGGAAAATAGCGCCGATACCGTTGAGGTGGCGGAACGCATTGACGCGAAAACGCGAGACCTCGGGAATGTCGTAGGCGAAATCCGCTGCATCAACTTCTTCGAACGTGCGCTTTGCCGCGCCGTCCATAATCTCGAACACGGCTTCCTGGACCCCTTCCGTGGTCAGCTTTTCGTCAAGCAGCGTTCCCAAAGTGCCGTTCACCCGTGCACGTACAGGGTCGCCCGAGATGAAATGCAAATCGGAGGCTTTCTGTTTGAGTGCTTCCATCAGGTAGCTGTCTATTTTCATAGCATCAGATCTTGGACTGGTCGCCGATATCAAGGAGAGGTACGAGGTCGGTATCGGTCACGAATCGCGAGAACTTCTTCTTGTCGTTCGCGAATCGGATGGCGTCGTCCGGGTCTATTTCCTTGGCATTGATTGCGTCGAGCAAGGCCGTGTCCATTACCTGCATGCCAAGGTCCTTGCCCGTTTGAAGTTGTGACCCGATCTGGTGTGTCTGGTCGGTCGTAATCAGCTTCGCAATCGCACGATTGTTAACGAGAATTTCCAGGATGGCGCGACGGCCCCGACCATCCGGCGTCTTGACCAGTACCTGGGTCACGACGGCCTTGAGACTCATCGCGAGAAAGCCTTTCGTTTGCTCACGCAATTCGCCGGGCAGTGCATCGATGATTCTGTCGATCGTCTTGACCGCGCCGGTCGTATGCAGCGTGCCCAGCACGAGGTGACCGGTCTCTGCGGCGGTCATCGCCATCGAGATCGTCTCGGCATCGCGCAACTCGCCAACGAGGATGACGTCCGGATCTTCACGCATAGCTGAGCGCACGCCATCCGCAAAACTCACGACGTGCGTACCCACTTCGCGCTGGATGACCTGGCACTGCTTGCTTGGATGGACGAATTCGATCGGGTCCTCCAGGCTGATGATATTGAGATTGCGTGATTCGTTGAGGTAATCGATCATCGCGGCGAGTGTTGTCGACTTACCGGTACCGGTACTGCCCGTGACGAGCACCATGCCCTGGTGGTATTCGCAGAACTTCTTCAGTACCGGCGGGACGTTCAGCTGATCCAGGTTGGGCACATCCCCCGGAATGTGACGAAACACGGCACCCAATCCGGTCGCCTTCCTGAATACATTGACGCGAAATCGCCCGCTTTCATCGCCGACATACGAGAAGTCAAGATCGTGACCTTCGTGGAGACGCTCCTTCTGCTTGTTGGTCAGGATTTCAAGCAGATAGGTTTCGAGTTCCGTGTCAGACAGTTCGCGAAACTTGATCGGCATCAGGTCGCCGTTCATGCGCAGCATTGGTGGCACGCCCACAGCCAAGTGGACGTCAGAGCAGCCTTGTGCCAGGCCTAGTTTGAGGAATGCATCGATGCGTGCCATGTCTGGTCTCAGAGTCTAACGGTATCGAGCGCGTCTGTAAGCTCTTCCATCGACTGATAGCGCTTTGTCTTGTCGACAGACATGGCCTTGATGATTACTGCAGCAAAGTCATCGGGCAGGTCCTTGTTAATTTCCTGGGCGCTCATCGCCTTGCCCTGAACGTGCTGGTACATCACGGACATGTGGTCGCCGCGACTGTAGGGCGGTACGCCCGTGCACATTTCATACATGATGACGCCGATGCTGTAGACATCAGCTGTTTCGTCAACCTTTTTACCCAAAATCTGTTCGGGCGCCATGTATTTCGGCGAGCCGATAACATAGCCGGTCTTGGTGAGCTGCGTGTCGCCGCTGCTCGCAGCGGCGGCAACACCAAAGTCCACGATCTTCAGAAGGCCTTCGCTGTTAACCAGGATGTTGGCGGGTTTCAGGTCGCGGTGAATGACACCAGCAAGGTGGGCCACAGTCATTCCGGTCGCCATGTCGTGCGAGAAGCCGAGCGCCTTCTTCAGGTCCATCGGCTTGCTATCGGGGATCTCACCGGACAAGGTATGCGACGGGAAATACTCCATTGAAATCGCGTAACAGCCCTGCAGGTGCAGGAAGTCGTAAATGCGTATGACGTTGCGGTGCGTGATCTTGCGCGAATAGCGAAGCTCGTGCACGAAGCGCTTCATCATCTCTTCATCAGAAGAAACGTTCGGGTTCAGGAACTTGAGGATGAGTTGCTCATCAACAACTTCGTCTTCCATCAGGAGTACGGTGCCGAACGCACCTTTACCGATCTTTTCAATGTACTTGTAGCGACCCTCGATAACATCGCCCGGGTTGAGCTTTGAAATATCCAGGACGGGTGCAGCCATAGGCGCCACTGTTCCTGTTCCCGTTGCCGGCACAATGTCGCCGTCGCCATCGGCCTGTGCGACAGCACTTTCTTCTTTTGCGGCCTGCAACAGTTTTTCGAGATCTTCGTTCTCGACCAGCAGCGTCTTGGTGTTCGCGGCAACCTTTTCCGCCCGGATGTTCTGCTCGAGAACTGTTTCCGAGTACTTCCCGTCTAACTCCTGAAGGGCCTTGTCGGCGACGTTGATGATCGTGACGTCTTCCGACTGTTTGATCTTCTTCAGCAGGTTGCGAACCGTATCGGCCTGTGAATCGTTAGCGAGGTGCGAAATGGCCTTGATGGCTTCGATCTGGACGTCGCGTTCAGAGCTCTGTAATAGCGGCAGAATCTTGGCAATGTGATTGTGGTCGCCGAGTTTGCCCAGCGCGCGAACCAGGACAGTGTCCGTTTTCGGGTTCTGTCCGAGCATTGCCTCGATCTTCGGCACGGCCTTTGTGCTGCCAATTTTGGCGAGTGCATCAACGGCGCGCTCGCGAACCCACCAGTCGGAATCGTCGGTGGCTTTGATCAGGTGATCCTCGGCGCGGTCGCTCTTGGTGGCATTGAGGATCTCGATCGCCGTACGGCGGATTTCTTCGTCCTCATGGCCGATCAGACTGACGACCGAGTCGACGACCCGCGGTCCGCCAATTTCCGCCAGTGCATCGCCCGCTCGAGAGCGAACCCACCAATCGTCATCCTTAATCGCGTCGAGCAGATCCTTAACCGATTCTTCGTCGCCGATTTCATTCAATACTTCAACGGCCGCACGACGTGAGTATTCCGACTCGTCTTTGAGCGCATCGACGAGATATTTGACGGTGTCCGGGTGCTTGGCAGCAATGAGTACGTCGACGGCTTTGCCCTGGACATCGAGATCCGGGTCCGTCAGGAGGGCGGCAACCTTGTCGACATTAATCTTGGCACCGCGCGTGCCCAACGCGCTGAGGGCGGCACTCCGGACCATCTTGTTCGGGTCCTTGAGTTGCGCCTCGATCGCGTTGTTAATTCCGCCCTTGTCGAATTTCGCGAGCAGGTTCATCAGGTGAATCTTGATGACCGGATCCTTGCCTCCCATGCGCGCGATCAGGTCGGGAACCATGTCTGGTTTGACGGCACCTTCAATGATTTTGAAGATCGCCGCCTTTTCCTTGGGTTCGCAGTCGTAAGCGCGCTGCAACAGTTCGTGGACCGAGAGATCCTGCTTGTGGACGCGAAGGACTTCGATCAATGCGGCTTTCGAAACTTCATCGTCTTCAAAAAAATCCAGCAGTGAATTCGGGTTGTAGTCCGTGCTGCTCGAGAGCGCCCACGCCGTGCCGGACACGACGCGTTCGTTGCCGTCGGCGAGCCCTTCGCGGTACATGTCGAGGTTCTTGTCATTGACGAGCGAGCCAAGAATATCCACGAGGACCATGGTGTGGGACTTGTCTGAGAGAGCGAGCGCGTCGATGATCTTGGGCACGGCCTTGCTGCCGGCTTTTTTCAGTTTTTCGACGAGCTTTTGCGCATCCGGAGACGAGGGATCGGGCTCGGCGACAAGTTGCGACAGCACCTGGTCCGAGCGAAATGAGGCAAGGAAACTCATAGCCGTATCCCTGCGCCAGCCGCATCAATCATTGTGTTCTTCGTCAAAAACAAACCAGATTTCGCTCTTGCCCTAAGCAAAGTCGCGGCATTATGCCACATTGGCCAATGCACATCGCCCGCCAATGCTGGCTTTCAGCCGATTCAGGCCTATACAATGTGCCCCCGTTTCCCCGGCCGAAGCCGGCAGTTCCTGGGGAAATTTTACCTAATACGAGCGTGCGAAGTGTGACCGTGTCAACAGAATCAGATCATTCCAAGTTATTAAATTCCATCGAATTATCGACAGTCGGACGCCCGTTGGGCGAGGTGGCGCGCGTACGCGATGTCTCCGTCAACGACAGTGCGGTGAACGCGACCATCGAGCTGGGATTTCCGTGCAAAAGTGCGCACGAGGCCATCAGAAACGACATTGACGCAGTATTGCGTGCCGATCATGGGCTGCAGGCGGGCGATATCGAGCTGAAGACGCGCATTACGCAACACGGCGTACAGCGCAACCTGAAGCCAATACCCGGCGTAAAAAACCTGATCGCGGTCGCATCCGGCAAGGGCGGTGTCGGTAAATCCACGGTCGCCGCCAATCTTGCGCTGGCGTTGGTGGCTGAGGGCGCGTCGGTCGGCGTACTCGACGCAGATATTTACGGGCCCAGCCAGCCGCAGATGCTGGGCGTCGATGGCCAGGTACCGGAATCCGAGGACGGCAAAACCATGCTGCCATTGCGCGCGTACGGACTGCAGGTAATGTCCATGGGTGCATTGGTCGATGCCGACCAGCCAATGGTCTGGCGGGGTCCCATGGTCACATCGGCGCTAAACCAACTGGCCACCCAGACCAATTGGGACGACCTGGACTACCTGATCGTCGACATGCCGCCGGGAACCGGTGATATCCAGCTGACGCTGTCGCAACAAATACCCGTTTCGGGGTCGGTCATCATCACGACACCCCAGAATATTGCGACACTCGACGCCCGCAAGGGCCTGGCGATGTTCCGCAAGGTGTCCATTCCCGTCTTCGGTGTCATCGAGAACATGGCGACGCATATCTGCTCGAGCTGTGGCCACGAGGACGCCATCTTTGGATCGGGTGGTGCCGAGCAGATTGTGAAGGACTTTGACGTGCGCCTGCTGGGAAGGTTGCCGCTCGATTCACGGATCCGCGAACAGATGGATGCGGGCGAGCCAACCGTCATCGCCGAGCCCAACTCGGCTATTGCCGACGCGTTTCGCCAGGCCGCCTGGAATCTGTCGGCTGCGCAGGCAGCAGAGCGCGTCGATCACAGCGCGAAATTTGGAAGTATCGTCGTCGAGGACGCCAAATGAGCATCAAGTCCGATCGCTGGATTCGCCGCATGGCTGAAGGGCAGGGGATGATCGAACCCTTCGAGCCCGGCCAGGTCAGGGAAAACGAGCAGGGGAAGATTGTCAGTTACGGCACGTCGAGCTACGGCTACGACGTTCGCTGCTCGGACGAGTTCAAGATCTTCACGAATATCAATTCGGCCATCGTCGACCCAAAGGGCTTCGACCAGACCAGTTTCGTGGACGTGAAAAGTGACGTGTGTGTTATTCCGCCGAACTCGTTTGCGCTGGCGCGCACTGTCGAATATTTCCGTATCCCGCGCACGGTGCTGACCATCTGCCTCGGCAAATCGACGTATGCACGTTGCGGCATCATCGTGAACGTGACGCCGCTCGAACCCGAGTGGGAAGGGCACGTGACGCTCGAATTTTCGAATACGACGCCGCTGCCCGCGAAGATCTATGCGAACGAAGGTGTGGCCCAGATGCTATTCCTGGAGTCGGATGAGCCCTGCGAGACGTCGTACAAGGATCGCGGCGGCAAATACCAGGGCCAGACGGGCGTTACTTTGCCCAAGGCCTGAGTCGAGTCTCCGGTCACTGCTGCCAGCGACGGGAGTTCATTTCCTGGCCAGGAAAAACACCGGCAGATAGAGCGCATAGACCGCGGCGATTAGAAGCGGCAGCGAATTGTTGCCGAAGAGATCCATGCCGACTCCGACCAGCGCCGGCCCGATCATCATTCCTGCACCCCACATTCCGGTAAACAAGACGCTGGCCGCCGCCAGGTCCGTACCGCGAAATGTCTGCCCAAGCAGAATCACGCCAAGCGCGTAGATCATCCCCTCCGCGCCGCCCAACGCGAACACAAATAGTGGACCACCGACAGGGGCGGAGACGACCTGTGGAAATATCAGGAACCCGGCTATCGTCGTAATCAGGCAAAGCAATAGCAATCGGTATCGGTGCATGTGATCTGCTAACCAGCCGAGAGGCAACTGGAGCAGAACGCCGCCCAATGCGAATACCGTCAGCAGCGACAGGCTACGAGCCTCCCCGAGCCCAATGTGTATGCCGAACAGCGGGAAGAACGTGATGAACGCCTCCATCGCGGCTGCATAGACGAGGTTGAGAATCATGATGTGCGGAACAAGCCAGAATATCCGGCGCAGACTTACGTTTCCTCCGTCAAGATCGGCATCAGCGCCATTCCGCAACCAGAACAAGGGCAGGCTGGCCACGGCGACGATTGCAGCGGTGACCAGGAACGGCATGAGCCCTTCTGTTCCCGTAATCAGCAATACCAGCGGACCGAGGGCGAATCCCGCCGCTCCGGCCGATCCGTACATGCCAATAATTCTGCCTCGCCAGTTGTCTTCGGCAAGGTCATTGATCATGGCCTCGCTGGCGGACCACAGCATGGCCGCTGCTCCACCGAGCAGGAAGCGCAATGGAAACCAGGCGTAAATGTCCTGCAACAGGCCCAGTGCAATCAGCGTCGCCGCGGCGAGTATGGTTGCATAGCGCATGGCGCGCGCCGCACCGGTCCGCAAGATCAGTCGCGGCATTATGGGTGCGAGCACTACACCGGCACTGGCCTGGGCGACGACGCTCAGACCAATCATGGTCCTGTTAATACCTTGCGCGTCGAGCACCAATGACAACAGGGGTAACGTCAATCCATAGACAAGGTTAACGATCACCATTGACGCGATCACTGCCGCCAGGCCCCGTTTGCGATCCATTGAACTGGTGTTGGCGATTGCGGGCTCCGATCCTATGGCGGGGTGTGGGTGTTGATCACTCGTACGATTGCACGAATGGTTCGTCGCTTATATCTCCGTCGACCAGTGACCGGCCGCCCTCGAACACGACGCGTCCCGACCCCACGAGCCCGGCGGCTTCGGGATAGATCTTGTGCTCGATCGCTTGCACGCGCGTTTGTAGTTCGTCAGCCGACTCTGCCGGGTCGACGCGCAAGCGGCCCTGCAGGATGCGTGGCCCGCCATCGAGTTCCTCGGTAACGAAGTGTACGGTGCTGCCGTGCCACTCTTCACCCGCGTCCAGCGCGCGTTGGTGGGTATTCAATCCAGGGTACTTCGGTAGCAAGGCGGGGTGGATATTGAGGATCCTGCCTTTGTAGTAATCGACAAACGCAGGGCTAAGGATGCGCATGAAGCCAGCAAGGATCAGCAGGTCCGGTGCATATCTATCCAGCTCCTCGATGACCGCCCTGTCGAACGACTCGCGATCCGGAAAGTTTCCATGCTCAATGCAGGCTGTCGGAATGCTGGCCTTTTCTGCTCGCTCGAGCCCGTAGGCGTCTGGTTTGTTGCTGAATACGATGCACAGGTCGAGATCGAGATTGCCTGCGGCTACAGCATCGATGAATGCCTGCAGGTTGGTGCCCGATCCGGAGATCAGGATCGCGGTTCGGCAGGACATCAGACGTACTGCACTTCCTGTTTGCCCGGAATAATCGTGCCCAGCTGAAACGCCTGTTCGCCGTGGGCATTGAGCAGTTCGATGGCCCGGAAAGCGTGGGACGGATTGACAACGACGACCATGCCGATGCCGCAGTTGAATGTACGGCGCATCTCGTCTGTTTCGATGTTCCCGTGCTTCTGCAGGAAATCGAATACTGCGCCTTGCTCCCAGGACGTGGTATCGATCGCGGCGCTCAGATCGTTACGCAATACGCGCGGAATGTTCTCGGTGATGCCACCGCCGGTGATATGTGCCAGGCCGTTCACCTTGATCTCTTCGAGCAGTGAAAGCACCGGTTTGACGTAAATCCGAGTCGGCGCCAGCAAGCGCTCCGCAGCCGGCATGCCATCAATCTCCGCATCACCGGCGCGATCGAGCACCTTCCGAATCAGCGAATAGCCGTTGGAATGCGGGCCACTCGATGCGATTCCTATGATGATGTCGCCCTCGGCGATGTTGCTTCCGTCAATCAGGTCTTCACGCTCAACCGCACCCACCGTAAATCCGGCGAGATCGTACTCGCCCGGCGCGTACATATCCGGCATCTCCGCGGTCTCACCACCAATCAGCGCAGCACCGGCCTGCAGGCAGCCATCGGCAATGCCCGCAATAACGTCAGTAGCGACGTCGTTATCGAGTTTGCCGCACGCAAAGTAGTCGAGAAAGAACAGCGGCTCCGCCCCCTGAACGAGCACATCGTTGACACACATGGCGACCAGGTCGATGCCGATAGTGCGGTGCTGGTTCTGGTGCTGTGCCAGCATGAGCTTGGTACCCACACCGTCAGTTCCCGAGACGAGCACGGGTTCTGCGTATCGACCGGGTGGCAATGAGAACAGGCCGCCGAATCCGCCGATACCCGCGAGCACCTCAGGACGTTGAGTGCGCTTGACGAGAGGCTTGATCCGCTCTACAAGTTCGTTGCCAGCGTCGATGTCGACGCCGGCGTCTTTGTACGTTAGTGGTTTATTGCTCATTTTGGGGTGGCATACTCCGGGAGGGCGATATAATAGTGCTTAGTGCCAACCGGGGAAACCACCCTTGTGAAATCTCGTAGATCAAATTTTACCGACTGGTGTCGGGGCGCGCTTCTTTTGACGCTGGTGCTTTGCTCACCGGCCGGTGCGGTTGAAGTACCCACGTTGTTCACCGCCGAAGTGGCCCTCGACCGGGAAGCCGAGGATCCGCGTGCAGACGCATATGATGCAGCGCTCAGGGAAATCCTGATGCGCGTGTCCGGCGCAGCGATTGCGCAGAACGATGAAGCGGTCGCGGAGATGTTTCCCGATCCTTCGTCATATGTCATTCAGTTTCGCTCCGGCGCCGACGACAGCCTGTGGGTGACCTTCGATGGAGAGGCGATTGAGCAGGTCTTGCGCAACGCCGGGCAAACGTTCTGGGGTGCGGAACGTCCGCTGACCCTGGTCTGGCTGGCCGTTGACTGGGGGCAGGGTACCCGCGAAATGATCGGCGCGGGCGACCCGGAGCGGCCGCAGGATGAAGCGCGTTCAATCGACCGGAATCGGCTGATCCGTGAACGGCTCCTCGAGATATCCGAGCGTCGCGGCCTGCCGATGGTCTTCCCGTTACTGGATACGACTGACCTGCAGACCGTCACATTCTCCGATATCTGGGGTGGCTTCGATGAGACGATCCTCTACGCGTCGGAGCGCTACGACGTGAACTCTATACTGATCGGGCGTATCCGTCCGTCATCCGGTCAGCGCAGCCGGTGGACGTACTACTTCACCGGAGCCCGGTCGGAATTGAGTGGAGCCCCCGAAGCGGTCGTCAGCCAGGTCGCGGATCTGCTGTCCGCTGAATTTGCGGTGGGGGGCAACGCACCCATTGAAGCGGTGGTTCTCAACGTGTCGGGTGTGGCCTCTGTCGACGCCTTCGGTAGTGTCCAGCAGATTCTCAAGGAAATGTCCCTGATCGAGGGTTTCACGCTGACAGAAGTGACCGGTGATCGCGCCAGTTATCGCGTCGAAATCCGCGGTGGCGCTGATCGCCTGAGCCGGGCGCTTCGATTCAACGGCCTGATCGAGCAGGAGCCGCAGGATTCGATACCGGACTCAGGCGCGCTAGAGTTTTACTTCAGTCCATAGAGAACGGCGGCGATGTCACTAGGCTGGTTACCCAATGCAATCTCGCTGATGCGCATCGTATTGGTGGCCCCTATCTTGATGCTGATTCTCGATGGGCAGTTCGATTGGGCGCTGCTCCTGTTTTGCATTGCGGGGTTCTCCGATGGCCTGGATGGCTACCTGGCAATGCGTTTTGACTGGAGCACGCGGCTTGGCGGGTTGCTCGATCCTACGGCGGACAAGCTTCTGGTTACCGGCCTGTTTGTTACCCTTGCGTGGATTGATCTGATTCCGGTTTGGCTGGCCATAGTCGTGATTCTTCGCGATGTAGTGATTGTGGCCGGGGCGATCGCATACAATTTCATAGTGAAACCCGTGCCCGGCGAGCCGTCGCGCATCAGTAAGCTCAATACGGCACTGCAAATGTTGTTCGTTGTGTTTGTTCTGAGTCGCGCGGCTTTTGATTGGCCCGATAAGATTACAATTACGGTACTCGGCGCATCGATCCTCGTCACAGTCGTCATCAGTGGTGTCGACTACGTGTGGTCCTGGTCGCGACGTGCTCGTGAAGGATAATGGTATGGAAACAGGTCGACGCCTTAACTGGTTGATTGCGATTGCCCTCGTGGGGTGGCTGGTTTACTTGTTGGCGCCGGTATTGACGCCGTTCGTCGCCGCTGCCTTGCTCGCCTACGTTGGCGACCCGCTGGCGGACCGACTGCAGAAGCTGAAGATGCCGCGCACCTTGGCCGTCGTAACCGTGTTCCTCATCACTTTTGTTCTCCTGGCATTACTGATCCTGCTGATCGGGCCCCTCATCGGCGCGCAGGTCGGTGCGCTGTTCGATGCACTGCCGGAGATTGTGCGCCAGGTCGAGCAGGTGTGGCTGCCATCAATAATGGGCTGGCTGAATATTGATGCCGGCACGGATATTGGCGTTGGGCCATTTCTTGCGAAGTACGGGGAGATGTTCGGGAGCTGGAGCGGCAAAGCGCTGGTGTCTGTCAGCAAGTCAGGTGGTGTGCTTGCTGCCGCTGTGTTCAGCCTGTTCCTGATTCCGATTATCACGTTCTATTTGCTGCGCGATTGGGATTCAATCATTGCGCACCTTGGTGCGCTGGTTCCCGAGAGTCAACGCGAAACGATCTACGAACTCGCGCGCGAGTCGGATGAAGTGCTCGGCGCATTCCTGCGCGGCCAGATTCTCGTCATGATTGCGCTCGCAGTGATTTATACGATCGGGCTGAGCCTGGTAGGCGTCAAGTACGCGGTCGCAATCGGTGTGGTCGCCGGCCTCGTGAGCTTTGTGCCCTACCTGGGATTTGTCTTCGGCATTCTGCTGGCGGGCATGACAGTCGCACTTGAGCCGAATCCGCTCTGGAGCCTGGTCGGCGTTGTCGCGACGTTCTCGGTCGGCCAGCTAATAGAAGGCTCCGTCCTCACACCGAAACTGGTTGGCGACCGTATCGGCCTGCACCCGGTGATCATCATTTTCGCGGTTGCGGCGGGTGGTCAGCTATTCGGGTTTTTCGGTATTTTGTTGGCGTTGCCGGCCGCGGCAGTTCTGTCGGTCGTTGTCCGCTTCGCGTTCCATCGTTACCTGCGAGAACATCCCGAAGCCCAGGTGAAGATAGAGCTCGAATGACTCAGCTGGTTTTACCCCTGCAGCTTGCGGACCATGCGGTCTTTGCAAGCTTCCTCGATCACGGTAATGAAACGTTGGTCAGCACGCTGGTGAGCTTGTCGGCTGGCGATACCGGGCAGGGGTGCTGGCTATGGGGCGCACCAGCTACGGGCAAAACGCATCTCTTGCAGGCAGTCTGTGACCGGGCCGGCGACCGCTCCGTCTACTTGCCGCTCGCGATGCTTGCCCAAGCGGGACCGGGCATTCTGGAGGGACTCGCCAGTCGCTCGCTCGTCTGCATCGATAACATTGACGAGATTGTCGGCCAGGATGCCTGGGAAGTGGGGCTTTTTAACCTGTTTAATGACCTGCAGGAATCGGGTGGCCAGCTCATCGTGGCGGCGCGCGCGGCACCCCGTGAGTGTGGAATAGTCCTTGCCGACC
Source organism: Gammaproteobacteria bacterium (assembly GCA_009937605.1). Classification (GTDB taxonomy): domain Bacteria; phylum Pseudomonadota; class Gammaproteobacteria; order Steroidobacterales; family Woeseiaceae; genus UBA1847. The sequence continues at coordinate 8,692 of JAACFG010000019.1, read as the reverse complement.
TCGCGAGTCGTATGTCCCGTCTTCCCGTGTTTCAGATCCATGCGCTGGACGAGCAACAGCGCGTCGCCGCCCTGAAACTGCGGGCGAGGCACCGTGGCCTGGAACTACCGGACGACACAGCTGCCTACATGCTCAAGCGCAGTCGGCGCGACATGGCGAGTCTCTACGAACTGCTCGACAAGCTCGATCTCGAAGCCCTGCGCGCACAGCGTCGCCTCACGATCCCGTTTGTCAGGGAAGTACTACAACGGGATGCGAACCACTAGTTGTGTAAACCCACCAGGTTGTTCGCACACCGATCGCAGCGGACAACACACCCTCACACGCCTGCGGCTATGGATTCGGGTATGTTGTCCACTGCGCTCGCTAAACCGCAACGCGGGTTCGTGCGCCAACTCCCTGCCATGCTCAAGGACGGGGAGTGGCAGGTAGCTGCCATGTTCGAGGACGGGGAGTGACAGGTAGCCGAATCCATAGCCGAGCTGGCACGCTGATAGAACTACGTGGCGAGGACGGAACACGCGAGGCGTGTTCGGCTGCCTGTCAGTCCCCGTCTTCGTGCGTGACTGTCTTTATCGTCAATGGAAGATGCCGAAAGAACAATCTGGTGGGTTCACACAACTAGGTCTCGGCCTTCTGGCGAGTCCAGGTTTCGGTCCGACCAAGCAGGGAAATACCGACGTAGCCACGCAGCTTGAGCGTGTTCCGATCCGCCAGCTTCAGCTTGGCTCGATAGGTCTTGCCGTTATTGGGGTCGTAGACGAAGCCGCCTGACCATGCACCGTCACCGTCATAGCTGAAGCCACTGAGAATTGTCAGCCCAACCAGCGGTCGATCGCGCAGGGCGGCGTCGGGATTGTGAATATCGGTCGTGGGCCGCTCAGGGTCCTCGATTGGTGAGCCTATGATCGTACCGCGGATGTCCTGGCCGTCGATGCGAATCTCGATCAGCCCATCGCCGTCTTCATTCATCCAGGTACCCGCGACGGCTGCAGGGTCGGCGTGCGCCGGGGCCACGAAGGTTATTGCCAGGAGAAATAGGGGCAGCGTTTTCATAGTATTGGCATTCTGCCATTTTTCAGGAGCTATTGACGGTGCCACGCCGCAGAACCAGCCTCTCCGCCAGTGAGGCGCGCCGGGTTGCGCTGGCCGCACAGGGCTTCGATCGTCCGCGACCGGCAAAGCCGAATGATGCCCGGCATTTTCGCCGGGCACTGCATGCGATCGGGGTATTGCAGCTCGATTTCGTGAACGTCCTGATCCCGGCGCATTTCCTGATGCTCTGGTCGCGACTTGGTGGCTACGATCGGCAGCGGTTCGAGCGCTTTCTCTACAACTCGCGGGAGTTCACCGAGCAATGGGCCCATGAGGCATCGATCGTTCGCGCGAGCGATTGGCCGTTGCTCGAGTACCGGCGCAAAGCCTGGCGACCCTGGAAACACAACCCGCTGGAGTCCCTCGAAGATCCGGAAGATTACCTTCGCTGCATTCTTGAACAGGTCGCAGCTGATGGCGGGGTTACTGCTAATGATCTTCCTGCCGCCGATAGTGTGAAGCGTGGCAAGCCCGGCGACTGGCATCGGCCCATCCAGCGCTGGGCGCTGGAGCACCATTTCGGCCGCGGTCAGCTTTGCGTGCGGCGGCGGCGTAGCAATTTTCAGCGCGTCTACGACCTTCCCGAACGCCTGATCGATGACGAGCATCGCCTGCGGAGTGCGATCGAATCTGACGCTCGCCGGGAGCTGCTTCGTCAATCGGCCGAATCGCTTGGTGTCGGCACTCTGCACGACCTGGCAGATTACTATCGCATGACCGCGAGGGATGCCGCGCGCGGGGTCGAAGCGCTCGTGGAGGAGGGTGCATTAACCCCGGTAGCGGTGGAGGGCTGGAAAGATACCGCTTATCTCTCCAACCAGGCCCGGTTTCCGCGTTCGATAAAAGGTGCATCGCTGTTGTCGCCATTCGACCCCGTCGTCTGGTTCCGGCCGCGTGCCGAACGCCTGTTCGACTTCGACTACCGAATCGAGATTTACGTACCGGAAGCGAAACGAAAGTGGGGGTACTACGTGCTGCCTTTTCGTTTGGGCGACAGGATAGTCGCACGGGTTGATCTCAAAGCCGACCGCTCAGAGAAGACCCTGTTGGTCCGCAGCCTGCACTTTGAGACGGGTGCCGATCAAGAAGAAACGGAGTCCGCCTTGCAAGACGAACTCGGTGCGTTGGCCGACTGGCTCGACCTGGAGAGCGTATCTTACGGTTGACGATCGCCTTGCCTTGTCCCTCGCTATTCGCTCTCTTTGTCGCTTGCGGCGGCCTTTTCCTCGTCTGACATGCTGTCTCCGGCATCCCGCTGTTTTTCTTTTTGCGCCTTGCGTTGCGCGCGCGCCGCGTCACGCTCTTCCTCGGACATTGAATCCCATTGTTTGCGCCGGGCTTCCTTGTTGGCGGCTCGTCGGGCAGCGTGCTTGTCCCGCGCTGCCTGGCGTTCTTCTTCGGACATGGAGTCCCACTGTGCACGCGCCTGCTCGCGGAGGACCCGACGCTCCTCGTCGGACAAACTCTGGACGTACTCCTTGCGTTGCTCAGGCGTCATTTCCTTGAGTTCGTCGGGTATCTGCGCGAGCCCTGCGGTGGGCATGAGAAGCGCCAGCCCTGACGCTACGACTATTAAGCGAAGTGGACTCATTGGTGTCTCCTTGTCATTCATTATTTCCCGCCCATTGGCAACCTGTACGAATTAACGCGACTGACAAGGTAGGCGTTGACAGGGTTCTGTGGAAAACTAGGCATATGAGATTCAATTCTAGCAGGCTTGTCATCCTCATTTGTGCCCTGGTGCTTTGCGCTTGTGTGGCGAAACCGGAGCTGGAATTGAGGAGTGCAGCCATCCCGGCCGGCGTCGATTTGTCAGGTACGTGGCGGATCCGGGTTGGCGGTGAGGCGCCGCTTGCCCGTGAGGGCGAGCAGCCACAGACGATTCAAATGCCCAAGCGCACTTCGTCGCAGAATGCGCAGCGACAACGTAGATCAGAGCTTCCGGATGTCTGGATATTTCTTGAGACCGGTAAGGTGTTGAAAGTGACGCAGACCTCCGACGGCCTGTTCGTCAGTTTCGATCGTTCAGTGGTCGAGGAGGTTGTTTTTGGCGAAAATCGGACGGTCTCCGTCGGGCCCATCCAGGCACAGCGCGTGACGGGCTGGGAAGGTGAGCAACTGATTGCCGAGACGATGGACAAGGAAGGCGTCGTGCTGACCGAAATATGGACTCTTGAAGACAATGGATCCGTGCTGGTCCGGGACATCTCGATAACTGATCGTAACCGCCAGTTGTTCTCGGCCAGGCAGGTGTTCGACCAGGTGTAAAGCGGGCGGTGGCACTTTGGGCGGCCCGGCGGGAAGGAAAGGCCTCCCTTGGAGCCACCGCCCGGGGAATCGATACCTTGAACAGCTAGGTATATAATACATACCTAGAACCACAAAGTAAGTCTTGTTATACCTATTGGTTCGAGGTATATTCGACAGATGGCTCAAAGCAACCCCCCGTTCATGAGTGGTGTCCCGGAACTCTTGCTGCTGAGGCTTCTAAACGACCGCGAAATGTACGGCTACGAACTTGTTCGGTCGATACGCGAGGTCACGAGCGAAGCGATATCACTGGGCGAGGGTGTGATCTACCCGGTGCTGCACAGCCTTGAGCGCAACGGGTCGCTGAAATCCCGGCGGAAACCCGTCGGTGGTCGCACTCGCGTTTATTACTCAGTAACCCGGAAAGGTCGCGAACGGCTGGAAAAATTGCAAAACGACTGGCAACGTATCCAGACAGGTATCACTTCCGCTTTGGAGAGTCCTGGAAATGCGTGAACCGAGTTTCAAGCGACTGGCGCATCGGCTTCTGAAGAGCGGTATTGCACCGCGGCATGCGCACCGTGCCGTCACAGAAATTCGGGACCATTACGATGACCTGGTCGATGCGGCGGTTGAGGATGGCGCCTCAAGCCAGGATGCGCGCCAATTGGCGGCGTCGCAACTGGGCAGCATGGATGATCTTGTCTCGGCCATGATCGCCCGGCGCGAGCTCAAGACCTGGGCCTATCGTTTTCCACGTACCGCTATCATGATCTATCCGCTGGCGTGTCTCGCTGCCTTGCCCGCTGTGCCCGTATTCGCCGGCATTGCCAATGCATCGCTCATCGCGCGCTGGGGCGCAAGCCTGCTTGCTGCCGGACTGTTTACGGCCGCACTGCTGCTCTTGCTTCAGCTCTCCATCCTGTTCGGCTAGTTGTGATCTCTCAATAGGTTGTTCATTCGGTATCTGCCGTTGACGATAAAGACCGTTACACACGAGGACGGGGACTGCCAGGCAGCCGAACACGCCTCGCGTGTTCCGTCCTGGCCGCGTAATTTCGTCCTTTTGCCAGCTCGGCTATGGATTCGGCTACCTGTCACTCCCCGTCCATGAATAGGGCACGGAATCGGTGCACGAACCCGAGATGCGGCTCAGCGAGCGCTGTGGACAACATGCCCGAATCCATAGCCGCAGGTCTGAGGGTGTGTTTTCCGCTGCGCTCGGTATGCGAAAGCCCGATCTGCTTCACACTCGGTGTGAACAATCAGGCGGGATTACACAGATAGTCGCCGCGGTGAAGCCGGGCACTCAGGTCGCGGTGTAATTCGTGAGCGTGGCCCGGAAATTCAACTTTTTCTTGCGATGCTGTTCGATAACGACGGGCAAGTACCCCAGTTCCGGCGCGCACCACAGCGTCGTGACACGTGACGAGCCTTCCTTCTGGTGCTGAATGCCGACAGCTTCGTAAGTCCCGGCCTTGGTTTTCACTTTCTTCGTGCCGATGTTGCGCACGTTGGCTACGCGCATCTTGTCGACGTCGAACAGGACATAGGTGTCCTGTAGCTGGTCGTTCAACAGGTCGAACATGACTGCATACTGGATGGAGACATTGTCGTGGGAAATGCCATCTAACTGGATGCTCACGTCGTCTGCGCCAACCGTGCCGCTGGCCATGTTGGTTGTCCAGTCGAAGTTCAACCGGACTTCCGGCTCGTCCTTGATCGTGTCGACCTCGTGAAAGCTCACTGGCTTGACGCCATCCGCTTCGGCCGTGAATTCTGATGAGACCTTCATGCGACCGTCGGTCAAAATGCGCGATAGTCCAACTGGCTTGACGGCGTGGGCCGCAACATAGCCGGACTCGATCGGTCGCAACTCCGTGTTCAACTGGCCCGAGACGACGCTGATCTTGACCTTGTATTCCGCACGATGAGGCGTCAGATCGGCGGCCCACGTGGTGGAGACGACGAAAAGCAGCGCGAATACGGCCAAAATATGCTTGCGCGACGAAAATATCACCCGGGCACCTCCTCAGGTTGCTTGCAGAGCGTCTTCTGATTCTTTCATAAGAGACATGACTGCGGCCTGAACGTTCGCTCTGACAGGCTCCAGGCCATCGAGTGGGATCTCACGGGGGACAGGGATGGGCTCACCGATCGCAATTACGATCCTGGCGAATGGCTTGGGCACCATGAAGTCGTCCCACCGGTTCAGGTACCAGGCTCGGTCAGCCGCACATCCGACCGGCAGAATCGGCACGCCCGCAACCCGCGCCATCAGAATCGTCCCGGACTTGAACTCGTACTTGGGGCCGCGCGGCCCATCGGCGGTGGTTACGATGGAATAGCCCTGTTTCATCATGCGCTGCTGGTCACGTAGCGCGAGTGCGCCGCTTTGATTGGCGGAACCCCGAATGGCCTCAGCGCCCCATGCGCGGGCAATGCGCTCCGGCACATCGCCGTCCACGGAGCCGGAAATAAGAAAACAGGCCTTGAAACCGCGCCGGATCCAGCTGCGCACCAGCGTCGAGCCGATGACATGGTGCTGGTGCCAATAGGCGGGCGCGCAGACGCGCTCATCATCGATAAACGGGTCGATATTGGCCGCACCGATGACCTTTTCTATCCGGTAGGTGGCCGTCAGAAGCTTGATGATTGCCCGCAGCAAAGGCAGGCCCAGGAAGTAGTACAAACGCCGCGCAGGGCCGAGCTTGCGCCGCGACGCGGTGCTGCGTCGGGACTCTACGGAGTCGAAATGATTGGGATTCTGGTCTTTCAAGTGCCGGAGTTTGCAGTATCGAATCTGTGCGGGTCAATGTAATATTGCCCCTGCGTTTTCAGAGCGATCCTCAATTCCCGGCACTTGCCATGACTGAACCCCAGCACGTATTTAGGCGGCCGCCAGGGCCCGATCAGCCGGTCACGCTCGGAATCGATGCCGAGACGCTGGCGACCCTGCAGGGTCTGCAGCACGAGCACGGCGATATGGTCAGCATGATCAGGCCGAACGGTCGCCTTGCTTATTTTGTCAATGATGCGAGCGAGGTACGCAGGATTCTTGCGCGCCGGCACAGCAAATATCACAAGGGACCGGGCTTCGAGCGGGTCAAAATGTTGTTGGGAAACGGCCTGATCGTCAGCGACGGAGATGTCTGGCGCCGATCCAGGACGATGATCCAGCCTGCCTTCAGCCGGCAAAACGTTCATCGGCTTATGGCCGTCATGGTCGAATGCTGTGATCGACGAGCGGTGCGCTGGGCTGCCGCCGCGGCAGAAGGGCGGACAATCAACATCACCGAAGAGACCTGCGACTTTGCGCTAGAGCTGATCCTTATCAGTACCTTCGGTGATGACTTCGATAATCGCATAATGGCCGGTGGTGAGAATCCATTCGCATTTCTCAGCCGGGACTCGACGCGCGACCTGAGTGTCGTGATGAAAGTACGCCACCTGCGTGCACTGCTTCGCGACATCATCGCGGACCGGCGTGCGGGGAAGGGCAGCCAGCATTTCGATTTCCTGTCGATGTACCTGGCGGCGACGGACAAGCAGGGCAACAAATTCAACGACGCCGAGCTGCTTGACGAGCTCATGACTCTCATCGTGGCGGGCTTTGAGACCTCTGCCAATACGCTGAACTGGGTCTGGTACCTGGTCGCCAAACACCCGGATATCGAAGCGAAGCTGATCGACGAGGCTCAAGAGCTGGTGCCAAACGTCTCCGCGGTCACTGCGGAAAACCTGGCGGCGATGCAGTACACGCAGCAGGCGCTGGAGGAGGCATTGCGCCTGTATCCGCCAGTCTGGCTGTTTACGCGCCGCTCACACGCTGAGGATGAACTCGAAGACTATGACGTTCCCGCTGGCACGGACATCTACCTGTCACCGTTCATTCTGCATCGCACGGCGCACTACTGGTCGGAACCGGAGCGGTTCGACCCCGATCGTTTTGCCCCGGGAGACAAGCCGAAAAAGGATCGGCCTTATTTTCCGTTTTCGCTCGGACCGCGACGCTGTCTCGGCGAGTATTTCTCGTTCCTCGAAATGAAAGTGCACCTGGGATTGTTGCTGCCACGTTTTCGGATGCGCCTGCTGGACGACGCGCAGCCGGAGCTTGAACTGGCCATCAATTTGCGTTCGGCCGAAGACATTCACGTACAGCCTGAAGTACGTTAGGGAAACCATGAAGCTTTACGACACACTGACCGACCTGTTTGCAGATGCTAAAGACCGTGATCGCGAAATTCGTTTTATAGACGGCGACAAGGACGAGAGCGCCCTGCGTTTTAGTGAACTCTGGGATGCCGCGCTAGCGCTGCTGGGTTCGTTGCAAACACGCGGCATGAAACCCGGCGATGAACTGATCATCTTCAGCACGTCGAACCAGAGCTTTGTTATTGCCTTTTGGGCTGCAGTACTTGGTGGGCTTGTGCCGGTGCCGGTCGCCGTTGGCATCAGCGATGAACACAAGCTCAAGTTGTTCCGGATTCTGTCGCAGCTGAAAAACCCGACTCTCTTCACCGAAATGGACCTGTTGCAGCGGCTCCTGGATTACGCGAAAGACAGCGAGCGCGCGGACGTCACCGAATTGCTCGAAACGCATGCTGTGCTGATGAGCGACGTGCAACCCGGCTCACACGGTAATGTGCATTCCGCTCAGCCGGGTGACACGGGTTTCATTCAGTATTCATCGGGTTCGACCAGCGACCCCAAGGGCGTGGTCCTGACGCATCGGAATCTCTGCGTAAATATTCGCGCTATCGTCGAGGCCCTGGAGTGGGGCGAGGACGACCAGGCCTTGAGCTGGATGCCGCTGACCCACGACATGGGGCTGATCGGATTTCACCTCAGCGTGATGGCCGCTGGCATGAATCACGCTGTCATGGATACCAACGTATTTGTGAGGCGCCCGCTGTTGTGGATGACGAAGGCAAGTGAACTGCGAGCGACACAGTTGTGTTCGCCCAATTTCGGCTACAAGCACTTCCTCAAGCTGTTCGAGCGCAAGGGCCTGCCGGATGATGTGGACCTGTCGAGCGTCAAGCGCATCCTGAATGGTGCCGAGCCTATTTCCTGGGATCTTTGCGAGGAGTTTCTTGGGAAGCTCGCATCACGCGGACTCAAACGCAACACGATGTTACCCGTGTACGGCCTGGCAGAGGCCACAGTCGGTGTTACATCGTCGCCGCTAGGACCCGAGTACGAACGTGTGGTGATGGATCGCCACAGTTTGCAGATTGGTGAGACTTATCACGCACTCGATCCATCCGCACGTGACGCGGTCAGCTTTCTCAAAGTCGGCACGGCGATGCGCGACGTCGAGATTCGCATTGCCGATGATTCCGAT
>JAACFG010000124.1 GCA_009937605.1 Gammaproteobacteria bacterium | reverse complement strand
GGACCTGTTTTACGGAGTCTGCAACCAGGCAATTCAACTTAGAATCCGCAGTGTCGCCATTGGTCTTGGGCGAGGCGTAGAACGGGCACTCATAACTCTTGCAGGCCATTTGCAGTCCACTCCAATTAACGACCTATCCGAACACCGCACTCTGTAGCTGTCCATACTCAGTTTCCTGAGCGTTGTTGCGGTCTCTACGTACTGGAAACTGATATTTGACAGGTACGCAAATACCGAATTGCTGGCAGAAATTTGTAGGTGTAATTCACCCTCCGAAACTGACAGATGTCAGTGTTTCGATTCTGCGCACGCCTTACTCTCATTCACGCTCCGGACGACCGATCTCTAACGGTTCAGGCCGAATCCGGGCTAATCACGAATTTTCAAATCAGGGAGTACTACTATGATCTGGGTCGATAAATTATCTGCACGGACCTGGTCGATTCTCGTTATCGCTATACTCGCTTTCGCTATTAGTGGTTGCGAGGGTGATACCGGTCCACAGGGTCCGCAGGGCGAGCAAGGCGCGCAAGGCGAGCAAGGCGACCAAGGCGAGCAAGGCGAAGGAACGGACGCCGTTGAACAGGCACTTAACGCCGCTAACGTCGAATCCTGTAACGTCTGCCACGAAGGCAACGGTGCCTATCACCAGGCTGCTTATGACGAAGCATTCACCAGTGATTTCGAACTGACGATCGACGCTGTTACCAGTGTTGGTGTCGCTGCACCTTTCACTATTACTATCGATTTCAGCGTTAATTACCTGGCCGCACCATTCATCGCCGATCCGACAAATGCTGATGAATGGGTGGACGGAATGTTCTTTGCCCGCTCCCAATGGGACGCGACGGCCGAGATGTTCCAGCTGGTTGGAGCTCCGTTTAGCGAATTCGCAGGGATCACTGGTCCCATTACGAGCAACGGCGGCGGTTCCTACACGCTGACGGCCAGCGTTGATTACGACATCAACAGCTGGGACAGTGGCGCGATCGTCGGCAAACTGAGCGACAACGAAATCACGGATACGTGGCCGGACAGCCCAACTTCCCACTTCCATGTGTACGATGACCTGACACTCGACGCATTCGAAGTCGGCGTAGGTTCGCTGACGGCTGACTACACGTCACTTGCCAATGTTGAGGGCTGCGAAGCCTGTCACGGTGCGCCGTACAGGAAACATGCAAACGTTCAGGCACAGGTCGCTGGCGCACCTGATTTCACGTACTGCAAGAACTGCCACTACGACGATCGCACAGGCGGTCACTTTGAATGGCAACTCGAGGTCGACGATCCGCTCGCATGGGCGAACGATCCAGATTCGGGGGACGCGACCAAGTACGCGTACACCGCAGACGTGATGAACGTGACTCACATGTCGCACGCGATGCATTTCCCGTATCCGCAATCGATGTCGAATTGCGTGACCTGCCACGACGGCAACCTGACAGCCATCCTGGACGACAGCTATTTCGCACCTGAAACGTGCAAGAGCTGCCACGCGGTCGAAGGCGTCGATGCCTGGCCGCCAGGAGAAATCACGGGTGATGCCGGGATTTACTACAACCCGAAGAGAGCACCTGCGCTTGATTACCTGACGACCGAAGCAGGCGTGGACAGCTTCCATGACTTCCCCAACATGACGACGTGCACGCAATGTCATGGCACGGGCGGCGTACCGGGCTTCAGTGACCTGCATACGGGCTACGACAAGACGGTCTACGACGCGACTGGCACCACGTATACGGCGCTCGCCGGCGTGGCCATTGATGACATCACGATCTCTGGCAACCTGATTACGGTCGATTTCAGCTCGCTCGATGATACCGTCAACCCGACGCTGGCGATCTCGTTCTACGGTTGGGATTCCAAGCACCACATCGTTCCGGCCCACGAGCGCGACGGCAATTCAACTGATTGCCCACACAGCTCGCGTCCAGGCTGTAACATCGAGTGGTCACCTACCAGCGGCAGGCCCTTCTTCACGGAAGATCCGGCAAGCATACCGGGCGACTGGCGTGTGACATTTGATATGACCGGGTTCCAGCCGTACAAGACGGACACGCTTCCGAATCTGATCGCAAATGGCGAAGTCACGATGGCCGAGATCACGATTCTTCCGCGACTGACTGTCGACGGTGTGGCTGTCAACGTGGACGCTGTAAGTACGGCGTTCGAGCTGGGCACCAGCGTTATCGATGACAATTACTTCGCAGGCACGGACGCTACGGTCGATATCGCCAAGTGCGACGGATGCCACGAGAACACGGGTGTACTGATCCACGCAGGCCGCGGTCGCTACGGCGACAGCATGCAGGCTTGCAAGGTCTGCCACAACCCGACGTTCGATGGCAGCCACCTGGAAATGCAGTCACGCTCGATCGACAGCTATGTCCATGCCCTGCACGCGTTCCAACCGCTGGATGAGGATGACGTGTATAACGACGGCAACGTGGTCGACGTCGCAAGGAACACCGCGCACAAGACCCACACGTTCCCGAACTTCACGTCGCTGAGCTGCGAAGGTTGCCACAATCCAGGTACGTACGAAGTGCCTAATCAGGCACTCTCGATGCCTGGCGTGCAGAGCCCGTCCTGGACTCTCGACGACCCGAGCGCGCGGCAGATTGGCACGGTTCCCGACGCAGTTCAGGGTGCGGCCTCTCGGGCATGCGGCAGCTGCCACAGAGCAGAGCTCATCAAGGTCGATGCGGCCGGTGATCTGGCGGCGTTCGATGCTCATACTGCAGCATTCGGTACGTTCGTAGAGAACTCGCCGAAGGACGCCGATGAAGATGGTCTCGATGAAGAGCCAGTACTGTTCGGCGTCATCGACAAGATCATGGGCTTGTTCCAGTAAGCACTTAGCCTTTCAGTAAGAAGAAGGCGACAGCAACAGATGGCCGGGAGAGGAATCTCCCGGCCTCTTTTTATGCGCGTTTCATATGAGGTGGCGGTCGTTTCATATTATGAATTCCGATCCGTCCCCGGAATCCCATGATCGGTAGAATCCGGGACTTTCAACCCTTTGACGGAAGACGCCCATGTCGCAGGATCAGGACGACGAGATCGTATTGTCAGAATTGCCCGACGCTGAACTGGTCGAACAGATGTTCGACGATCTTTACGACGGCCTGGCCGAGGAAATCGCCGAGGGTACGCAGATCCTGCTGGATCGCGGCTGGGACGCGAAGAAGGTCCTGGATGAGGCACTGGTTGGTGGCATGAACATCGTCGGCATCGATTTCCGGGACGGCATCCTGTTTGTGCCGGAAGTATTGATGGCGGCCAACGCCATGAAAGCCGGAATGGCCATCCTGCAGCCGATTCTATCGGCGAGTGGTGCCGAACCTGTCGGCAAACTGGTTATCGGGACCGTCAAAGGGGATATCCACGACATTGGCAAGAACCTCGTCGGCATGATGATGGAAGGCGCCGGCTTCGAGGTTATCGACCTCGGAATCAACACCGACGCCGAGACCTATATTGCGGCTCTCAAAGAGCACAAGCCGAATATTCTCGGGATGTCGGCGTTGCTGACGACGACGATGCCGTACATGAAGGTCGTCATCGACACGATGAAGGAAGAGGGCGTGCGTGACGACTACATCGTGCTTGTCGGCGGGGCGCCGTTGAATGACGAGTTCGGAGAGGCCGTCGGCGCCGACGCTTACTGCCGTGATGCGGCAACGGCCGTCGAGACGGCCAAGAGGCTCGTGCTGGAACAGCGCGCCTGTTGAGGTGACGAAGGAATCCGTCCTCGTCATTGCCTGTGGCGCGCTCGCGAAGGAAATCGTTGAGCTCAAGCGACTGAATGGCTGGTCGCACGTCAAGATCCAGTGTTTGCCGGCAGACCTGCATAGCCGGCCGGAGAAGATTCCTGGCGCTGTGCGTGCAGCCATCGAGGAATACCGTGCCGACTACGAACATATGTTTGTCGCGTATGCCGATTGCGGGACAGGAGGGGCGTTGGACAAGATGCTGGACGAATTCGGTATTGAGCGACTGTCCGGAGCGCATTGCTACGAGTTCTACGCCGGTGCCGCCGAGTTTGCGGCGCTGGCCGACGAGGAACCGGGCACCTTCTACCTGACGGATTTCCTGGCGCGTCATTTCGACCGGCTGGTGAAAGAAGGACTCGGGCTGGATCGCCACCCCGAATTGAAGTCCACTTACTTTGGTAACTACCGGCGGCTGGTGTACTTGTCGCAGAGCGCGTCGGCCGAGCTTGAGCAAGCCGCTCGTGAACACGCCGATTACCTGGGCCTTGAGTATGACCACCGGCACACCGGTCTGGAGCCCGTCGGACGCAACCTGGGGGAGCACGTCGTTCAATGGCTAAACTGATCAGCATTTTCTGGCGTGACATACCCGCGCAGGTCGTTGGGCGCGCAGGGCGCAAGTCGAGCGTCAAGAAGGAACTTGAGCCTCGCTTTGCAAAAGCCATTGATCGAGCAGCGATGCGTGCCGGGCGCGGATCGAGTGATGCCTACCTCGAGGACTGGCGGCGTATCTCGGAAGACGTCGAAGGCGATCTCGCTGCACTTGTCGACGAACGTGTCGCTGCGCTTGAACAGGAATTTGACGCCGAGACGCTCGAGCGAGTCGTCAAGGCTGGCGGGCTGAAGGATAAAGGAACCATGGAATGACCAACACAGTTATCAGTTCGAAGTCGAAGGACGTCATTATTGGTTTCGACCAGCCGTTTGCCGTTATTGGCGAGCGTATCAATCCAACCGGTCGCAAGCTCCTCGCCGAGGAGATGAAGAATGGCGATTACAGCCGTGTCGAGGCAGATGCCCTGGCGCAGGTTGCTGCAGGCGCTCATATTCTCGACGTCAACGCCGGCATTCCGCTCGCCGACGAGCCCGCGATACTGGCCGAAAGCATTCGGCTCGTGCAGGCGGTGACGGACGTGCCGTTGTGTATCGATTCCTCGATTATCGCGGCGCTCGAGGCTGGGCTCGAAGCCTACGAGGGCAAGGCCCTGTTGAATTCGGTCACAGGTGAAGAAGAGCGTCTCGAAGCCGTTCTGCCGCTCGTAAAGAAATACGGTTGCGCGGTCATCGCGATTTCCAATGATGACAACGGCATCTCGGAAGACATCAACGTGCGTTTCAACGTGGCGAAGAAGATTGTTGAGCGTGCGCAGGATCACGGCATCCCGGTGAGCGATATTGTTGTCGATCCGCTGGTCATGCCGATTGGCGCGATCAACTCTGCGGGCACGCAGGTCATGGAGCTTGTGCAACGCCTGCGTAAGGAGCTCAAGGTCAACACAACCTGCGGCGCGTCCAACCTGAGCTTCGGCCTGCCGAATCGGAATGGCCTCAACACGGCCTTTATTGCCATGGCGATCGCGAGCGGAATGACGTCGGCAATCACGAATCCGTTGCACGCCGAGATCATGCAGTCGATTCGCGGCGCAAATGTCGTTATGGGCCATGATCCGGAATGTTCGGACTGGATTGCCAATTACCGCGCCCCGGCAGCGGAAGGCGAAGGCCGACGCCGGCGCCGCAGCCGCCGCCGTGGCTGACAACAAAGAACCTCTGGTCGTTTTCACGCCGTCGGGCAAGCGTGGGCGTTTCCCGCGTGGCACGCCCGTACTCGAGGCCGCGCGCAGCCTGGGCGTAGACGTCGACTCGGTCTGTGGCGGACGTGCAATCTGCGGGCGCTGCCAGGTCGAGGTTGCTGAAGGTGATTTCGCCAAGCACGGTATCAATTCAAAGACGGACAATGTGACGCCGCGAGGCGAAGCGGAAGGGCGGTTCGACGAGCGACGCGGCCTTGCTGAAACCCGGCGGCTCAGTTGCCAGGCAAAACTCGAGGCAGACGTCGTCATCGACGTACCGGCGAGCTCACAAGTGCATCACCAGGTGGTTCGCAAACCGCACGAGGACCACGACATCACGATCGACCCGGTCGTGCACGCCTACTTCGTCGAGGTTCCGGAGTCGACGCTGCACGAATCTCTTGGTGACCTCGAGCGCCTGCAGGCCACATTGGCGACCGAGTGGGCCCTCGAGGACCTGCGCTGTGAGTCAGCCGTCCTGCGGGATCTGCAGCCGGCCCTGACGGACGGCAAACGCGAGGTGACGGTTGCGGTACGCAATGGCCACCGCATCGTTGCGATCTGGCCCGGCTTCAAAGAACGGCTCTATGGCATAGCGTTCGATGTCGGCTCGACGACGATTGCCGCGCATCTGTGTGAGCTCGCCAGTGGTGAGGTCGTTGCGAGCGCCGGCAAGATGAATCCACAGATTCGCTACGGCGAAGACCTTATGAGTCGTGTGTCGTACATCATGATGAATCCGGGCGGTGAAGAGAAACTCATCGAAGCGGTGCGGTGTGCGATGAACGAGCTGATTGTCGAAGTCGTCGCGCAAGTCGACGCAGAGACAACCGATGTTGTCGAGATAACCGTGGTCGGCAACCCGATCATGCAACACCTGGTGCTCGGCATCAGCCCGGTCCAGCTGGGGACCGCGCCGTTCGCATTGGCGACCGATTCCAGCGTGGATGGTCGTGCAGCGGAGATCGGTCTGGACATCAACGCGGGTGGCCATGTTTATGCGCTGCCCTGCATCGCCGGACACGTGGGTGCCGATGCGGCAGGCGTGCTGCTTGCTGAGGCACCGCAGGCGCACGATGGCGTGTCCCTGATCGTCGATGTTGGTACGAATGCGGAACTGTTACTGGGTAATTCAGAGCGGTTACTGGCCGCGTCGAGCCCAACCGGGCCGGCATTTGAAGGCGCGCAGATCAGTTCTGGCCAGCGGGCGGCGCCGGGCGCCATAGAGCGAGTTCGGATTAATGCGGAGACGCTCGAGCCGCGGTTCCGGGTAATCGGCTGCGAGCACTGGTCCGACGAACCCGCGTTCGCGGATGAGGTGAAGCAGGTGACGGGTATCTGCGGGTCCGGAATCATCGAAGTGATTGCCGAGATGTTCACGGCGGGAATAATTGGCGCGGACGGCAAGATCCAGGCAGCGGCTTCCGAGCGCGTCATCGAAGACGGCCGCACGCTCGCGTACGTGTTGCACGACCGTGATCCTGCGATACGCATCACGCAGAACGACGTGCGAGCGATTCAGCTTGCCAAGGCGGCACTGCACGCGGGGGCGAAGCTGCTCATGGAGCGCTTTGGTGTTGAGAAGGTCGATCGCATAAGGCTGGCAGGTGCATTTGGCGCTCATATCGACGTGCGATTCGCGATGGTGCTTGGGTTGATACCCGAGTGCGATCTCGCAGAGGTCTCATCTGCAGGCAATGCGGCCGGTACCGGCGCGCGCATCGCTTTGCTTGATCGAAAATCCCGGGCACTTATCGAACAGCAGGTTCGGGACGTCGAGAAGATCGAGACCGCCGTCGAACCCCGGTTCCAGGAGCACTTCGTCGATGCGATGGCTATCCCGGGCGAAGATGGCCCGGCACCGCAACAACGACGCAAGCGCCGCGGGCGCCGGGGGCGAGCATGACGCTGCCCGTGCCGCAGGAAAAAGAGGTTCTCGCCTACACGGTGCGCGAGGCCTACATGGAGGTCTTTCCGACCGACACGATTGAGGCAAAGCTGGACGTGCTCGAGCCGGGTTCCTACGTTGCCGTTACCTGTTCACCGACCAAGGGCGTCGACGTCACGCTGGACATGTGCGAGCGCCTGGCGCTTCGTGGCTTCAAGGTTGTGCCGCACATTGCGGCAAAGATGGTTCGCGATAAAGCGCATCTGCGCGAAATTATTGCGCACCTGAACGACCTGCCCATCATTAGTATTTTCGTTCCCGGTGGTGACGCGGATCAGCCGATTGGCGACTACGATACTGCGCTGTCCTTGCTGCGCGACATCGCGGAGCTGGATCACAAGTTCACAGAGATCGGCGTAGCCGCTCACCCGGAAGGGCATCCGGTTGCGAGCGATGAAGAGTTGCTTAAGTCGCTCCTGCAGAAACAGGAACTCGCGAATTACCTCGTTACCCAAATGTGTTTCGATGCGGATGTTCTCGGCGCCTGGCTGCACTCCATTCGCCAGGCTGGCGTGCATCTTCCTGCCTGGATTGGCTTGCCGGGTGTGGCGGACCGCGGAGCGTTGTTCAAGACATCGTTGCGCATCGGGGTTGGCGATTCGCTCCGCTACCTGAAACGTAATCCGAGAGTTGCCGCAAGACTCATGTTGTCGAATGAGTATCGGCCCGACGAACTGCTGCTGGATCTCGCGCCGTATCTTGCGGACCGAGACTGTAATATCAAGGGACACCATATCTATTGCTTCAACCAGGTCGAGAAGACCGAGCATTGGCGCCACGCATTTCTGGAAGGAATGAACTGATGCCCCGACGAAGCCGCCGTGCCAAGCGCACCGTCAATGCAATCTCGCAGCTCGAGTGGCGCGAGGTCGTCAATCCGTACGGCCCGACCGAGGTGCTTGACGATG
This sequence comes from Gammaproteobacteria bacterium, assembly GCA_009937605.1. Lineage (GTDB taxonomy): Bacteria > Pseudomonadota > Gammaproteobacteria > Steroidobacterales > Woeseiaceae > UBA1847. The sequence continues at coordinate 1,373 of JAACFG010000124.1, read as the reverse complement.
AGCAGGTACAAACCATCATCGATGGCGCACTGCACATTCTCGAGTCCAATGGCATGCGCTTCCTCGAACCGGGAAGTCGCACGCGATTGGCTAGCGCTGGGGCCGACGTGGACGAAGACTCGATGATGGTCCGCTTTGACCGGTCGATGGTGATGGGACAAATCAAGCATGCACCGTCGTCGTTCGAACTGCGCGCTCGCAACCCCGAGCACCACCTGAGCATGGGAGGCAATAAAGTTAACTTCGCATCCGTTGGCGGCCCGGCATTCGTCAGCGACCTCGACAAGGGTCGGCGCCCGGGCACCTACGATGAGACACGCGATTACCTGAAGCTCGTACAGAGCCTGAATATTATCCACCAGGAAGGCGGTGGTCCGTTCGAGGCGATGGACCTGCCTGCCGAGACACGGCACCTCGACTTGTATCTCGCGCAATACCAACTGACTGACAAGAACTGCCAGTCCTATGCGCTGGGCGGCGAGCGTGCCAGGGACTCGGTAGAGATGGCCTGCATCGCACTGGAGGTCGATCGCGCGGCTCTGCTCGAGACGCCCGCACTGCTCGCGATTATCAATACCAATTCGCCACTGCAACTCGATATCCCGATGACCGAGGCCGTGGATGAGCTGGCCGCGGCAGGACAGGTTTGTTGCATCACGCCATTCACGTTGGCGGGCTCGATGAGTCCCGCAACGCTGGCCGGCACGCTGGTGCAACAGACGGCCGAAGTCCTGGCCGCCGCGACCTACGTCCAGCTCGTACGCCCCGGCGCGCCCATGATGTACGGGAGCTTCGCATCCAATGTTGATATGCGCAGCGGCTCTCCCGCACTGGGTACGCCTGAGTACACCAAGGCCGCATTGGCCAGCGGACAGATCGCACGCAAGCTCGGACTGCCGTTCCGCTCGAGCAACACGACCATGTCGAATTGTTGCGATGCGCAGGCGGCCTACGAAAGCCAGATGTCGCTATGGGGTTCCGTCATGGGCGGCGCACACCTGGTCAATCATGCGGCCGGCTGGCTCGAAGGCGGGCTCACGGCGTCATTCGAAAAGCTGATCATCGATGCCGAGATGCTGCAAATGATGGCCGAGTATCTGCGGCCCATTGAGCTCTCGGACGACGAACTCGCGCTTGATGCGATTGCCGAAGTCGGGCCAGGCGGTCATCACTTCGGTACCGCACACACACTGGAACGCTACGAGTCGGCGTTCTACGCGCCCATTGTCTCTGGCCGCGAGAATTTTGAAAGCTGGCAGGAAGCGGGCGGCAAGGACGCAGCCGTGCGCGCAAACGGTATCTGGAAACAGCTACTTGACGATTACCAACAACCGCCGCTCGATCCGGCGATCAACGACGCGCTTGTCGACTAC
>JAACFG010000018.1 GCA_009937605.1 Gammaproteobacteria bacterium | reverse complement strand
GGCGTCGGGTCTTCCGGCGCATTGATCTGGATGCCGTCGATCAGCGGTGAACCCGCCGCATCCGGCACAACGACACCGTTTAGAGTAGTGCTGTCCGCAACATAGGTCGTGTTCGCAGGAACCTGGTCATCGATGTAAACGCCGGTAGCGTTGTCGGTGCCCGTGTTTTGCACGGTTATCGTGTAGCGCAGCGTCTCGCCTGCCAGAAGAATATTCGGATCGCCGTCCAGGTAGCTGGAGATCTTCTGGACGACAAACTCGGGTGCCGACTGAATCAGTATTTCGGTCGGGTTTTCATCATCGGCGACGTTCGGATCGGCAACACCGTCGACATACGGGTCGTCACTGATCGCGATCGGGTAGCCGAGGGAATTGGCCTGCGACTGGTTTAGAACCATACTGTCGTTGGCGATGACAGGTGCGAGCTGCACCTCGAATTCGACGACCACTTCCTCGCCGAGTCCGCCTATGCTGAGACCGCGAATATCGAGTAAGCCAGTGCCCGCCGCACCGCCGTTTGCATTGGTGTTAGAGTCGTCGGCGCCGGCCGGCAGCGGTTGAATGACATTCAATGTTCCGGCCTGGAACATCGGCGTCGCGTTCAGGCTGTCGAGCTCGTCTACAATGTCGAAGCCATCGATCGGTGTATTGCCCGCGTTTTCGATTCTGAGCGTGTATCGAAGGGTGTCACCTGGCGTCGCGACGGTGCCCGGGTCCTCTCCTGTCGTAACATTTATGACGGTCTTCTCAAACTGCAGCGCCGGCAAGTCGACGATGACACTGTGTGCGTCCTCGTGGTCCCCGACGCCCACGGTGCCATCGGTCAGGGTACGGCTGTACATAGTCGAGGCGTCTTCGTTGAACCACTCGGTGGCTCCGGCCACGTTCGTTAGCGTGACGCCGTCCTGAGAATCGGGGTCGAGCTGCGTGCGATACGCGATCATTAGCCGCTCATTGATCCCGATCACCGAGGCGGGGGTCAGCGTGATGAACGTGAGTTCGCAAGCGGCGTTATCGTAATTGAGGGAGTAGTCCGTTCCCGCGTCCAGGGGGCCTTTTCCAGGTACCGGCGTGACGCCGTCCGCCTCGAACACGCGTGCGCTCAGAATCTCCGGCGTCATGTCGCACATCCCGCCTGTCGCGCCATCGGGCATCAGGTCAACGATTGTCGCGTTGTACGCGTCGGACTCGCTCTCGTTCTGTACGCCGAGAACGAAATCGCCCCACTCCCCAAGACGCATAGCCGCAGGACCCGTCTTCGTGACTGTGAGTCCCGGCGGCAAGGTGAACTGTCCCACCAGGCCTGAGCTGTTGACCGTGTCGCCTTCTCTCGTAATGAATTCGTCGACGGGACTGCCGTTGTCGAGGAAGCTCATCTCCAGGGTGTAATCCACGCCATCGACGTTAAACGTTGTTGGCTCAGCCGAGGCAACGATCGTCACGCGGTCCGTGCACCCCTCGCCGGGTGGTGTCGGATAGGGACAAGGGACCTGGTTGTTCGGGGTTTCGTCGTGATTCAACGTGAAGCTGAAGTTCAACGGAGCGAGTTGCGCTCCGTCCACGGCAATCACGAGTACAACATCGAGCTCGGCCGAAACCAGCCATGGCTGGTCAACCGCGAAATTCCGATGCGTGAACGACCCAAGTGAGAAATACGGAATGGCTCCGGGCAACGTAAATGGCGGTGGTAACGTTGACTCGAAGTCGTAGCCGCTTTGCTGGCCCGTCGTCGTGCCCCAGCTGATGCTCGAAATCGGGATACCGTTCGTGATTGCAGGGTCGCCCGGCTGAACTCCGGGAAGGCTGTCCACAGGGTCACGCCAGAAACCGGCGACGGACACGAAAGTGATCTCGGCCGCCGATGCGCTACCGGCCGGGACAAATACTGCCGACGTCAGCAACAGAAGCGCACACAGAAGGCTTGTTGGCCAACTGCTACGGGCGCGTTGCATCTTTTTGTCCAGCGATTCCCTGCGCATCGTCGTTATGTCGTATCCATTCCATGGATTTCCCCGACACGGGCGGCCCTGGCGCTGCGTAATTCGACGTGGGCGATCCCGCTACCTCGAACCTCGCTGGGTTCTCAGGCCGGAGACTTTGCGTCACCACCTTTCGGCGGTTTTGCCATTTTCCTGCTACAAGAGTGAACTATCGCGCATCGGCTGGCGGCAAAACTCGACTTGGATCACACCCTGAGTCTTTTCCGAAATTCGTGGAAAAAGACTGTGAACACGGACGGTTACACGAGCCCGATTAATCGAGCAAAAGGTCAATCTCAGGACTTATGTAAAATAGCGGGTATTATGGACAGCGGCATCACGCAGACTGACACGGCGCCGCCCGGCGCTACAACGTACCGGTGACGTTCAGGAAGAAGCCTTTGTGATCGTAACTCAGGTCGGTAAGGTCGTCAGAGAAATCCGTGAAGTTGTAGCCGACGCCAACCTTGACGTGATCGCCGAAATAGCGTGACACGGCAGTGAGCGCGCCGAAACGATGCTCGCCGAGGTCAGCCATATCCAGCAGACGCGTTTCCATAAGTACTTCCCAGTTCTCGCGGAACCGGTAGTCGCCGCGTAGCACGTAAAGACTCGCCGTATTGTCGAAGAACTCCGGGTTCTCACGATCAAGGCTGACCTGGCCGAGGCGATGGGCATACTTGCCTCCTATCGTCAGGTTCGGAGTAATGTCGTAGGTAACGTCGACCGCAGCGATGTGACTTTTCTGCAGGAACTCGACAGCGACGTTTTGCAGGCTAACCTGTTCTGTCGTTGGCATATTGTAGAAGTACGTGTACTTCACAATAGCGTTGAGACGATCATCGTAAACGGGTCTGAACGCGTAACCCACAACAGCTTCTGTGAAGCCGCCGTCGTAGAACGTGCCCAACGAACTTTCGCTTTCTGAATGATTCAGCTTGCCGAGCAGGCGCCCCGCCTGGCTCGTCTGGTAGCTCAGGTTATTGCGCAGCAGCCAGGTCGTGCGTTGATTGCGACTGAGGTCCAGTTGTTCTTCGTCATCATTGCGGTACTCGATACCGCTCGAGATACGCAATCCACCTGAGGCGTAGCCAACCTGGACTCCGGCAGCGAGGCGCTCCGTTTCGGCGCCCGTGCGGACATCGCGCAGCGTGCCAATATCCGTGTTCAGGCCAAGATTCCATGTCTGATTTGGTGCGAAACTGACACCCGTGGAGTGAGTCAAACCGGTTGTCGCGTAGCCATGCTGGTAGCGTTCTTCGAGGAATACGCTCGCGCTGTCGCCGAGCCGGGAACGTACACCGGCAACGAGGTTGCCTTCCGTTCCACCCGGGCTTGCCCAATTAGCATCGTTTTGTTCGTTGTCTAGCGTGTAGCCAAAGTACATGCTGGACCGATCCGAGAAATCGTAGTTCGAGCCGAGCCGCCCGCCGGCACCCAGATCGCCGTCGGAAACTTCGGCATCGATAGACAGTTTGTCCGTCACCTTGACCGTACCGCCAATACCGATGCGGCCGTTGTCTTCGCGGGATCCCGTCGCAGACAACGTGTCCTGCGCAAACCCGTACACGTTCCAGTTCGCGAGTGAGTTGTAGCCGACCTGCACGACAGCATCCGATCGTTTACCCTCTTCCTGCGTCTGGGGAACGATTATCGATGTGTCTTCTCGCTCATCCTCACGGTAGCCAACGCTCACGTCCCAGGTATCGCTAAGCGTGTATGCAACAGCGTATTCCAGGGCGGTCGTATTGATTCCATTGTCCTGCTCTCGATCGTCGAACTTGGCCGCAATCGAGAACCGATCGCCGATTGGCATGCTAAATGTACCGCCGACATTAGTCGTATCTGTCATCGCCGAGAGTCCGGGCGCGGCCGTGTATCCGGCATCCGCCTGTTGCGTATACAGCGTGACACGACCATCGATAAGCTGGTTGACATCGCCAAAGCGGAAACTGACATCGGCACGACTCGCGTCAGCGTCAGCATTGACCAACGACGCCGCGCCGTAGTCGTTGAACTGGAAGCCACCATCCGCTGAGCTCTGCGGCATCGAAACCAGGCCTTCACTTGTTCCCTGCTGGTACTTGAACCAGGTGTCGGCGGAATAACGAACAGTCAGGTCAGCCGCATTCAGGCTGCTGTCTTCCCCGTCCTGCTCGCTGGCACTGGTCGTCAAGCCCAGCTTGACGAAATCGCCGAACCAGTAGTGCGCCTGTCCACCAACAGATACGGCATCAATTTCGTCAAACCCCGGCGTGTATTCGTAGCGAACAACGAGATACGCCTCGTCTCCCGACAAAGCGCCGCTACGCACAAGAAGATTGTCATCCGCCGTTGAAGCCAGTGGTTCGGACAACACGATTCGGCCCTGCAAGTAGTCAATGTCGTAATCCATCGCCGGTGTCAGGTTAACGACACCTGTCACCAGTCCGGATGCCTTGTCGCGCAGTTCGATACGCACGCTCTCGGAGCCCGTCAGCAGGTCCTGGCGGCGCAGGAAGTACAGCGAACCTCCGGTGCCGCGGAACTCCTCGCGACTGGCAAGCGTTCCCGGCTCAGCTGCGAAAGCATCAATTGCAAAGCGCTTGTCGCCAAAGTCTGTTGCGTCATCTGCCTCGTAGTGCACATTGGCGCCGTAGAGGCCTCGCTGGACCCTGCCGAGCTCGTTGTTCATGTAGGCAACCTTGAAGTTGCCCCATTGGCCAAAGTTGTCATCTTGACTGACGCGGACGAAGAACTTGCCCATCGTCGGGGCCATCTGCTGCGTCACCGAATCATCACCAAAGGTCGGATAGAAGTAGTCGGGATCGATGCGGCGGAACAGCGCGACCGGCGACTTACTCATGAAGTTGCTGAATAGCTCACTAACCGGGCCTTCGCGCGTATCTGCACTCGCCGTGACGCGCCAGTGGTCACCGAACTTGCCGTTCACAAAGAATGCCAGTCGGCCATCAACTGTCGAATCGTAGTCATACGTTGAGTTCTCGCCCTGCAGGAGGTCGATAGGACCACTCGACTCGCTGCTCGACACAGTCATGTCGGCCATGCCCACGTAGAACCAGTCATTGTCTTCGAATTCAAGGTCGCGCAGGTAAAGGTTCCCGCTACCCTCTTTGTCCAGTACCGCAACCTCAACCGTGTGCTGACCTTGCGGCAGAACCTCCTCGGCGAAGAAGCTGCCTTCCTCGTTGACCGGGATTGGACGTCCCGCTACCCAGACCTCCTGGTCCGGACCGATGCCGCTACCACGAACGTTGACCGTGCCGCTCGACAGGCCAATGTTCTGCAGGCCGAGACGATTGTCATCAAAGGCGGACATGAGCACAGGCTGCTCGTCCTCGATCACATCCTCCACGGGCTCGTCTTCATCGACAACCGGTGCGTCGCTGTAAGCAACCCATAGCGGCTGAGCTTGCGTCTCATCGAAATTGCCGTCCTCGCCATACACGCGCAGCACGTAGGCGAGCTCATTGATTGGCGCGTGGAACCTGCCATCCTGTGGCCGCCATTTCGCATTGCCATCCACGTTGATATCAACCACATCAATGGGTATTGACTCCTGCGACTGCCCATTGCGGAACAGGCGCACTTCGGCTCGCTTAATAAAGTATGAGTAGTTCGTGTACATGCTGAAGTTGACATCGGTACCGATAACCGTGCCATCCTCCTGTCGCACAAAATCAAGCGTCGATGGTTGTGCCGACACACTAAGGCGCGGGGCAGACCGGAGGTTATCGAAGCCAAATTGAATATCGACGTCGGCCAGTGCCACGTCGGTGCAACGCTGAATGTCGGATGAACTGCGGCGCGGATCGTCCAGCGGCTCGCCATCGACCGTAATACGCATCAGGTTCAGTCCGAGTGGATTCTCGGGGTGCAATTCACGAGTCATACGCGTGATGTCGACGCCCTCGTAATCGTCGAGGACGGCGAGCTCATCGTAGACGACTTGCACGGCGACGTGCGAAGTCTCGCCCTGCACAAAACCTGCATTGACAACGTCGTCGGAATGCACGAAGCCGCGGCCTTCAAACTCCCGTTGTGACGGGTCAAGTTGCATCTGCTCCGCGACGAGGTCCATCGCACGGCGCGCGCGCGATGCCGATAGTCCGATGTCGTCGCCGTAAACTCCCGCTGTACGTCGCGCCAGGCGTTCATTCCGCGTATAGCCTACGAACCGCAATCGGGGATTTGTCTTGTCACTGACATCCTCAAGCGAACGTGCGAGTACGGTAGTCAAACCATCTTTCAGCACTGGCTTGCCATCAATGAACTGCATGTCGGGAATGCTTCCCCAGGGCGGATCGTAGACTTTCGTCACCATCTCTGCGCCGGCGTCGCCAGGACAGAGCTGTGGCTCGTCCGGGAGTTCCTGCAGCGGATCGTCATACCAGAATTCAACTTCAACGCGGCGGTTCAACGTACGTCCGCGCGCCGTATCATTCGATGCGATGGGTTTCCCGGCGCCGCGTCCGTCACTCATGACTATATCGGTCGGCAGGTCGAGGCCATCCTGAACAGCCAGCGCCACGCGACGAGCGCGCGCTTTCGACAGGCCGGAGTGATCACCGTAGATCCGTTCGACCCGCCCCTCGAGCGGCAACGCGTCTGTGTGACCGACGAATTTGACGACGACATTTTGCTTGCCGCTCAGATTCGCGAAGGCTTCCTGCACGCTGGCGATGAATTCGTCGCTCACATCGATCGACTCTGAATCGAAATACAGCGGCGCGATCAGGTTCTGGACGCGCGCACGACGAGCATGACCGTCAACGTAACGCAGTTTACAGACGGTCTGCATTCGGCAGACTTTTAGCGTCTTCGCTTCCTGCTTCACCAGGACTTCTTCAAGTGTAGCCTTCTGGCGAACTTCGTCGTACCAGACTTCAACCTCGACCCGTCGATTCTGCGCACGACCAGCGGCCGTGTCGTTGCTGGCCGCCGGATTCAAATCGCCTTCCCAGGTGTAAGACACGCCCTCAGGCGGAAGGGCCAGCGCCGTCTGCATGTACTCGGCAACCTCGCCGGCACGCTCCTGGGAGAGCCCGAGGTTATCGCCGTATATCGCGACCAGGCGTGGCGAAAGTGGCTGATTGTCCGCATGACCGACCAGGTGTAGACGCACATTCATGCGGTCGCGCATGCTATCGAGGATCTCGCCCAGCGATGCGACGGTCGTCGTCGGGATCTGGGCGATGCCCGTCTCGAAGTAGATCGGTGGCACCAGTCCGGTCAGCTTGATGGTTTCAAGACCGTTAGTCAGCCCTTCGCGCAGCTCGATCGTATCGGAGACTTCATGATCCACACGTTCGGGGTCCTGGACCCACTGCATGATCGGCTCATCGAGCGACAGATGCCGTTCGACAGCCTCACCCAGCGGCGCCTCATCCACGTCTTGAGCAAACACCGCCAACGGCAACAGCAGCATCGTCAGTGCAATCCGGAAATGCGTAACGTTCATCGTTCGCCCTCCCGCGTCTTTCTGGCCGGCTCGCCGAGACGCCAGTGCACCTCGGGCTCGATGACCAGGTCATAGCAGCAGGCCATTTCTTCCCAGGCATCTTCGATCTGCTGCTTGAGCGTATTGAGTCGACGATCAACCAGCGATGCGGATTCGACGTCGGCCACATAGGAAAGTCGCAACACCGACGGTGCGTTCTTCAGTTCATCCAACAACAGATTGATGCGCGGCAGCCATTGCTGGCGCATCTCGACCGAATCGGGTACGAACACTGCGTCCGCTATGTCGAGGCCAACTACCCGGTGGATCGAAGCTCCGAAATTGATGCGCAATGCCTTACCGCGCGTTGCCCTTTGCACCTGCACGGGCCGCGTTGATGGACGGTACCCGGTGGGCAGTGAGCGATCGTCGAGCTTCAGCACGAAGTTACTGCCGCGGCTCTCGTTGGGAACGATCGCACAGGTGACGTGGTAGCGACCCTGCTTGTCCGTGGTGGTCGCCAGGCCGCGCGTTGTAACCAGGCGCACGCCGCCCAGGCCCGTTTCGTCGTTGTCCTGGTAGCCGTTCCGGTTGGCATCATCGAATACCTTGCCCGTGATGTCCGTACAGTCGAATGTCGGATCGGGAACGATACGCACGGTTGCCGAAGCCTCAGAAGACATGATGCCGCCTGTAATGGCATTCATGGCCTGGGCACGATTGACGAATTCACCTTCCGTGACGCCTGCACCGACGGCCAGGAGTAGCTTGATCTCGTGGCGTCCGTCCGTGGTGAGCAGTAGCTCATCCCAGGTCAGTTCGCGTTCGTTGATGACAGGTTCCGCGGGCACATTGTCAAAGCGTGCCGAACCGGTGACATAACGGAAGCCTGCCGGGAAACGATCGACTACAAGCACGTTGTTGAGATCCGCGCCAAAGGAGTTGCTCACCGTTATCACGTAAGGCACGAGTTGCCCACGCGTGACGTTGAGCATGGGTGTTGTCTTGGTTATGGCAACCGCGCCATCGAGGCGAGGATCGAGCGGCACGTGATTGTTGAACAACTGGCTGGATCCTGGAACCTGGCTGTTATCGAGTCTCAGGAACAGGTGGTAACCGATAGCATTGCTCGTCGCGGCAATCGACGCCGGCGGCGCGAATTCAGATGCCTGCGCTTCACATGTCTGTGCTGTCAGGGTAACCGCATCGTTGACCCCGCCTGAACAGGCCGGGACGTTGAACGGCAACGTTGTGATATCTGATGCCGGCGGAATCATCTGTGAGATTCCGGGCACATAGGTGGTGTCAGGTGCCAGTACCTGGATCAGGTAGTTTTCTGCGCTCGGACAGCCCGGGTCGGAGAAGTTAATATCGAACTTGTAGTAGCCGTTGCTGATCGTAACCTGGCCCTGTTGGTTCGGATCGTCAAAGCACGCATTCGGGATGGCCTGACTGTTGCGCGGATCCAGCAAGGTCACGGTCGCGCCAGCTACGGGTGCGCGCGTAACGGAGTCGTAGACCACGCCGTTGGGGTCAACCGGCATATTGAGTGCAAGCAGGTTACTGCCCTCCTGGACGTCGATCTCGTCGATGCGCTGCTGGCCGTCGCTGAAGTCAGAATCCGTCTCACCCAGCAATGCGGTGGTCGCGCTTGCACCAGGCGCGCTAAAGCTCAGACTATAGAACTGACCGGATGCGTAGTTCGGGATGACATTGGCGAACAGGTAGTAACCGTCTGCATCGGTTTGCGTGCTGCGAACGAATTGACCGTCGAGCAGTAGATCGACAGTCCAGACCTCGAGGGGCCGTTCGGCGCCATCGTCGAGCGTGTTGTCGTGATCGGCGTCATGCCAAACGTAACCACTGAGCATGCCCGCGTCAGGCATCGCGCCCACGTCGATCATTACAGTCGCTTCGGCTTGCTGCTGTGGGTCGTCCCAGTAGACACGCCCCGTATTGACGATTGTTGTTCCTTCAACAAGAGTCGGATCAATCGTTGCCTGGAATCTCAGTGTGGCGAATGCGCCGGGCTCCAGTGGACCGTAATCGGTGAAATAGTCGGCAGTAATTATCTGGCCAGCCACGCTGACGCCGATCGGCAGGCCGTTCAAAGTTGCTGACTGATCGACGTAGGCCAGGTAGCCCGGATCGGTCTCGTCGAGATCATCCCGAAGCAGAACATAGAGAGCCGGAACATTACCGACGTTTTGCACAGTGACTGTGTATTCGAGTGTCGCGCCGGCGATCGCCGTACCACCGCCAACCACGGCTACATCCTTCACGATAGAAAGCACCTGCGCATCACCGACAACTACGACCGTCGGCTCCGGCCCGGTGGACGGATCTCCGTCACCATCCGTCAGAAGATTCGCGACTTCGGCGCTGTATACCGTTCCCTGGTTAACGATTAATGTGCCCCGGGGGACCAGGGCATCAACCAACATGTCGAACTGCACCGTTGTCGATGCGCCGGGATCGAGCACGCCATTGTTGGCGACCTGGATCTGTGCTTCGAGCGGAAATACGCCGTTGTCCGGCTGTCCGACGGGGGTACCGTCGAGCAATGTCGAGTTGGCGACGTAAGTTACATTAGCAGGCACGTTGTCGAGTAACTCGACCATCGTTGCCGGGACGCTGGCACTATTGTTGTAGATCGTAATCGTGTAACGCAGCGTATCGCCCGGATCGACTATGCCAGGTGACCCGTTGTCGATTTGCAGAGCCGCACTCTTCTCGGCGAAAAGCAGCGGATAGTTACCAACGACATCGCGCGTCGGGTCGTCCACAACTTCCGTACGCGGATCGTCGGATGGCACATCGGCCAACCCGTGGTCGACCGCACTGACAAACGCCTGGTTCGAAATGATGGTGCCATCGGGCACGTCCGGGTAGACGACGACATCAAATACGACCGTGAGCGCTGGAGCGCCAACGGCTACATCACCTAGTGCAATGCCATCGATCAGCGGGGAGCCATTGGGACCGTCCGCTACAGCGTTTCCATCAAGCGTGGTGCTGTCCGCGACGTAGGTTGTGTTGCCCGGGACCATGTCAGCGAGGGTCACGTTGGTGGCGTTATCGCTGCCGGTATTTTGAACGGTAATCGTGTAGCGGAGTGTTTCACCGGCGAGCAATACTGTCGGGTCGCCGTCGATATACGTCGAAATCTTGTCGATATTGAAGTACGGCGCCGACTGGATCAGGATCTCGGTCGGGTTTTCATCACCCTCGACATTCGGGTCGGCGGCACCGTCAATATTCGGATCGTCACTAACCGCGACGGGGTTACCACCGTAGAGAGCTTGCGACTGGTTAAGAACAATTGTGTCGTTGGCGATGACAGGCGCGAGCTGCACTTCGAATACAATTTCAAAACTGTCACCAAGACCGGAGAGGCTCAGGCCGCGGATATCGAGAAGCCCGGTTCCCGCAGCGCCGCCACTCGAGTCCGAGTTTGTGTCGTCCGCACCATTCGGTATCGACACGACCGTCAGAGTACCCGGCGCAAATGCCGGCAGTGCGTTCAGTCGGTCCAGCTCATCGACGATGTCGAAATTGTCGATGATCGTATCGTTGGCGTTCTCGACACGCAGCGTGTAGCTGATCGTATCGCCTGGCGTCGCTACCGTTGCCGGGTTTTCGCCGGTCGTGACGTTTTCGGCGTACTTTTCAAAGATCAGGATTGGCGTGAAGACGGTCGTCGTATGCGCATCTTCGTGATCGAGCGTATTGACCGTGCCGTCAGTAACCGCACGGGTGTAAGTGCGGCCAGCCGAATCTGCCGGATCAAGACCAAACCACTCGGTTGCACCGGCTACGTTGGTCAAAGCCGTATTCTCGAGACTACCCACGTCGGCCTGGGCCTCGTAGGTCACTATGAGTCGCTGGTCAGCCGCAATCGTCGTATCGCTGCTCTGCATGTTGAGTGTCAACACGCAAGTCGGGTCGCCGGCAAATGTCGCGGTGAAGTCGGCCCCCTCGACCAGGACGGGCGAAACCGCCGTGATGCCGTCAGCTTCGAAAACCTGTGCCGTGATGGATTGCGGCGCTGCGTCACACATGCCGCCATCCTGACTGTTCGGCAACAGGTCGGTCAGCGTCACGGCATATGCGGGTGACTCCCCTGCATTCTGAACATTTAGCGTAAAGGTCTCCGGGAACCCGAGTCTGGTACGTAATGGACCAGTCTTCTCGAGAGTCAGGTCCGGCTCGACGACGGTCATCGGTTCGGTTGTGCCCGGCTCACCAGGCCGCTGAGTCGCTATGTCGTTGTTCAACAGGTTGTAGGTATACGACGCGGTGTTGGTAAACGTCAGGCCTGCAACATTGCTTGCCGTGTCGGCCAGGCGCACGGTAATTTCAACAACGATCTGTTCGCCGGGCTGCAGATCAATGCCGTTGCCTACGCCTTCAATGACCAGGCTGGTTGGCGTTCCGTTGTTCTGTAACTGTCCGTTGAAAGGTCCGGATAACACGGTGGCGTCCACAAACTCGAGGTCGGCGGCCGATGCACTCAGGTCATCGAGAATGCGCACGTCGTAGAGCGGCGCGCTGTGTGCCACCGAAGGAATGATTACCTGGTAGCTGAATTCCTCGCCGATTGTTGCGGTGGCCTGCGTGTTCGCCTTGGTAAGGGCTTCGGGAGGTATGGTCTCAATCCAGACCCGCGTCGGGTCCTCGTCACCTGCCACGGTCGGATCGGCCTGGCCGTTGACCGTCGGATCGTCCGACACAGCCAGCGTCGCGCCAACGTCGCTTTGAAGATCTGCCTGATTGGTGACGATGGTGCCGTCGAGAATCGCAGGCTGGAGCGTGATGTCGAATTGGATCGTGACTTCACTGTAGGCTGGCAAATCAAGATCACGAATATCGAGAATGCCAGCGAAATTGGTGCCGCCGTTAGGATCCGTGTTGCTGGTATCAGCACCAGCGGGAATAGTTGAGGTTACGAGGCTCAGTGTTCCGGGTGCAAATACGGCGTTCCCATTCATCGCGCCCATGTCATCGTAGAACCTGAAGTTCGCCAACGGACCGTCCGTGGTCTGAAGGCGAATGCTGTAGCGCAGGGTATCGCCCGGTGCAGCTGTTGTTGCCGGGGAGGTCCCAGCCGTCAGGTTCTCGACTGTCTTCTCGAAGAACCAGCCGAACAGACCTACCTCGACCGTATGTGCATCCTCATGATCCACCGTCGCGGGGGTACCGTCTGTCAGCGAACGCGAATAGCTGATGCGATCAGCGTTGCTGCTGTCGCCGTTATACCATTGTGTGACACCCGCGATGTTCGTTAGCTGTGCGCCGTTCTGGCTGTCCGCGTCGAGCTGCGTCTGGTAGGAAATAACCAGCCGCTCATCCGGGCCAATGACCCCGGCGGGTGTGAGCATCGTGAACGTCAGCTCACAATTCGGCGCTCCGGCATAGTTGATCGTGTAGTCCACGCCTGCGGTCAACGGCCCTTTACCCGGAACCGGAGTGGAGCCGTCATTTGCGAACACCTGCGCACTCAGAATCTGTGGCGTTACGTCGCACATACCGCCGTTCACACCATCCGGTAGCAGGTCGCGGATCGTGATGTCGAACGCATCACTGAGGCCGGTATTGTGGACATCGAGTCCGAAATCACCCCACTCACCCAGGTTAAGCGTCCGGCCGAGGCTAGCAGGGCCCGTCTTGGTCATGATGAGGTCGGGCGCCGCAATAGTGAGTGGCTCGGAGATGCCCCATTCGCCTGGAAGAGGTTCGTAGAACACGCCATCGATCAGCCGGCCGAAATCCCATCGTGCCGTGTTGACGAACTGGGTGCCCGGCGCATTTGCCGGCGTGTCTTCGAGGACGGCAGTGATCTCGATGATGATCTGCTCGGTTGCAGGGATAACCGGATCAAGGACGAAGTCGAGCAGCCCATTCGTGTTGGTGAATGTGTGACTCACCGGCGCACCGCTGGCCTCCCAGTAGATGTCATACCCAACGAAGGTCAGGTCGACACCGGTCTCGTTGAGATCGTCCCAGAGATGGATGCTGTGCAGGTCGTTAACGGACCCGGTCCAGTCGATAACGGCGTTAACATCGCCATTCGGGTCGAACAGGACAGGAATGGTCAACGTGTAGGTGAACGGCACGCCAATTGCGGCCGTTGTCGTGCCCGCCGGATTGCGCTTGTCAATCTTCTCGACCGGGATCAGCAGGTTCTGGCAGCCCTCCTGGATGGTCGTCGATGATCCGTTTGTAAACCAGATCTTGTGCTCAAGAACGGCGCTACAGGCCATCTGGCCCGTGTGCACGACGTTGTCGAAGACAATCAGCCAGCGCTCGTTGTTCTGGCCGGGTTGAGTGAAGAATGAGAAGTTGGTCGTGAGCGGATTGCTCGCCGGAAAGTTCCTTACTGTGCAGGTCTGGTCGATATTGACGTTCGATGGTGGATTCGGCGTAACGAAGCCGTCGAGCGTACTGTTCGGGAAGTCGGAGCAGTTGGTGGCCTGCGCATTTGCGGCGAACGATGCTCCAAGAAGTACAAGCACCGCGAACAGTCGGCTCACAAGCCGACCGCTTCGGGCCTTACGCTCTATGTTCCCTGCTAATTCCCTGGGCATCGTCGTTATGTCGCATCCAATCCATTGAACCCCCCGACACGGACAACCCATTTGCTCTCAATCGCAGATGTGGGCGGTCCCGCTACCTTGAAGCCCTTGGGCTCAGTAGGCCGGAGACTTTGCGTCACCACCTTTCGGCGGTTTTGCCATTTTCCTGCTACAAGAGTGAACTATCGCGCATCGGCTGGCGGTAAAACTCGACTTGGATCACACCCTGAGGTTTTTCCGAGATTTGTCGAAAAAGACTGTGAACACGGACTGTTACGCATGCCCAAAAGACGGGAAATCAGGCTGCTTCAGGCTTTATGTAAAGTTGCTCGCATTATGCGAAACGGCATCACGCGGCCGGCAGGAAGTCGATCGGATAAACGATCGTGACAGCGGCAATGTCTTCTTTGGCCCCGAAATCGAAAGTTGCGACACGTTCCACAACCTGATCCGACAGGGCTGGTGCGTTCATATCCGACGACTGCATAACGCAGAACGACACAGAGCCATCGGGTTCGATGGTCAGCTTTAGGATCATCTGGCCCCGCAGTGTCGGGTCTTTGCGTAACTCGCGGTTGTACAGCCTGTAGAGAGACGCCTTGTAGCGATCGAACACGATCTGGATCTCTTCATCCGTACGTCCAGCCATTGCGCCGCCGCTCATCGGGCGACTTCCGAATCCGTCGCCGCCGGTGCCGATTGAGCTTGAGACGCGTGTGGCTGCGACGCCGCCCATGCCTTCACCACCGCCACCGCCAACGTCGCGGCTGATTGCAGCAAGATTGATTCCGCCGCTCGAACCCGGTGCATTGCTTGTAACCATGTTACGCGACGGCCGACCAACGGCATCTTCGCCGGCGCTACGCACCCTCGCGTCGGAACCGAGCTGTGTCGATGGACGCAAACTCGCGGTGGTCGCAAAACTTTCCCGGAACGCGAGAATACCTTTCGACTTCACTTCTTCCTTGACGTCCGGCTCATCGACAGCCGCTACCATGGGCTGTTCAACAGATTCCGGAACATCTTCGGGCGGCACTTCCTCGGGTACTTCCGGATCAGGAATCTCTTCTTCGACCGGCAGTTCCTCGATAGGCGCAACCGGCGGTGGGGGCGGCAGGTCCTGGCGGACGAGCTTCGCCATGCGCTCAGGCAGCTCGATATCCTGCGGGCGTTCTATGATTGGAATAGCAATGGAAGCGACCAGCACACTGAGTGCAGCCGATGCAAGCAGCGACGAACCGAGCGATTTACGATAGCGCTGATCTTCCTCGTTGCCGCGAGCCCACGGCATGACCACAGTATGCGCGGGCAAGGCCTCCAGATCACGCTCGACGGTCCATTCTGCCTGGCGTTCTTCTTCACGCTGCAACACGTCCGTCAGATCATAATGCAAGCAGTCCAGCGACAGGTTCTGATCCCCGATCTTGTCGACGATTTCCTGGCGACGGCTCTCTGTCTTCACGATCAGTTTGCCGTAGTCGTGAATCCTGTCGCGCGCCTTTTCGATGTAATCAGCCGGGTCGCTGCCGTAACCACGATCCTGCCAGAAAAGGTCCATGGCACCGAGATTGTCGAGCGATTCGAGTGAACGACAGACTTCACCAAGCGTGTCGTATTGGACACCTTTCTCGGCCAGATCGTTTAGTTCAGTATCGATCGCCTCCAAGTCACCGTGCAGGGCTGCGAGCACCTTTTCGGAGTCCTCGACCTGGACGCGCAGGGAATGTTCCTGTTCCGAAAAATCCGTTTTCATATCACCTTCGTCCATGAGGTGTTAAAGCGCCGCCACCTGCGCCGACTTCTGGGTGACCGCAAGTGACACGTTTTCGTAGCCCTGGCTTGTGCATGTCGACATGACTGTTTTGACAACCACGAAGGGCACA
This sequence comes from Gammaproteobacteria bacterium, assembly GCA_009937605.1. Classification (GTDB taxonomy): domain Bacteria; phylum Pseudomonadota; class Gammaproteobacteria; order Steroidobacterales; family Woeseiaceae; genus UBA1847. Next base: position 13,488 of record JAACFG010000018.1, on the reverse strand, counting down.
GATTTGTCCGCGAGAATAGTAACTTCGCGGCTAGCGGCGACGGTCAGTGTGCTTGAGCCAATGACGTTGTCCTTCAGATCCGCGAGGCGTGCGTGTATTGGGTCGACAGCGCCCTCCTCACCGTTCACGATGTCTTCAACCAAGGCCACCAGCTTGCCCTGGACGAGCACTTCTTCGGGGCTGATAAAGATCACAACCGTTTCACGCGGTTTCGACTCGACTCGCGATTCGGGTAGCGTTACCTCTTTCGGGGCGTCGAGAATCTCGACCGAACCTGAGTTAACCAACAGGAAGAAGACGAGAATCGTGAACACGTCCATAAGTGACGTGAGATTCATCTTTCCAATCTTCAAGCGGTTGCGCCCCATGCGCTTGATTCGACGTGAATTCCTCACGGAGCGTCTCCTACTGAGATTTCGGTAAACAACGCGACCAGTTCGAACTCTTCCTCAACATCGGTTGGCACCTCAATACTGCGGACGATATCCATGACCTGGATCAGGTAATCGTAGGGGATGTGAGACTCCATCAGCACAGAGGCTTCTTCATGATCCGGATACTCACGTTTCAACTCGACGATATATTCCGACAGCCTATCCAGGTCGTATTCACCGTCATCCAGATTCGCAATGGTTGCAATCGTGCCCGTACCATTGCTGATCACGATCCCTTCTTCCCGGACGATCACCTCGACGCGGAAATTGTTCTCCGAATTCGCCGGTCCACCTGCCGTGCTCGGCAGATCAAGTTCGACAATCGTCAATCGCGAGAATACGGCGGTAATCAGCAGGAACGGGACAAGGACCACCATTAGGTTAAGAAACGTGGTGACGTCGATGTCGTACGTGTTGCCAGTACGCCGCTTGTAGTGGTGCTTTCTACGGGCCATTTTACTTATGCCGCTACTGCGGTCCTTGCACGCCTGGAGAACACGTTCAGTGCTTTGACCGTGGCCATCTCAAGGCTGTCCACGATGTCACCAGTTTTACTGGACAGGACAGCGTGTACGACGAGCAGCGGGATAGCGACCATGAGTCCGAATGCCGTTGTGTTCATCGCAACCGAGATACTCGCCGACAGCAAGTCCGCTTTCTCAGCCGGGTTTGCGTTGGCGACAGCCGTGAAGGCCTGGATCAGGCCCATAATGGTGCCAAGCAGTCCAAGCAATGTCGCAATACTGGATGCAAGTGCCACGTAAGGCGTACGCTTTTCGAGGCGCGGCACGATTTCCATCATGCTTTCCTCCATAGCGATCTCGATATCCTCGCGACGGCGCACGGTTCCCTGCAACGACAATCCCATGTTCAATACCTGGGAAATTGTCGACTCGTCTTCACTGGTCATATCCCGAGCTTCGTCGAATTCGCCACCGTCCAGCAAGGGTTGTACCTTTTCCCAGACGGCCTGGTTCTTGTGCGTCACCTGGGTAAGCGTAATGAAGCGCTCCACGGCAACCGCAACACCAAAAGCGAAAACGATCAGTATCGGATACATGAACACGCCACCCGTTGCGAAGAAGCTGACAATCGAATAGAAAAAGTCCATTTCCAAATCCTCAATTAACAAAAGGTCCCCGAAATCATCCCGGGGCGAATGCCAGAATAGACAGCGACCACGTCAGGAAGTGTGACGCAGCGCACGTTAGGGGATTATGTACTGCCGGGGATTGGGTTTTATGAACTACTTCACACTGCGGCAGAATTACTGCTCGGTGCGAATCTCATAAAACCTGAGTTCGCGCAGGAAAACGTCCTTGTCGACGGGACGGGCGCGGTCTTTGAGCGTATCGCTGAAGGTCAGTGCATCGCCCATCTCGGATGATTTCCAGGGAATGATAACCAGCGATTTGGGCGTCTCCTCGTTGCCGAGAATTGACATGCCGGACATGCTGCGCGGATTCTTGATCCCGTCGCCATTTTCCGTCTCTTCCTGCACGGCTTCGACGGCATCCTCGGTTGCTTCCTCGGGCTCTTCTGCAAAGGATATTGCCGGTGCCAGGACCATTAGGATGATGTAAATCGGCTTCAACATGATTACTCCTGCGTGCCCAGTCGATTACGGATATCCGCGATCCACATTGCCGCTTCCGGATCCGACGGCACTGTGGCCATGTAAGCGTTATAAGCATCCAGTGCGCAATTGAGGTCGCCCAGGTACAAGTCACACAAGACACCGAGATTGCGCCTTGCATAGTGATAGCCGGGGAAAATCGACAACGCTGTCTCGTAGGCAGCTTTGGCCTCCTGGAAACGGCCGGTCTTGCGATAGACGATGCCAAGTTCGTTGTAAGCCACGGGGTGATCCGGGCTCAGTTCGAGTGCCCTGAGCAGGTGTCTTTCAGCGGCTTCCAGATTGCCGGCCTCGCTTTGTGCAATTCCAAGATCTATCTGCGGCCCCGCAGCGTTAGGCGCAGCCTCCGCCACCTCGGTCAACATCGCAATACCGCGGGCATGATTGCCCTCTTCCAACTGAGCGATGGCCTGGCTGTACTCCAGGCGCTCCCCATCAGGTACCGGTGATGCTTCGGTAATTGTGAATCCCACGTCCTCCTGCACGTCTATGCGGGACGTCGGACGAGGCTTCTCAGTCGTCGTGGCACAGGCGGTCAACAACAGACTGCCAAGGAGAAGGAGAAATGAACGGGTGATCATTCGACTGCTCCCATATCGTTGCTCAGAACGACAGGTGATTCGGTGACTATGGCGTCGGCAGGTTCTGGCCCGGGCTCCGAACCGGCATCAACCGTGCCTTCCCCGGTCGCTGGCGGCACAGCGACCGGCATAACATAGGCGTATACTTCGCTGGCTCCGAGATAGCCTTCACTGGTTTCTCGCTTGGCGTAACGACCCGGCATGAGCTCGGCAAGATTATCGAGACTCTTTTGCACCCAGGGGTTGTAGACACCGCTCGCCAGCAGTTCAAAGTTCGCTTCGTGAACCTCTAAACCGCGCTCCTCGAAGGGATAGGCTTCGTCTTCAAGCACCAGCTCATAGGCATTGGCTTCCGCCGCGGTCATTCCGCCCGGCCGTTCTGAATCCAATAGCGAAGCACTGAAGTCAAGATAGACCTCGGCGATGTAGAAGGTTGCAGCCGCTGTGACTTCGGCGACCTCGTAGCTTACGAGGCCCTCCATTTCACCCAGGGTTTCGTCCATTTGCTGTTGCTTGAGTGCGAGACTTTCCTCGAAAGGCTGCGTCAGGCGAGTGCGCTTGAATTGTTCGAAAGTCCTTTCGGAAAGCACAAGCGCAGCCTTGGAGGCCAGGAAGCGACTGCGATCGGTCCGCTCGGGCCCAGCTTCGCGATCCTGCTCTACCATTTCGTTAAGCTCCTCGAAGTAGCGCTGGAAGTCCGACTGTCCGTGATAGATCTCGCTCAATCGAGTTCGGGTCTGCATTGCGAGGTCGAGCGGCAGTGGCCAGGCAGCGACGTATTCCTCGTAAACACGAATGGCATCGTCCAGGGCATGTACTTCGTCGTACATTTCGCCGGCGGTGAGCAGGGCTTCCCGGCTCAGATCAGGATCACTTGCTTCAATTGCAATACGTTCGTGCTCGGCTGCGGAGCGTGCAATCTGGCCGTCCTCACGATAAATATGGGCGAGCTGCTTGGTGGCATCAGCGTTCAGATCGTGCTCCGGGTGTGTTTCCCGGAAATCCTCGAGAACGCTGGATGCTGCCGTCCAGTCCGACAATTTCATCAGTGCCGCAGCGGCGTCGTATTCTGCCGAGCTACGGATACTCGACGTCGGCGTGATTGCTTTCACACGCAGGAAGTGATCGGCTGCAGCCTGGTAGTCTTCGAGGACATTGGCCTGCTCGCCCTGCTTGTAGATCGCGGCCGCGAGGTTTTCGATCACTGCGGGTCGTGCTTCGTCGTCCAGGTCCGTCAGGCTCAGCACCATACTGTAGGCGTACTCGGCATCCTGGTACTCCGCCGTGTCGATCGATGAATGTGCAATCACCGCCCACGCGGAACGACGCAGAGCCGCATCCGACTCCGGGTAGCGATCGATCAGCTTGTGTGCCGAATCAATGGCCCGCGGAAAATCCTTCATTTCGTACAGGTCATCGGCGGCGGCACCGAGAACAATCGGCGCCTGCTCGTGTTCGCCGAATGTCTCCGCGAAGCGCAGCGAACTCTCGACGGTAAGCTCTTTAACATCGCGCTGCCTGGCGCCGGTCACGATTTTCAGGTCCTCACGATAGGCGAAAACCGCGGCGTAGCCGGCGGCTGAAGATTTCTCATGATCCGGATATTCGTAGGCGGTGCGTTCGAACTCGAGCGCCGCATCGGCGTAGTCGCCGTTCTCGAGCAGCAGGTCTGCGAGCTGATAATTTATGCCGGGTGTTTCCTCGCTGGACGGGAAGGACGCCAGAAGCTGTCGATACCAGCGCTGCGCCTCGCCGAAGTGCGAGGGCTTTTGCTCCTCCATTCCTTCGGTCTGGTAGAGCGCATGGTAGTGGCCGGCCAGGTCGGTAAGATTGGCCTTGAGGAGATCGACCACCTCAGGTGACGATTCGACGTCGACATAGTTCCAATAGGCCGAACCCAATGCGTATTGTGTTGCGAATTCTTTCTTCGATTCCACGACAAGCAGCGGGAAGCCGGCGTCGCCGTAAATTTCGATAACTCGCATACTGAAAAGCGGGGAGATTTCGTGGTACGGGTTCAGGCCGATGAACGACTTGTAAACCGACGCCGCATCCTCGTAGCGCAGCTTCGCGAAATAGAACTCACCAAGACTTTCGTAGACCTTGTCCGCATAACTTCGCTGACCGTTCTTGGCGAAATAGGCGTCGATGACCTCAGGGTCACCCATGTTGGAAAAACTCAGGCTGATGACGCGGAAGGTATCGGAAATTCGATGCTCATCATCGTCTTCCTCGTACGCGTCAAAATCAAAACCGATAGCTTTGCGGTGATCGAGCATCGCGAAGAAATTATCGAGCGCTTCCTCGTAGAAGTACTGCTTGTAGAGCGTCCAGCCCTTCTTGTAGCGCGCCAGCTCGTAGTATGACGAAGACGCGCCCATCCTGATCACGGCACCGTAGGCCTCCTCTGCATTGATGTATTTCTTTCGGACAAAGAAATACTCGCCACGACGAAACTGCACTTCATCAACGAAGCGCGAATGCGGATACTCAACGACCAGGCGATCCATGACATCCATCGCCTTATCCGGTTCGCCAATCTCGTCGTATGCGCGCGACATCTGGTACAGCACCTTGTCGTTGCGCTCGTAGTCCGGGTAGGTTTCCAGGATCTTCTTGTAGGTCTCGATTGCCTCGCGCGGTCCGGCCGGGACAGCCTGCACATCGTCGCCAACAATTTCATCGCGGTAATCATTTGACTGGGCAAGGAAGGACTCGCGTGTCGCGCGCTCTTCGAATTCCAGCTCGGACTCGGTCGGCTCATCAGGCGCATTGCCAGCCTTGCGTGCCTGGATGACCTCGCCAGCAACTGCAGTCTCCGGCGCCGCCATTTCGACCATTTCGTCGCTGCCGAGCACGCCGTAGGCCTGTTCTATCTGCAAATCAGCCAGGCGTCGCATGGCCTCCGGCGTACGCGCGCTCTCCGTCGTTTCTGCGAGATAACGGCGATAACTCTGAGCCGCACGCTCAAGACTGTCATCGAGAATGACTTCGTCCATGTCGGGTGGCACGTTGTCGAGTTCGGCCAGGGTCCCCGACTTGTTTACTGTTGTTCCACAAGCGGCCAGACCTGTCAGGAGAAGGCAATATGCGATAAGTCGCTGGTTCATTCAGCACCTTCCAGCCGGGCTTGAGCCTGGGTCGCGCGATCGTAACTGTCAGCCAACGCGAAGCGCGCTTTGTCGCCGTAGTTCTCAAGATGATCGCGACGGGCGATCAACTGATCGATAGCAAGCACCTCGAGCAGACGCCCCTGGCGTGCCATGAGCATGTCGATCTTGTCGACGGACTGCTGCACGTCGGCACGCAGTCGCTGCATCGGTTGGTCGTAGCCCTCGTAGCTATGCGTCGCAGCCTGACGCGAGCGCACAAACTCATCGTATTCGCGATGCAGCGTTACCATCGCTTCATCGAGATTACGAAGATTGCGGTCAAACTCAGTAAAACGCTCGTGGTACTCGATGTGCAACGTATACGCGAGCACTCCGCGCAGTCGCTGTACTCTCTCGAGCTCCTGCCCGGTGGCCTGGGCCTCCAGCAGGTCAAGGCGCGCGATAACCGCCTGCTCGTCACGCGTTGCCAGGAACTCAGGGCGAGGCGTGGTCAACAAATCGTTGCGGCGTTTGACCAGCATCCCATGCTGCTCCTGGCGCAGCCTCATGCGTGAGTCAAGTTTGCGGAAGGCCTCATCGATATCCGGCAAGAGAGGTTCGTAGTGCGTTCGACGTATATCGACCATCTCGTCATAGGAATCGAAGCCGGACTCCCAGCTCAGCAAACGGCGTTTCAGGTCGGCCAGGTCAAGGTAGTTCTGTAGCCCCGTCTGGAAATCGTGCGAGGCAAGCAGCTCCATCAGGTAGTACGTTTCGGGCGCTTCAGGCAAAGAACGCAGGCGAATCAGCCAGTCTTTGTCCTTGCGAATCTCCTCACGTATCAGCGCCTCAAGAAACCTGCCTTCGCGAATGCTCTCGATCGAGTCGTTGAGGTTTTCAATCTCGTTACCAAAGGCGTCCAGTGCCCTGCCGTAGTGGACCGCAGCGCGCCCGTGAATGTTGAGCTTGCCGTAAGCGTAGGGAAGCGCCAGCAGCGCTTCCTGGGTCGCGGCGTCAGTGACTTCCCGCTCCGCCAGGATTCCCCAGGGGACAAGGGCGCGTTCATAGTTTTCGCGCGACATGTTTGCCCATCCGGCACTCAGAAGCGCCTGGTTAGAATACGGCCCTTCGAGACTTACCCGATTCAGGATCGTCGCCGCTCGTTCGAACTCCTCGTCGTCGAGGTAAATTGTGCCCAGGACAAGATTGGCCTTGTCCCGGATTGCGAGATCGCCCGGCTCGTTGCTGTTTACGGTGCCGGCGATGTCGAGTTGCTCAAGTGCCTTTGCTCGCTGGCCGTCTTCGAGCCATGCGATTCCCAGGTTATAGGCTGCGTAACCGCTATATTCATCCGACTTCTGGAGGCCTTCGAGAACCGGGACGGCGTCGAGTGGTCGCCCCTGCGCCAGGTAAACATTGGCTCTCAGGAACTCGATGTCGTCGCGTATGTCTTTTGGAATATCACCGTCTATCCGGTCGAGCGCGAGCAGCGCATCTTCCATCTGCTGTTTCTGAAAGTGAATGCGCGCGAGTCGATAAGCCGCGTCATTGCGGATACGCTCATCAACAGCACCCTCGAGCACTGCCGTGATCGCACGGCCGGCGCGGTGGTGCATGCGATAGCGAAGCTCGAAGTCCCCAAGCGAAAACTCCGCGGCGTCAACGTGTGCATAGAGTGAGTCGAGCTGCGCCTCATCGACGTCGCGATGCTGCAGGACTTCAGTGTCCAGGCGCTCCAGCGCATCGAACCAGTTTCCCTGGCGCGCGTGGTAGACCGCCTCGCCGAAGAAGGGATCCAGCGGTTCATCGGCTATGAGTAGCCGCGGGGTCAAGACGGTGAGTACAAGCCCCGCTAAATACAGCGACGTTCGCAACATCGTTTACCAGTCTCCAACCCTGATGCCGTCGCTCCCGAGACCAGGACCGGCTAACGCGATCCCCACGGCTGAGGGCTTGATGCCCTTGTTAATCGTGAATATGCCGGACTCCGTAAAATCCTTGCCGCCCTTGAGCTTGCCGATCATCTTCACGGACAACTGGTGGTCGCCGGTTGTCAGATTGCCGGTATAGAGTCGTTGCACGCCACCACTTTGTAGCGCGTCCAACTCTTTGAAGCTGTAGATGTGATGTGTCGCCAACTCACCGTCGATCTCAAGCTCAATCGCGTCGAGTCGAAAATCCTCATCTTCGGCGAGCGACACAAAAATCGACACCTCTGTATGGGACGGGAACAACAGCCGTTCCTCAAGCGTATTTAGCTCCGACGCAATGCTCAGGACGTCCGACTTGATCTCCTGAACCTGGCCATCGAGGCTCCGCATGTCATTAGCCGACGGCTCGCCAGCGAATGCGACAAGCGGGCTGCTTACCAGCAACGCCAGCAAACACCTGCGTAAATATTTCGACATCCTGAAACTCCCTGTGGTCTTACATAATCCATTGATTCACCGCCGCGTTATGCGGCGCGTGACCAGTTTCTGGCACGTGGGCCTAGTGTTGGGGAGTTGTGCATGCATGTCTGTGAACTGGCCCTCAGTTTAATTGGGCGCAAAATCGTGAACGAAGTCACGGCACGATCAAGATCGCGATCGCATAGTTAACGCATGCCTAACCTGTTTCTCATGCCGGGCGAGACCCTTATTTATCTGCTGTCCTCGCACGCGCCGTGGGCGGCCGCCTTTATGGGTATCGGTAGAGACCCCATTGTTCTGACGATCGTACTGTCGGCTCTCGGCTGGATTTTCGCCTGCGTCGCCGCCTGGGCGTTGTACCGCCTGGCCGTGAACAGCATTCGGCTGTTCAACGCCGTATACCTGACAGCAACTCACCGGACATTGCAGGGATTTGGCAGTCTCAAGACAATGATTACCTGTCGACTGCGCCACTGGTTCCCGAAAAAAGGCGCGAATGAAATTACGGCGCACCCCGACGTGCAGTTCGACAAGATTGACCTCGCAGTGTTGCGTACCGCCGCTGCACAGGGTCCGGCACGAACCCTGTCGGCACCCGAGCTGGCTGAGCGGTTCGGCATGCGGCCGGCCCAATTCCAGCTTAGCCTGCAAAAGCTCCACAGCAGCAAAATGATCGACGTGGTAATTGGTTCAACTGAGGGTTTCGATAACTATCGACTGACGGACTACGGCGCGGCCTATATCAGCATGTATCGACGCCAGCACGCTGCTGCTGCCTAGATCTGCAGTTGGTAATGGCTGACTTCTAGTCTTGCTGTTCCTTCGGCACAGGAACCAGGCTGAATCGAAACGTGCGGCAGGCCTTGACGCCGGAATCTTGCTCGTCCTTTTTTAGCGGCACCCATGTCGAGTTCCGTACCGCCTTTCGGGCGGGCTTTTCAAACAATCGATTGGTACTCCTGCGAACGGCTATACGCTGTGGACGTCCGTCGCGCGCAATATCGAAACAAACCTCGACCTCACCTTCGATTCGGTCGCGACGCGCAACATCCGGATAGCCGGGGACGACCGTGTTCTGAGGTACGCGATCTGTGCTGGAGTCAACCTGCTCCACCGCATCCTGAGCAGACGCGCTGGCGCTCACGAGAAATACCGCGGTTACTGCGAGACTACTCGCGCCCCTCAGCTTCTTCGCCATCATTTGTGGTACTACGCCGTTCATCGATCTCTATTGTCTCGGTAACCGGGTCGGTCTCGTCGAGTAACATGCCTTTGACAGTCTTGAGCTTCTCCGAGCCGGGTCGCAGGGCCTGCCCGCGTGCCACATCGGCCTCCGACTCTTCGTATCGTCCCAGCTTGAGATAGACAATTGCCCGGTTGTTATACGCGCGCCAATAATCCGGGTCACGCTCAAGGACCCAGTTGCAGTGTTCAAGTGCGGTCAGCGGCTCGTCAATCATGGTATAGCCCGCGCACAGATTTGCGTGCGCGAATTTCGTCTCGCGCGAACCATGCGCAAACTCCAGCGCCATCAACGTCAGGCGGACGCCCTCCTCGCCGTCGCCCGCAAATAATGCGTCGGCGCCATCCGAAAGGTAGATGTTGCGTGGTCCAATCACCGATTTGGACGTCTCCTGCGCCGCGAGCTGTGGACCGCTCGACAGCAGCGCGACGATGGCGAGAGCGTAACGAGCATTGAAAAGCTGCATGACTTTCAGGTCGGAGTCCGGCTTTTTCGGCATGCTCAGCTCCGGGCGGCCTAGCCGCTGATGTATTGCTCCAGCTGTTCGATCTCTTCCTGCTGGTCCGAAATTATGGCCTGCACGAGATCGCCGATCGATATTAAACCGACGACGACATCGTCATCGACAATGGGCAGGTGACGAATGCGCCTGTCCGTCATCAATGTCATGCATTCGCTCACGGTTTGCCGGGATGTCGCCGTAACGAGGTCGGTCGACATAATTTCGCCAACCTCTGTGGACTCCGACGAGCGTCCTTTGACAATGACTTTGCGCGCGTAGTCGCGCTCGGTGACGATCCCCCTGAGATCGGACCCGTCCATTACCAGCAGCGAGCCGACCCCACGGTCGGCCATAAGCTTGATCGCATCGAATACCGACGCGTCCTGGACGATTGAAATCAGCTCCGTGCCTTTTCTATCGAGCAAATGCTGGACTAGCTTCATTCCTCCTCCCTTTTGCCTCTTTTGGGCGCCTGTTTTGGGAGAAGTTTAGCAGATAAGGCCTAGCCGTCCTCTTCGACGGTCCCGCGAACGTCTGAAAAACTGACGCTGCCGCTGCCATCGTCAACAATAATCAGGTCTTCGCTTACGTCGCTGACCCGAATGCTGCCCGAGCCATCGTCGATCTTTACGGTGCCATCGACAGACTCAATCGTGATGCTGCCCGAGCCATCATTGACGTACACGTCGCCGTTCGCACGTTTGATGTCGATAGATCCGGAACCGTCATCAATGCTCAGCGCCCCGACATTTTCCACGTCGATCGAGCCGGAGCTGTCGTCGATTCTCACGTCGGCTGAAAAGTTCGAGACCTCTATCGACCCCGAACTATCGTCGATCGAGACAGCCAGTGTCGACGGTGCTCGCACCTCGAGGTCGACCCGCCCACTCGAACCCGAGCCCCAGGAACGACTATCGATACCGGAATGGAGTACGGCCTCGCCATTGGCGCTCTCCAGGCGAAGAACCATGTCCTTTTCAATGATCTTGCGGGCTTCGTCCGCACTCACATCCGGAATAACGATCGTGGCCTTGACCTCGATCGTACCGATCCCGTCTACACCCGTTACGTCGAGAGTCCCCGCACCCACATTGATGACCAACGTGTCGACGTCGCTCGCGCTAACGGCCAGGTCACGGGTTTCCTCGTAATCACTTGCCGCCGCACTGGTATGGCTGGCCAGGAATATGGCCGTTACGATCAAGCTGCGCATTTCGTCCCCTTTGGTTTTATTCCGGCTATTTGAGTTTAGACGCTGGTCGGGGCGAATTGGTTGAAAATCGGAATCTATTCTCCGTTGAGGTACGGATCTAGCCTGGCCGCCAGCGTCGCTGCGGTGTACCACTGTCCACGGACCATTACGCCGTGAATGCGCCGGGCATTGCGAATATCGACGAGCGGGTTTGCATCGAGCAATACGAGATCGGCCGCACGGCCGACGGCCACGATGCCTGTGTTGCTCTGGAGAAATTCATCGACCGCAGCCGTGCCGGTTCGAAGTGCCTCAAACGGAGTGAGTCCGGCGCTGACCAGCGCATCGAGTTCACGGTGAATCGAGAAGCCGGGCACATTGAAAACCTGTGGCGAATCGGCGCCAAGCAACAGCCCGCCTCCTGCCCGATGAAGTTCGAGTATCAGTTTGCGGCGAATCTCGATCGCGAGCGCGGCCGTCGCAGGGTCGAAGTCGCTTGCCTCGATGACGGACTGCTTGGCGTCTGCCCAGCGCTCCACGGTTGCGGCTGGCATGTATCGCATTTCTGGCCAGTTACGCAATTCCGACACCGGCGTCTCGTCAACACGCAGCTCGATGAGTACCTCGGTCGGCACATTCCAGGTCCCAGCCGCCGCAGTCTCGCGGGCGATGTCAGCGATGCGTTCGGTCTGGAGTTCATCCGCCAGCATGACATCGAAGAAACCGCCGTAACCGCCCAATCCGTCGCTGTTCGCCGGCAACAGGGCGGCCAGGTAGCCATCGAGATGGTCGATCGAGGCCATGTTGAGCTCGAGTGCTCCCGATACGCCGACAGCCACCGGCACATGTCCTGCGAACGGCATGTCGAGGGCATTTGCTGTTCGCGCCAACGCTTCGAATTCCTCCGAATCGAGCCCCGGGTGCACTTTTATGAAGTCGTAACCTGCGGCGTGTTGCTCCTCGACAAGCTGTCGTGCCTGGTCCGCACCATTCACCGAACGGCCATTTAATGACGGACCCGACGTGAACAATCGGGGGCCAAACACCTTCCCGTCCAGCAGATCCTGGCGCAAAGCCAGGTGGGATGGTTGGCCGAGCATGCCTCGTACTGTCGTCACACCATTAGCAACGTACAGACTGAAGTACCGACCCAGGTTGGCGGAGTTGCTGCCAGGCACGTGCGCATGCATTTCCGCGAGACCTGGCATCAGGTATCGATCGGTGCCGTCGACTACGCTGGCTCTCTCGGGTATCTGAATGTCATCAACCGGGCCGATCGCCACGATACGGCCGTTATCGACCAGGACAGTCTGTTGCTCAATGACCGCCTCTGATGTCATCGGCACAACGTTGACATTCACGAACGCGGTACCGGCAGCGAGCGCGGCCGCATGGGCGAGCAGTAAAACGAGAAATAACAGAGAACGTTGCATGGTTACCCTTTAGTTGAACCTGCGCATTTTGACACAAGCGACGTCTAGGCGTTCCCCGTCACGCTCATCAGCATCTCGGTACTGATATTTCCACCGCAAATGACGACAACAACCTTTTTGCCTTTGACTGCGTTTCTCTGTGCAAGCAGCCCGGCAACCGCCACGCCGGCAGCACCCTCTATGACATCTTCCTCTTCTGCCATGAATGCCTGCATGGCCTCGATAATCTGTTGCTCGTCCACCACGACCCAATGGTCGACGACCGCCTGGTTGAGTGGAAACGTTACGGCGCCCGCCTCAATGCCGCCGGCCGTGCCGTCAGACAACGTGGATTCGCTCGGCAGGTCGAGAATCTCACCTGCCTCGATGGATCGTGTCATCACGGGCGACGCCAGCGGTTGGCAACCATAGATCTCGATGTCCGGGTTATGTGCCTTGAGAACACTTGCCGCACCACCGATCAGGCCGCCCCCGCCCACCGCGATGAACACGGCGTCGACGTCCGGCATCTCGGAGACAATCTCGAGACCGCAGGTGCCCTGCCCGGCGATAACCTCCTCATCGTTATAAGGGGAAAGATAGAACATGCCATGCGACTCTGCGTACTCGCGGGCATGTTGCTCCGTGTCCAGGCCGTCGGTGCCGAAGAACCGTACGTCCCCTCCGTAGCGCTTGATCTTCTCGACCTTGGCCGAGGAAGTCTGTTCGGGAACAAAGATGATTCCGGCGACGCCAAGCTCCTGCATGGCGCAAGCTACGGCTGCACCGTGGTTACCGCTCGAGGCTGCGACGCAGCCCAGAGCACGCTGTTCGTCGCTCAATGTAAGAAGCCGGTTCGTCGCGCCGCGAAGCTTGAACGAGCCGGTTTTCTGAACGTTCTCGAGCTTGAAGAACACCTCGGCCCCAAGATCATCGCTGAATGACGCGGACCTGCGGAGTGGCGTCCGCACGATGAGATCGGCCA
>JAACFG010000123.1 GCA_009937605.1 Gammaproteobacteria bacterium | reverse complement strand
GCGGCGGGCAGAGCGTTTGAAGCAGGTGCCGCTCTCGAGCCGCGAGGTCTCAGATCTGTTCATGCTGGGCATGGGCGCCTACACGCCGCTCGACGGTTTTATGGGGGAAGTGGACTGGCGCGGCTGCTGCGAAAATATGACGCTCGGCGATGGGCTTTTCTGGCCTATCCCGATCACCTTGTCCTGCACCCAGGAACTTGGCGACAGCATCGGCATTGGTGAGGACGTGGCGCTCGTCGATGGCGAAACAGGCGAACTGCTCGGCATCATGGACGTTGCCGAAAAATACGCGATCGACCGCGAACTGGAATGCTCGCAGGTGTTTCGCACAACCGACCCCGCTCATCCCGGCGTGGCGAAGGTGCTGGACCAGGGACCTGTAAACCTCGGCGGCCCGGTACGCACGCTGTCGGAAGGCATTTTCCCGGAGACTTACGCCGGGTTGTATCACCGGCCGGCGGAAACCCGGGCCATGTTCGAGGAACGAGGCTGGTCGAAGGTAGCCGCGTTCCAGACTCGCAACCCGATGCATCGCAGTCATGAATACCTGGTCAAAATAGCGATCGAAATTTGCGACGGCGTGCTGATTCACCAGGTGCTTGGCGCTCTGAAGCCAGGTGATATCCCCGCGGACGTGCGGGTCAGTGCAATCGACGCGCTTGTGGACAACTATTTTGTTGATGGCACGGTCGTGCAGGCCGGGTATCCCATCGAAATGCGCTATGCGGGCCCTCGCGAGGCCCTGTTGCACGCGGTGTTCCGCCAAAATTTCGGTTGCTCGCACCTTGTCGTCGGACGCGATCACGCGGGCGTCGGTGATTACTATGGCCCATTCGACGCACACCACATCTTCGACACATTGTCCGATGGCAGCCTGAAAACCGAGCCGCTCAGGATCGATATCACCTTCTATTGCTACAAATGCGATGGCATGGCGACTGGCAAGACTTGCCCGCACTCAGCCGATGATCGATTGGCGATATCCGGGACGAGACTGCGGGAAATGTTCGCCAATGGCGAGCCGATTCCGCCTGAGTTTAGCCGTGAGGAAGTGGCCGCTGTGCTGCGGGAATATTACGACGATGCGTCTCGTACCAGCGGGGCGACAACCGCATGATGACGGTCGACGGACTGCAGCGTCTCGAGAGGCCGGTGTAATGCTAATCGCGCAGATCAGCGATACCCACATATTGCCGCCGACATCGGATCAGCCCGCAGCAAAACTGCGGGCTGACTGTTTGCGGCAATGCGTGGCCGATATCAATCGCCATCAGCCTGATGCGGTGATATTTACCGGCGATACTGTGCAGCATGCCCGGCCCGACGAGTACGCGTGGTTGCGTGAGCTACTGGCTCCGTTGCAGGCGCCGCTCTACGTTGTTCCTGGCAACCGCGATGACAAGAGCCAAATGCGTGCCGCATTCAGTGATTTCGCTTTCCTTCCGGGGGACGGTGAGTTCTTCCACTACGTGATCGATGACCACGACACGCGCCTGGTCGGGCTCGATTCGACCCTCGCTGATGAGCGCAAGGGCCGCTTCTGCGATGCGCGTCAGGCCTGGCTCGACAGCACACTCAGCGTACAGCCCGATCAGCCGACCCTTCTGTTTATTCACCATCCGCCATTTGACGTTGGCGAGCATTACATTGGCGGCTACCGCAGATCCGAAGAGGCTGCGCAGCTAGAGGAAATCGTCGGCCGAAATGCACAAGTCGTGGGTTTGCTTTGCGGGCATGTGCACTGGCCTGTGAGCCGCGAATGGGCGGGAACGCAAGCGCGAATCATGCCAAGCGTTGCGGTTGACGTGCGCAAGGGTGTCGACGAAGACGAGGCCCGGCAGCGCCCAATTTACATGCTGCACGAGCTGTCCCGCGTGACCGGCCTCGCCAGTCACGCGATCACAGTTCCAGCGTAATTGTTGTTTTAAGCGGCTTTCTTGATCAGGAAGCGATAAACGCCGTCATCTTCTGAATGTTCGAGCAGTTCATTGCCCGTCTGGCGGCAAAAAGCCTCGAAATCGGCAACGGAACCAGGGTCAGTTGCGAGAATTTCCAGGACGCCTGCGTCGGGAACTTCCTTGAGCGCTTTGCGTGCTTTCAAAATAGGCAAGGGGCAGTTCAGGCCCTTTGCGTCAAGAGTGTGGTCAGCCATTTGTTGTTCTCCGTGAAGCGATGGCAAATAGTATTTGTAACTAGATAAACAGGTTGATGTCGGCCTGGGTGGCGCATTCGATGTAGGTAGCGGCCCCACCGATGTCGATGCCGTCGATCATGTCTTTCTTATCGTACTCGAAGAGATCCATGGTCATTTGGCACCCAATCATGCGGACCTCCGATTCGACCGCCGCCTCTCGCAGCTCATCTATCGAGGCAACGCCTTTCTTCTTGATCAGGTTTTTCATCATGACCGAGGCCATCGCATCGACACCCGGAACGGCGGTCAGCAAGTTAGGCAAACCCACGTGCATGCCGGCCATCGGCATCTTCATGGCTGGATTGCCCGCGGCTGTGACCTGCAATTTCAGGTCTTTGAGCAACAGCGGCAAACCGTAAAAGGTAAAGAACATTGTAACGGGCAGCCCCATCGCAGCCGCAGTGGTTGCGAGGATGAAAGGCGGATAGGCCCAGTCAAGAGACCCCTTGGTCACAATGATTGACATGCTTTTTTCTTCAGCGGACATTTCTTAGAACCTCGTCGTTAAAGGGGTGTAGAGCAAATCTCGTATTAGATTATCAGAATTGTCTTTATTAGTGAAATATAATATTCTCGATCGATGAACCACGTCGCGCCGTTCTACATTGGTAGCGAGATCTACCGGAAACCCGCGTTTGGTCTCAATCACCCGCTCAATATAGTCCGTCACGCCGCAGTCGTCGACGTGCTGCAAATTCTCGGTTGGCTGGACGCAACAAGCTTCCGCGAGAGCCAGCCCGCGACTGTCGATCAGTTACTCGAATTCCATAATCGTGCTTATGTCCGCGCTCTGCAATACGCAAACGCCACAGGTAGGGTCGAGCCCGACGTCCGCGAGCGTTACCAGGTGGGGACGTTTGAAAACCCCCTGTTCCCTGGCCTTTTTGAACGAGCTTCGATGACGGTCGGCGGCTCAATCATGTCGGCTGAACTGGCGAGCAAGGGGCATGTTGTGTTCCATCCGAGCGGCGGCACCCATCACGGCCGGGCAGACCGCGCGAGTGGCTTCTGCTACTTCAATGACCCGGTATTTGCGATCCTGACGTTTCTCAAAGAGGGCAGCCGGAGCGTGTTGTACATCGATCTTGATGCCCATCATGGCGATGGTGTCGAAGATGCATTCCTCGATGAAGGCCGTGTGACCACCCTGTCGGTCCACGAGGCCAAGCGTTGGCCGTTCAGCGGCACACAGTCCCGGCCTGAGGCCGGCGTTTACAACCTGGCTGTGCCGCGGGGCATCAATGACAGTGAGTTCGAGTTTCTCGTGGAGAACGCCGTGCTACCCCTCATCGACCAGGTGAAGGCGGATGCGCTGGTTCTGTGCTGTGGCGCCGATTGCCTTGCGGGCGACCCGTTGTCAAAGATGGAACTGTCGAACGTCGCGCTTTGGGATGCGGTTGATCGGGTTATCGAAAAGGGCCTGCCGACGGTTATCCTTGGTGGCGGCGGCTATAATCCATGGACTGTGACTCGCTACTGGGCCGGAATGTGGGGTCGGATCAGCGGCCAGGTATTCCCGGACCGACTGCCGGATGAGGCGATCGAGTATCTGCGTGCCATGGAGTGCGAGTTGATCGACGAAGACGAGGTGCAGGAGTCCTGGTTGACGACGATGGCGGATTCCCCGTATCCCGGGCCGATTCGCGACGAGATAAAATCATTGGTAGCTGCACGCTAAAGGAATTATCTGGATGAATTGGCTTGAATCACTGGGCGGTATTGAGGATCTCGAGGACGCCGAGCTTGACGCGGGCCTCGTTGCTGAGTTTGAGCGACGCGCGGACGTTGCTGTGTCCCGCCCCATTCGCTTCTCGACGCCCACCTTCAAGGAGTATGAAAGTACTGAGCTCGAAGGTTGCGGCAAGAACAGCTTCCCGGCATTTTCGATCACGGCCGCTGAATGTGGCCTCAATTGCGATCACTGCCAGAAGAAAATACTCGAACCAATGATCCCGGCAACCAACCCGGCCATGCTGGACGAAAAAGTTCGGCATCTCGTCGCTACGCAGGAGTTGAGTGGATTCCTTCTGAGCGGCGGATCCAACAGGAAGAACGAAATCCCCTACGGTCGTTACATGCCGGTCATCGAGCAGTTGAAGACCGACTTCCCGCAACTGAAAGTTGCAGTACATACGGCGTTGCTGGACGAACGGCGTGCCAGGGATATGGAAGCGGCCGGCGTCGATACCGTGATGATGGACGTCATTGGTGCCCAGGAGACGATTGAACAGGTGTACAAGCTGCAGCGCCCGGTCGATGACTTCGAAGAGACGCTTGCCGCATTGTGTTCTACCTCGATGGAAGTGACGCCGCACATCGTCATTGGCCTGCACTATGGCCGGATTCTGGGCGAAGCCAACGCACTCGATATCGTCAGCCGGTATGACGTAAACGCGCTTGTGCTCGTTGTGATCATGCCGTTCTACGCAAAGCCCGGTACGTTCGTAACGCCTGAGACGTCGGATGTCGGCAGGATTTTCCTCGAAGCGCGTGAGCGGATACCCGAGCAACAGGTATTGCTCGGCTGCGCCCGTCCGCCCGGAATGCACAAGCGTGTCACAGATACCTACGCGATTATGGCGGGGCTCGACGGCATTGCATTCCCGGCCGATGGCGCGGTTTCAGTTGCCCACACGATCGGCCGACCGTTTGAGCAGGCGCATTCCTGCTGCTCGATCAAAATCGGCAATACGAATCTCACACAAGGCACTTCACGATGGGTTGCATAGAACACAAAAAAACACCGGCGACTGGCGACACTGGCCAGGACTACAACCCTTATGACGTGATGGAGCCTCGATCGCCGGCCAAAACCCCGGTCGACCGGCGCAACGGTAAACACGTCAAGGCTAATGATATTCCGCCGGAGGGCGTGTACCTGCCGAACAACAACATCCTCGCGCCACATATGAAGTCGCCCGAGTATGTACAGCTGTCGAATGCGGCTGCGATTACGCTGGGTATCATGGGCGGCCGCATGTATCGCTGCGAGTGCACGCGCTGCCTCAACCTGTTGCTGACTTACCCGGAAGGCTGCCGCGCCAACTGTGCTTACTGTGGCCTGGCTCGCCATCGTGAGGCCGAACGCGATTACGCGGATCGCAACTTCATTCGCGTCGACTGGCCGGCCGTTCCGATGCGGGACATCGTGGACATCGTGGCAAAGGATCCCGAGAACAGCCCGTTCCATCGCATGTGCATATCGATGATCACGCATCCACGATCAGAACAGGACACCTTTGATGTGCTTGAACAATGGACCGACAAGATAGATCCGGGCGCGATTCCGGTCTCCATCCTGTCCAATCCGACGACGATGACCCGCGACGACGTGCAGCGCACCAAGGACCTCGGTGCCGACATCTTTACGGTGGCGCTCGATGCAGCAACACCGGAACTGTTCGATCGCACGCGTGGCAAAGGCGTGCAGTCACCCCACAAATGGAAGAAGTACTGGGACATCATGCTCGAGGCGAAGGACATCTTCGGCCCGCAGAAGTTTGGCGCGCACATCATCGTCGGCATGGGCGAGACCGAATACGAGGTACTCAAGCTCGTTCAGGAACTCGTCGACCTTGGCGGTCACAGCCACATGTTCTGTTTTTTCCCGGAAGATGGCTCGCTTATGGACCACCTGCCGGCGACGCCACGTGACCAGTGGCGCAGAGTGCAGCTTGCCCGTTACCTCATCGATTATCGGGGCGTTCGCGTTGACCACATGTCATTCGATGAAGAAGGGCGGGTCAAGAGCTACGGCATCGCCGATAGCGAGCTGTCTGACGTTATCGACGCGGGCATTGCGTTCCGGACCTCGGGCTGCCCGGGCAAGTTCGCGGACGATATCTCTGCTTGCGACCGTCCCTATGGTGACTCACCGCCAAGCAACATCGCGAGCTATCCGTTCCAACCCAAAAAGAAAGACATCAGGAAGATTCGCAAGCAGCTCGATATACCGGTCGCGGTGGAATAGGCCGGGCTGAATGAGTAATCCGTTCCGCATCATTGATACGGGCGTCCGGGAAGGACGGTCCAACATCGCTTTCGATGCAGCGCTCATCGAGTTGCGGCAGCAAGACCGGGTGCCCGACACGATTCGCTTCCTGCGCTTTCCTCCGACCGCGCTGATCGGCCGACACCAGGATCTCTCACGCGAGGTCAATCTCGAGTTTTGTGCCGAGGATGGCGTTGGCACGGTGCGACGAATTACGGGCGGCGGTGCGATCTACCTGGACGAGGGTCAGCTCGGCTGGGAGCTTGTCTTTCACCGGGCGTCACTGGGTATCGCCGCATTGCCGGACCTCGCGCGCGAGATATGCAATGCGGCGGCCGCCGGACTCTCAGAGCTTGGTATCAGTGCGAAATTCCGGCCGCGCAACGACATTGAGGTTGGTGGTCGAAAGATCAGTGGCACCGGCGGTTTCTTCGACGGCGACATCCTCATCTACCAGGGCACCGTGCTTGTGGATATGAGCCCGGCGCAGATGGTGCGTGCCCTGAACATTCCTGCGGCTAAAGTCGCGAAGCACGATCTCGACACCGCTGAACAACGAGTTGTGACACTCAAGGAGCTGCTCGGCGACGAAATACCGGATATGAAAACCATCAAGGCCGCATTGATCAAGGGATTTACCGAGGGACTTGGCATTACAGCCGAACCCGGCGAGATTTCCGATGCGGAAGAAGAACTGGCGAAGCGCCATTATTTCGACGAGATTGGCACGGACGACTTCGTGGCCGAAATCGACAACCCGGGTGAGGGCGACAAGTTGCTTGAGGGTACGCACACGGGTCCCGGAGGAACGATTAACGCGTACGTGAAACTCGAGGGGCCGACGCACGCAATTCTGCAGCGGGCATTGATCACGGGCGATTTCTTTGTGACTCCGCCGCGTGTTGTTTTCGATCTTGAAGCGGCTCTTGCCGGCACTCGATTGAACGAAATGGAGGCGGCCGTGCGCGAGTTCTTTGAGACCACGGATATCGACATGCTCAGCGTATCGGCCGACGACTTCATCGCAGCGATAGGTGATGCGATCGCAAAACGTGAGGGCGCCGGGCATGGCTGATTGCAAGAGTACGGACGACGCATTTGTACTGGCCTCCGCTGAGGCGGATCCGATGAACGTCGTGGCCGTTCTGCAGCACACGGCAGGCGAATACCTGGGACTAATGGAAGACCACCTCGAAGGTCGGCGAATTCGATTCCAGTACTTTCGTCCGTTTGCCGCAGGCAAGTTGCCCTCGGCTGAGTTGCCGGCCGATGCGCTGATCTTGCTGGGCGGTGGCCCCTGGGGTGCGGGGGGCACACGCGACCTGCCCACGCTTGAGGCTGAGGTCGAATTGACTCGCCAGCGCCTGGAAGAGGGGACACCCGTTATCGGAATCGGGCTCGGAGCCCAGATCCTGTGCCTTGCGGCCGGGGGGACTGTCGAGACGCGAGACCTGACATTGGAGCTGCTGACCGCGACGCGGACGCGCGCCGACGCGCTCAACGGATTCCTGCCGGAGTCCTTCAACCAGGTGGTCTATATGCGTGACTGGCCGGTGTTGCCCGATGATGCAACGGTGCTCGCGGAAGATAACCTCGGGAGGCCGGCAGTCTGGCAAGTCGGAGAAAATGCTTATGGTTTTTCGGGTAATCCGGGTATTAAGCTGGGCATGGTCGAAGACCTGATAATGGAATTTGAAGAGGTACCTGTGGATGCTGCAGAGCGGCTCGATGAGCTACGTACTTTGCAGCCCGTCCTCGAAGATGAACTGGTGCCAATAATGACCGGTCTTGTGCAATGCACCTCCCTGATGTCTTCGCCAAAGGCGGCCCGGGAATTGGATGCACAGGTAGTTTAGTATATGCTAATGCGCTGTTGGACCCTCCCGTCTGACGGCAAAGGAATAATGAAATGGCTGAGAAACTCATAATTGTTATGGCGAACACTGATCCTCGAAACGGTGAGGAGCTCGGAGCGCCGATATTTCAGGCAACCGTTGCCGCGGCGATGGATTATGAAGTGGACGTGATTTGCACAGCAACCTCAGGCCGCCTGATGAAAAAAGGCGTCGCCGAGGATCTGTACGTCAAGGAAGGGTCGCCGAAATCGGTATACAGCTTCATCCAGGACGCGCACGAAGCGGGTGCAAAATTCTACTGTTGCTCACCCAATCTGGACCTGTTCGACATGACCAAAGAAGATCTGATTCCCGAGTGTGAGGGCATCGTGGGTGGGGCACACCTGATCGAAGAAGTCATGGAAGGCGATTGCAGGGTTCTTTCCTATTAATAAATCGAGGTTCGACTAGATGTCCCAGTCCTCAGCGTCCCGAATTCAGGAGTACATCGGCGATCCCGTATCGGATGCGCCTCCGGTAGAACGCGATCAGCTGGAAGAAATCTTCCAGGACATCCAGGCGGACCTTCGGTTCGACCACGAACTGAATGGCTGCCTCAATTGCGGTATTTGTACGGCAACGTGCCCGGCGGCGCACTACTACGATTTCAGCCCGCGGGAAATCGTGCAGCTCTTGTGGACAGAAAATCTCGAGGGCATCTATGACGCGATGCAGGAGAAGATCTGGTCCTGCGCGCAATGCTACACATGTGCCGCGCGCTGCCCGTTTGGTAACTCACCGGGCGGGCTGGTCATGCTCATGCGCGAGACGGCGATCAAACACGGCATGGAGTCTGCGAAGAGCGTATTGCGCCCGTTCAGTCGCGTCATGCTCAAGCTTATTTCGACTGGCAATCAGTTGTCGCCCGACATGATCAACCCGGAAGGCTTTGCCGACTGGGGTCCACACATTTCAAAGGTCGACGCGCCGCTGGAAACGTTGCGCAAAGCGATCCCCATGCCCACGCTGCACACAACCAAGACTGCGTGGGAAGTAAATCTCAAGACTTCGGTCGAGCTGTACACGATCTGGGAAGAAACGGGCGTGCTCGACAGTCTTGAAACAATCGACGAGAACCTGTTCGACGTGATCCTCGACATCATGGATGAGAAGAGAGATGACTATGAGGACTGGATGGACGAGCAGGATTAGACAAGAGTAGGAGCGGCCATTGGCCGCGAAGCGAAGCGGCGGCCGTCAGGCCGCAACCGCATGCGACCTATCGCGGCCAATGGCCGCTCCTACAATGGACATACCGGAGGGGTGTAATGTCAGGAAACGGTGGTGAACGATTTACAGGGCACGGCGCTGAGTGGACGGATGCAAATCTTTCCAAGGAAGATGCGCATGTAGCGACCGTCTGGGTTGACCAGGTCGTCAACAAGCGTTCGATGCTTACGAACAAGGATCGCGTCGAAGACGTACGCGATGCCATGTGGGAACTCGAGAAAGACGGGGAGATCCTGGTACATCGTGTCACGGATGAGCACGAGCCTGTAACCGTCAAGACTTTGTACGGCTGGGACAAACGCATCCCGACCAACCAGTTGTGGCATCACAAGTCCTGTGGCCAATGCGGCAACATCCCGGGTTACCCGGCGTCACTTCTGTGGCTCATGAACAAGATGGACATCCGGTACCTCGATGAAACCGACCAGACGTCCTGTACTGCCTGGAACTACCACGGTTCGGGCATCGGCAATATCGAGAGCCTCGCGGCGGTCTTCCTGCGCAACTTCCACCAGGCCTATGTCGCGGCCAAGGCGCAAGGCCTGCCGGAGGGCTACTACTACCCG
>JAACFG010000122.1 GCA_009937605.1 Gammaproteobacteria bacterium | reverse complement strand
GTATCTTGGGGGGGGGGGCTGGAAATGACCCGGAGCGGTCATTGACCAGACCGCTGGGCTAAGCAAGAAAAGAAGAACAATAAGGGAGCAGTTATGAACTGGGATGCTGTCGGCGCGATCGCAGAGATAATTGGTGCAGTTGCCGTGGTAGCGTCGTTGATATATCTGGCTGTTCAAGTTCGCCAGAACACTCACGAGCTTTCTATGAGCTTGAAGTCAACGGAGCTTGCCGCATTCGAGAGAAATGTGGAGTCTGGCATCCGCATCCGCGAGTTGTTTATTCTCAATCCCGAAATCTTAGATCTGTACGCGCGAGGCGGCGAGTCTTACGTGGATTTGGACGAGGGGGACAAACTGAGATTCGATATGGTTGTCAGAAATGTGTTTTCCGCATTGCAGGGCGCGTACGTACGGCAGCTGACATACGGCAATGATCCGACACATTTTTCCGGCAGTGAACGGACGCTCGATCGACTGATTAGAGGCCGTGGTATCCGGGATTGGTTGAGCCAGAGCAATCCCGACTGGCGTCCCGAATTTGACGCGTTGGTACAGCAGCGTCTGCACCTGTTTGAGGAAGCGGCTGAAAAGGCTTCGGAGGCGGAACAGGAAAGCGAGTCTGAGCATTCCGCTGAGTGACCGCTAATGGCCGCAAGCAGTCACTGGCCTGGTGATACACTCAACGGCTGGTACTGACCCGAAGCGGCCATTGGATTCATGGGGTGCTGCTTACAATAAGAACGAATAGATCAGGGGGCAATATGCCGTATCGTCATGCGAAATACTTCGTGGGATTTGTGCTTGTCGTCATCATCATCGGATTTTGGGACAGCTATTTTGTTCCGATTGCAGAGGTTCCGACGGCATTCCACGTACACGCTGCCACAGCCATGATCTGGGTTGCTCTCCTGCTATTCCAGGACTGGGCCATCCGCAGTCGCCGCAGAAATCTGCACAAGATCGGCGGCATACTGAGCCTGTTTCTGTTTCCGTTCCTGATTGTCGGTTTCACGATGATTATCAACGTGTCGGCGGCAGGATACGTTGCAGATGAAAATGCGCTTGCTCGATTTCTTGGTCCGAGCTTTGGACTGTCCATGATGGTCGCTATTCTGGCGTACCTGACCTTGTACTATCAGGCATTGAAAAATCGCCAAAGTATCCGGTTGCACGCGGGCTATATGCTGACGACACCGTTGATCCTGTTTGAGTCACCCTTCAGTCGAGTCATTTTGTCGGATTTGCCATTCCTGGTATTCACGGGGTCGGAATTTCCGCAGCGCATTCTCGATGCGATCGTTATCGCGATGGGAATATCCATTGCGTTTGCACTGGTACTGTATTTGCGAGATCGAAAGTCTGGAATCCCGTTTCTTGTCGCCGCTATATTCTTGCTTGTCGAGTCCGTGTGCATGTATGTCGGTACCAACATCGATTGGGTGCGGCAGGGGTTCGAGGCGTACGCGCGGATTCCAACGGCGCTAACACTTCTGATCGGGTTCCTGCTGGGTACGGCAATCTCCTGGTTTGGGTGGAAGTCAGGTGACCGTCGTATTCAGCAAGCAAACGCGGCTTTGTCACGGTAACTTTTATTTCGTTCGAAGACCGCTAACGGCCGCTTCTGGCCGTAAGCAGACGCCCAGGAGATAAACTGTTGAGAGGCTGCTGTTGACCCAAAGCGGACATCGCGACATCCGACGAGAACAAAGACGGAACAATAAGCAATAAGAGGCGACAAATAACTTTGTAATGAAAATAATTGTCTGCTTCGTAGCTCTTTCTTTATTGGCCATGTCACCGTCGTGGGCCGTAGACACACGGTTCTTGCAGGGACTCGGCGACACTCGCTACCAACGAGTTGATTCCGAAGTCATTGGGCGGCCTTATCACCTGTATGTCATGTTGCCGGATGGCTACGATGAGTCGCCCGAACAATATTTTCCGACGATTTATGTGCTGGATGGAGGTGAGTTGTTTCCTCTGTTATCGGCTTACTACCGTTATCTGAACTTCGGGCAGGAAATCCCCGATGCGATTATTGTTGGCATTTCCTACGGAAGCGACAGTTTCGAGAATGGCAACTTTCGCTCCACGGATTACACCGCGAAGTCGCCGGAGCGAGACTACTGGGGAGGTGCCGAGAAGTTTCAACGCTTCTTGAGTGATGAGTTGTTCCCATTGGTTGAGCAGACTTACCGGTCTCGCGCTGACCGACGAGTCATATTCGGACAATCGATCGGCGGACAGTTCGTCTTGTACACGGCACTGACCAAACCCAATCTTTTCTGGGGACATGTGGCCAGCAATCCGGCGCTGCATAGGAACCTGCCGTTTTTCCTGCAAATGCATGCGGAGGCAGCGACCGGCGATGAGCCGTCCAGGCTGTTCGTGGGAAGCGGGTCAATGGACGATCCAACGTATCGCGAGCCAGCGCTGGAGTGGATTCGCCACTGGTCCAACGTCGACGACAAACCCTGGCAACTAAAAACCATGACTCTTGATGGACATTCCCATATGTCCGCACCACCTGCGTCCTTTCGACAGGGCATGAGTTGGTTATTCTCGAAAGACTAGCGGATGCGGTAGTCCACTTCCGGCCGGAAGCCGCCATTCGGCACTTCCACCAAGCGGCCGCTTAAGCGGCTGGTATGGGGATAAGCCGCGTTTGCGCACGGTCCAATCGAGCGCGACTGTGGATAGTACCTACTCGTCTCCCAAACGTGACCGAGTCGACGTTTCCGGGCACACGAAATCAATACGATTGCCGCATCGAACCTACCTCTGGGGTGAATGAAATGATGTTCAAATTCGTACGAATCTCTCTGTCCACGACAATGGTTGCACTCAGTCTTTTCGTGTTAGGTGCGGTTGTTTTCGGGTAATCAAATTCAATAAACTGTCCTTCCCGCGCCTTCAAGGCCTGCCTCTGCCGACGGTATAGCTCGGACAAGGAGTCATCAGCATTCATGAATGCTGATCTGAACATTCGAGAGAGCACGCAATACGATGTTGCGGCGATTGAGTCACTCTATCCAAAAGCGTTCCCGGACGAGGATCTGCTGCCGGTAGTACGCGCGCTCTTGGAGGAGCCGGAAATCGGCATGTCGCTGGTAGCGATTGCCGACTCAAATGTTGCCGCTCATGTCTTTTTCACTCGTTGTGAGGTCGAGGATTGTGACATCAAGACCGCACTACTGGCGCCGCTCGCGGTCACTCCCACGTACCAGCGACAGGGTATCGGTACTTTGCTCGTTCGCGACGGACTGCAACGACTGCAGGAGACTGGTGTGCAACTGGTCTGTGTGCTGGGAGATCCTGCCTACTACAGTCGCCTCGGGTTTGAGTCAGAAGCTCTCGTCGAACCGCCATACGCCCTTCCAGCCGAATGGGAGGGGGCCTGGCAGTCGCAGTACCTCGGAGACGATGCGAAGGCCTGTGCCGGAAAACTGTCTGTGCCGCCACAGTGGCAGCATCGCGAACTCTGGGCGCCCGCCTAGACTTCGAGGAACCTGGCGATTCCCTTGGCGGCCTCGCGCCCTTCGTGAACAGCGGTTACGACGAGGTCTGAGCCCCTTACCATGTCGCCACCCGCAAAAACTTTCGGGTTGCTGGTCTGGTACGGGCAGGCACCCATCGACTTCACGAGCACTCGCCCACTTTCCAGCGTATCGATCGAATGTTCACCGAGCCATTCGGGTGGGTTGGGTCTGAATCCGAAAGCGATCACGACTACATCCGCAGGGAGGATTTCCTCTGCCCCTGGAATTGGCTCCGGGCTTCGCCGACCGTCTGAACCCGGGGCGCCAAGTTTCGTTTCCACGACCTTAACGCCTGTGACCTTGTCGTCACCCAGAATCTCCAGTGGCTGGCGGTTGAACAGGAACGTCACGCCCTCTTCCTTGCTGTTCGCCACTTCGCGCCTGGAACCCGGCATGTTTTCTTCGTCGCGTCGATACGCGCAGGTGACGCTGGCGGCACCCTGGCGAATCGCGGTGCGATTGCAGTCCATGCCAGTATCGCCGCCTCCAAGTACAACGACGTTCTTGCCCTTCAGATCGATGTAGCTTGCATCGGACTCGTCGTGCCCCAGCTCGCGGTAGGCATTCCCGACCAGGTAAGGCAGTGCATCGTAGACGCCGTCGAGATCTTCGCCAGCAAAGCCACCGGTCACGTACGCGTAGGTGCCCATGCCAAGGAACACAGCGTCGAACTCCTCAAGCAACTCCTCGAACGGCTTGTCCGCGCCGATCCTGGTGTTCAATACGAACTGGACGCCCATGCCCTCGAGAATTTCCCGTCGTTGCCGCACAACCTGTTTTTCGAGTTTGAACGGCGGAATGCCGTAGGTCAGGAGTCCGCCAATCTCCGGATACGCATCGAATACAACCGAACGCACGCCGTTACGTGCCAGCACATCGGCCGCCGCAAGCCCTGCCGGCCCGGCGCCGACAATTCCGACGCGTTTACCTGAGTCGCTGACATGGGACATATCCGGTCGCCATCCCTGGGCAACCGCTTCGTCCGTAATGTAACGCTCAATGCTGCCGATCGTAACGGCACCGTTTGCGTCCTCGAGAGTACAGGCGCCTTCGCACAGTCGATCCTGCGGACAAACACGTCCACAAATCTCCGGCAGTGAATTCGTCTGGTGGGACAGTTCGGCGGCTTCGAACAACTTGCCCTCTTCAACCAGCGCAAGCCAGTTCGGAATGTAATTGTGCACCGGGCATTTCCACTCGCAATACGGATTGCCGCAGTCCAGGCAGCGACCTGCCTGCGCAGCCGCATTCGCGCCGTCGTAGGACCCATAGATTTCGCCGAAATGCTCAACGCGTTCCTCGGCCCCCTCTTTCGCGGGATCCTTTCGCGGTACTTCCAGGAACTGCAGTGGGTGCTTTGCCATTACGCGGCCTGCCTTAGCGAGGCAATCAGTGACCCAAGCTCTGCCGCCTTTGGCTTAACGACCCAGAACTTCGACAGAAACGTTCGGTAGTCCTCGATAATCGCTTCTCCCCAAACACTGCCCGTCTGTTCGACGTGCGCCAATACCAGGGAACGCAAGTGGTGCAGGTGTGCTTCCATGCTCTCCGGCGTGATGCGATGAATATCGATGAGCTCGTGGTTGTAGCGATCGACAAAGTCGCGCTCGATATCGAGCACATACGCGAAGCCGCCCGTCATGCCTGCACCAAAATTCACGCCCGTCTGTCCAAGCACAACAACGACGCCATCGGTCATGTACTCACAACAGTGGTCGCCGGTGCCTTCGATCACGGCTGTTGCGCCCGAGTTCCGAACAGCGAAGCGTTCGCCCGCCCTACCTGCCGCGAACAACTGGCCTCCTGTCGCACCGTAGAGGCACGTGTTACCGATGATGGCTGTGTCACGCGCAACGTATTCCGCCTCTTCCGGCGGCCGAACGACGATGCGGCCACCTGACATGCCTTTGCCGACATAGTCGTTGGCATCACCCGCAAGGGTCAGGTTGAGACCTGAAAGATTCCAGGCACCGAAACTTTGTCCGGCTGTTCCGCGAAGCACGATATCCAGCGGTGCGTCGGCCATGCCTTCATTGCCGTGTCGCCGTGCGATCTCACCGGCAAGTCGCGCGCCAATAGAGCGATTGAAGTTCTGGACTTCGAAGCCGAAACGGCCACCGCTCATCGACTCAATAGCCGGCAACGCCGCCTCGACCATTTGCTCTGCAAGTTCGCCCTTGTCGAATGGTTCGTTGTGCGGGTTGGTACAGAACTGTGGCGCGTCCTTTGCCAGCCCATCTGTCGAAATAATCGGCGACAGATCCAGGCGTGACTGGCGAACAGTTTCACCGTCCTTGATTTCCAGCAAGTCAGTGCGGCCGATCAGGTCTTCGAACTTGCTCACGCCAAGTTCAGCCATCAGGTGTCGAACCTCCTCCGCGATAAAGCGGAAGAAGTTGATGACCATCTCGGGCAAGCCGATGAAGTACTCGCTACGCAGCACATTATTCTGTGTCGCCACTCCCGTCGCGCAGTTATTCAGATGACAGATACGCAAATACTTGCAACCAAGCGCCACCATCGGGCCAGTGCCAAAGCCAAAGCTTTCCGCACCCAGCATGGCGGCCTTGATAACGTCGAGGCCCGTCTTCAGGCCACCGTCCGTCTGCAGGCGAACCTGGTGACGCATGTCCTGCGAGCGCAGCACCTGGTGGGTCTCCGACAAGCCGAGCTCCCAGGGACTACCCGCATACTTGACCGAGCTCAGCGGACTGGCACCCGTCCCACCGTCATACCCCGAGATCGTGATCAGGTCGGCGTAAGCCTTGACGACGCCGGCTGCGATCGTGCCAACACCCGGCTCGGCAACAAGCTTGACCGACACAAGCGCCTGCGGGTTTACCTGTTTGAGATCGAAGATTAGCTGTGCGAGATCTTCGATCGAGTAGATGTCGTGATGCGGCGGTGGTGAGATCAGGCCCACGCCCGGTTTTGCGAAGCGCAGCTTCGCGATCATTTCGTTGACCTTGTGGCCTGGCAACTGGCCGCCCTCACCTGGCTTCGCCCCTTGTGCAATCTTGATCTGGATCACTTCGGCGTTGACGAGGTATTCGGCCGTCACACCGAAGCGCCCCGATGCGACCTGTTTGATCTTCGACATGCGCTCATTGCCGTAGCGCGACGGGTCTTCTCCGCCCTCACCCGAATTCGACCGTCCGCCCATGCGGTTCATCGCAATAGCCAGCGACTCATGCGCCTCCGGCGACAACGCGCCCAGCGACATTCCCGCACTGTCGAAGCGCGGCAGGATGGCCTCGACAGGCTCAACCTCGTCCAGAGGAATGGCGTCGCCGGCAGGCTTGATCCCCATGAGGTCACGCAGCGTCGAAACCGGACGCTCGTTGACGAGCTTCGCGTACTCCCGATACCGCTCGAAGTCCCCGCTGCGCACCGCCGACTGAAGTGTCGTGACAACATCCGGGTTGTAGCAGTGGTACTCACCGCCATGCACGTACCTGTAGAGCCCGCCCTGCTCAATAGGCAGGCGCTGTTCCCACGCGGCCTCGGCCAGCTGCTTCTGGTCATACAGGAGGTCGTCGAAGTTGGTGCCCTGGATACGCGAGGTCGTCCCCTTGAAACATCGGTCGACAACGTCGTCACTCAGGCCGACGATCTCGAAGAGCTGCGCACCGCGATAGCTCGAGACAGACGAAATCCCCATCTTCGACATGATCTTGAACAGACCCTTGCGAATACCGCGCCGGTAACTGCGTCCCAGCTGTTGCTGCTTCGAGAGGTTGCCGCGCTGTGCAATGTCATGCAGGGACTGGTATACGAGGTAGGGATAAACCATCGTTGCGCCGTAGCCAATCAGGCAGGCGATATGGTGTGCATCGCGCGCTACGCCGGTCTCGACGATGATGTTTGCGTCACAGCGCAAACCCGTTTTCACCAGGTGGTGATGCACCGCACCGGTCGCTAGCAGCGCGTGCACCGGCAGCTTGCCCTTCTCGAGATACCGATCACTGAGCATGACCAGCAGGTTGCCATCGCGCACGCCCTGTTCGGCGGCGGCACAAATCTTGTCGAGCGCTTCTGTCAGGCTCAGGTTCTCGTCGACGTTGAGATCGATGAATACGTGCTGCTCCTCGAACATATCCGGGCCCAGCAACTGCCGGAGTTTGGCCTGCGAGAGTACCGGTGAATTGATAATCACCTGCTCCGCGTGTGCCGGCCCGATGTCGAACAGGTTCGATTCACCACCAACATTCGTCTGTAACGACATCACGATGCGTTCGCGCAGCGGATCGATTGGCGGATTCGTGACCTGTGCAAATTGTTGACGGAAGTAGTCAAACGGCGACCGGACCTTCTGAGAAAGGACCGCCATCGGCGTGTCATCACCCATTGACCCTACTGCTTCCATTTCGGCCTTTGCCAGCACCGCAATGACTTCGTTTATCTCCTCGCGGGAGAGGTTGAACATCTTCTGGTACGCCGCGAGGGTCTCTGCATCAAAAGGCTCGGCGGCCGTTCTGGTATCGACAAGCAAGGAATCGAGATAACGAACGCCCTTCTTCAACCACTTCTTATACGGTGCCCGCGTCTTGAGGATGTCATGTATGTCGTCGTTGTCGAGCAGGACACCATTCACCAGATCCACGGCGAGCATCTCGCCAGGGCCTAGGCGGCCCTTGCTGACGACGTCCTTTTCGTCGTAGTTGTAGACACCAACCTCCGAGGCAACGGTCAGGTGGCGGTCCTTGGTTATCACGTAGCGCGCCGGACGCAGGCCATTGCGATCGAGACAGCAGGCTGCGTAGCGACCATCAGTCAACACGATGCCAGCTGGACCATCCCAGGGCTCGAGTTGGCAATCATAAAACTCGTAGAACGCTCGAACGTCCGGGTCCATGTTATCGACGGTCTGCCAGGCCGGTGGCAAAAGGATGCGCATCGCCTGGACAACGTCCATGCCACCCGCGCGCATAACCTCCAGCATGTTGTCGAGGCTTGATGAGTCCGAACCCGTCAGCGACACGATCGGATCGAGGTCCGAGATATCGTCGAGCTTGTCCGAAACAAAATTCTTGGTGCGCGCGATCGCCCAGTTACGATTGCCCCGAATCGTATTGATCTCGCCGTTGTGCGCGAGAAAACGGAATGGCTGCGCCAGTCGCCACTGGGGTAGTGTGTTCGTCGAGAAGCGCTGGTGAAATACGCACACCGATGACTCGAGGCGCGGATCGCGAAGATCCGGGTAAAAGACTGGAAGTGCCGCCGGCATGATCATGCCTTTGTAGCTGATCGTGACCGAGGACAGGCTCGCAATGTATGTCTCGTTGTCGGCGATACGCTTCTCGGCCCGTCGGCGGGCCAGAAACAGCTTGCGATTGAATGCGCCGCGCGGCATGCCGCCAGGCGCGTTGACATAGACCTGCCGGATCCCAGGAAGCGTTGCCAGCGCCTGTTCGCCGCAGGCCGACGGATCAACCGGTACGTCTCGCCAGCCAACGACCTCAAGCCCGGTGTCGGCAATTGCAGCATCAATCGCCTGGCGCGCGGCGGTCGCCGTCGCGGGGTCGCGGCTCAGGAATACCGTGCCCGTCGCAAAGCGCTTGTTAAGCTTGAACCCGAGCT
Source organism: Gammaproteobacteria bacterium (assembly GCA_009937605.1). Lineage (GTDB taxonomy): Bacteria > Pseudomonadota > Gammaproteobacteria > Steroidobacterales > Woeseiaceae > UBA1847. The sequence continues at coordinate 769 of JAACFG010000122.1, read as the reverse complement.
CCTCACCCACGGCACGCAGGAAGGACTCTGGAAACTTGATCAGCAGGCCGCAGCCGTCACCGGTCTTGCCGTCGGCAGCCACCGCGCCGCGGTGCGTCAGGCGCGCCAGCGCCTCAATCGCCGTCTCCACGACCCAATGGCTCGGCAAATCGTCAAGATTGGCGATCAGACCGAAGCCGCAACTGTCTCGATGCTGTTCCGGGTCAAGCAGGTTGTTGGCCGAATACTCTGTCATGCGGGCTGTTGAGATCGCCCGAAAGCGGTCCCCATCAAGAAATACAAATTGAATTGGCGCAGAGCGCCGCGAACCAATCAGTATAGATCACGTCTGCGGTGACCGCATTGGTTGCTCTGGAAACCGCTTCAGCGAAGGCTGATCGAGCCGTCCGTTCGGTAAGTCACGCTTGGCGCCAGGGGAATATCGAGGCCGAGTTCGCCCTTGAGTTGGTACGGAATCTCGCTGCGCGAGCTGTTGCGGACCGTGGTCAGTAAGTTTGGCGCGGTCGACAGAAGGTCGAGTTCCACGCTGATCGCAAACTCCGAGTCCCCGCCGGCCGGTATTGAAAAGTCGCAAGCCGTTTCTCCGCTCGCAAACAGCTGTCCGTCCAGTTTCAGCCCATACTTGATGCGATTGACGGGCAGCGAAAACGGGTTCGGGTTACTGACATCAAAGGTCAGCAGGAACGTCTGGGCATTGAAACCGAGGCCGACGACCTCGACGTCGCGCAGCTTGACCTTGGGCTGGCTGACAACACTCTCAGGCATGGAT
>JAACFG010000121.1 GCA_009937605.1 Gammaproteobacteria bacterium | reverse complement strand
TTCAGATTGCCTCGATACCTGCGAGCTAACAGTCTAATTCTTGTAGAGTTTTTCCACGATATGTTAATCTTGCGCGCGACATGCTGAGACAACGAACTCTCAAATCGACAATTCGAGCGACTGGCGTCGGTTTGCACTCTGGTGAGAAGGTATACATGACCCTCCGCCCCGCAGCCGAGAACTCGGGTATTACGTTCCGGCGTGTTGATCTCGAGCCCCCTGTGGATATTCCTGCCGACCCGTTGCTGGTCGGTGAGACCATGCTGGGCACGACACTCGAGCAAGATGGTGTGACCATCGCGACTGTCGAGCACCTGATGTCTGCGCTGGCGGGTCTCGGTATCGACAATTTGTATGTCGATCTGTCGGCTTCCGAAGTGCCAATCATGGACGGCAGCGCCGGCCCATTCGTCTTTCTGCTGCAGTCCGCCGGGATTGAAGAGCAGAATGCGGCCAAACGTTTCATTCGCGTCAAGAAAAAGGTGCGGGTGGAAGACGGTGACAAGTGGGCAGAGCTTATCCCGTTCAATGGCTTCAAGGTGAATTTCGAGGTGTACTTTAATCACCCGGTATTCAATAAGCTGAGCCAGCACGCGACCATCGACTTCTCGTCAACATCGTTCCTCAAAGAGGTCAGTCGTGCGCGTACGTTTTGTTTCCTGCGCGATGTGGAAGCGCTGCGTGAACGCAATCTGACGCTTGGTGGCAGCATGGACAATGCGATCGTGCTCGACGATTACCGCATTCTTAATGAGGACGGGCTGCGTTACTCAAACGAGTTCGTAATCCACAAGATTCTGGATGCGATCGGCGATGCCTACTTGCTGGGCCACAATCTGATCGGCGAGTTTAAGGCCTACAAGTCCGGACATGATCTGAACAACAAGCTGGTGCGCGCCATGCTCGCAGACGAGTCCACGTACGAGCACGTCACGTTCAATGACGAGAAGAAAGCGCCGATTTCCTACGCTACACCCGCCTACGCCTGACACCTTCTATGACTGGGTAACGCGGATCCGGCAGGTTGCCGGTTCGAGCCCGGCGGCGCGCGCGGCGGCGAGCAGCGTGTCCGTCTCGTAGCGGAGCCGGCTGGCCCACGCTGACGTTGCGGCGATGACGACGAGATCTCCGTCTTCGCGGAGGTTCGCCGCGACGATTGCACCGGCATAGTCGTCCGGCAAGGCCTTGCACAGAACGTGCGTTAGCTCGCCCATTTGACGGGCGCGCCGTACGATTTGCCCTAAGTCCCCGCCATCACTGGGATTTAGTAGATTTTTGAGCTCATTATTGGCCATAAAAATGTGACGCAGTTAGCGCTTTTGCCCGCCCTTTTGGAACTGGTGCTCACACTGACTATCGTCCGCTTGTAATAAAAACCGACATTATGCATATTGTCGCACACGATAAGGGCAAACCCGCTGTGAGGCGGGGACGCAAATCCACCGGTCCGGGCATAGAAACCGGACAGCGGGGCTACCGAAGTGAACAGGGACTGCAGGTCTACAAGAACCAAAAGAGGCGTGCGCGGCATTATGGCCTGCGTAGTCGCACCTTGCAGGAGAGAAAACCGAGCGTTTGTTGCGCATCCGGGATTAATGTAGATGAACGTTGTAATTTTCGGCAAAGGGTTCGGAAAAACCCGTCAGCTAAGTCTGTCTGGCCTCGTGGCCGGCATTGCTGCCGCCGTTGTGGCGACGGCCGTCATGTTTGCCGGATTCGCGGGCGGCTATTGGTACTCGTCCAAAACAGGTTCTGGCGTCAGTACATCCGAATTGTCACAGCTCGCGATCGATCTCGAAGCGCAACGCGAGACCATCGACACGATTCGCCAGGGCAACGAAGATACGCTCGACGCACTGGCGATCCGCATCGCCCAGATGAATGCACGCATTATTCGACTCGACGCTGTCGGCCGCCGCATTACCGAGATGGCCGATATTGATGGCGACGAGTTCAACTTCGACTCTGATCCGGCGCTGGGTGGTCCCGAAGAACCTATGGCCGCCGGCTCCAACGTCGCAGTTCCTGAGGTCCTCGAGGCTATGACGTCGCTGAGCTATCAGCTGGACAGTCGTGAGGCTCAGCTCGGTGTCCTCGAATCAGTCCTGATGAATCAAAGCCTGAGTGAGCGCGTCTACCCGCAGGGTCGACCGGTCAAGTCAGGATGGCTATCGTCGTATTTTGGAAAGCGAACCGACCCGTTCACGGGCAAGCCCGCGAATCACACCGGTATTGATTTTGCGGGCAAACGTGGCGACGAGATCGTCGCGGTTGCCGACGGCGTTGTGACCTGGTCCGGCGACCGCTATGGCTACGGCGTTATGGTCGAGATTAACCACGGTAATGGTTACTCGACGCGCTATGCGCATAATTCTGAGAACCGCGTTGCCGTCGGTGACGAGGTCAGGAAAGGGCAGATCGTTGCCCTGATGGGCAAGACAGGCCGTGCTACGGGCCCGAATTTGCACTTCGAAGTACTGCACAATGGCCGCCGGGTCAACCCGGTAACGTTCATCCGCGACTCGTCAAAGTAGACGTCGCAAACCCCTAAAATAGTTACCCCGTCAGGGCTTTGGTCGCGGGCCCAGGCAAAGTGGGTTGTGTTCGCAAGAAATGCCCATAAATCGCGACATTGGATTCGTGTGGCCGTAGAATAGCGGCCTTTGTTTGAGCGGGAGCCCTGCGTGGCCAATTTCCTGACTAGCCTTTTCGGCAGCCGCAACCAGCGCCTGCTGCGTCAGTACTCAAAAGTCGTCAAAACCATCAATTCTCTCGAGGAAGGCCTGCAGGCGCTTAGCGACAGCGAGCTCAGGGCCCGGACCGAAGAATTCCGTCAGCGATATGTGGATGGCGAAACGCTGGATCAACTCCTCCCCGAGGCGTTCGCGGTCGCTCGCGAGGCATCGGTGAGGACGATGGGTATGCGTCCGTTCGATGTCCAGCTAATCGGTGGCATGGTGCTGCACGATGGCAACATCGCCGAGATGCGGACGGGCGAAGGCAAGACCTTGATGTCGACCCTTCCTGCCTACCTCAACGCAATTAGCTCGGATGGCGTGCACGTTGTAACAGTTAATGAATACCTCGCGCAACGCGACGCCGACTGGATGCGTCCGATTTATGAGTTTCTCGGCCTGACGGTCGGCGTATCGAAGTCGGGACTAAGCGGCGAGGAAAAACGCGCTGCGTACGCTGCAGACATTACCTATGCCACGAATAACGAGCTTGGTTTTGACTACCTGCGCGACAATCTCGCGTTCTCGCTGGAAGACAAGACACAACGCCTGCTGAATTTTGCGATTGTCGACGAGGTGGATTCAATCCTCATCGACGAGGCGCGCACACCCCTGATTATTTCGGGTCCGGCCGAGTCCAGCACCGATCTGTACGGCCAGATAAACAAGCTGATTCCGAAACTGAATGCCCAGGAAATTACTGAGGAACCGACCAACTACGACATTCCCTTTAACCGCGTCCAGCTCACCGATCGTGATGATGCAGTGATGACGCTGGAAGAAGCCGTCTCACTGGCCGAGGAAAACGAAGCCGACGTCGTCCTCGTCGACGATAGCGAAAAGCCGGCGAAATGCCGCCTGTTATCGCGTGGTGATTTCACTCTCGACCTCAAGGCCAAACAGGCCCATGTGACTGAGGAAGGCCACCAGAAGGTCGAGGCACTCATGGTCCAGGCCGGCTTGCTCCAGGCAGGCGAGAGCCTTTATGACGCGGGCAACATCCGCCTGTTACATCACTTGAACGCGGCGTTGCGCGCACACGCAATCTACCAGCGCGATGTCGAGTACATTATCAAAGACGGCGAAGTTGTGATCGTCGACGAATTCACCGGCCGCACGATGCCAGGACGTCGCTGGGGCGATGGTTTACATCAGGCGGTTGAGGCAAAGGAAGGTGTGTCGATCCGACAGGAGAACCAGACTGTCGCCTCAATTACGTTCCAGAACTTCTTCCGCCTCTACAGCAACCTCTCGGGTATGACCGGTACGGCCGATACTGAGGCGTTCGAGTTCCAGTCGATCTACGGTCTGGAAGTGGTCGTTATCCCAACCCACAAGCCGATGGTCCGAATCGACCACGCGGATCTCGTGTACTTGACTGAGGACGATAAATACGAGGCCATCGTTGAAGATATCGTCGATTGCAGTGAGCGTGGCCAGCCAGTGCTGGTTGGTACCACGTCAATTGAGGCATCCGAACTGTTATCGAATTTCCTCAAGGGAAGGAAGATCAAACACGAAGTGCTGAACGCGAAGCAGCACGAACGGGAAGCCCTGATCGTGCAAAATGCCGGTCGACCTGGCGCGATCACGATCGCCACAAACATGGCAGGTCGAGGTACGGATATCGTGCTCGGCGGTAGCCTGGATGCCGACCTGGCGAAGTTGCCGGAGGGCGGCGACGAGGAGCCGGTTCGGGCGGACTGGCAGGAACGCCACAACTCGGTCCTTGAAGCCGGTGGGCTGCATATCGTAGGTACCGAGCGCCATGAGTCGCGCCGTATCGATAACCAGCTCCGCGGCCGTTCCGGACGCCAGGGAGACCCGGGTTCTTCGCGTTTTTACCTCTCCATGGACGACACGCTGATGCGCATCTTCGGCGACCCGGAACGCACCAAAAGCCTGCTGTCACGCGCCGGTATGCGCGAAGGTGAGGCGATTGAGAGCAAGCTGTTAACGCGCCAGATCGAGCGGGCACAACGGAAAGTTGAGGCGCACAACTTCGACATTCGTAAGAACCTGCTCGAATACGACGACGTCGCGAATGACCAGCGCAAAGTCGTCTATGTAATGCGAAACGACCTGATGGAAGCGGATGAGATCGAGGAGTCGATAGGCGCAATTCGCGAAGAGGTCGTCGAAGGAAGCGTTCATCAGCATATTCCTCCCGGCAGCCTTGAAGAAATGTGGGATGCCGACAGTCTGAGCCATGCCCTCGACGCAGAATTTGGCGTTCGCGCCGACGTGGCCCGCTGGATACGAGAAGATCCTACGCTTACGGCGGATGGGATCAGCGAGCGGTGCATTCAGGAAGTCGACAATGCATACGCCAAGAAAGTCGGCGACATCGGTGCAGAGCTGATGCGTGGCGTAGAGAAGCAGGTAATGCTGCGTCAGCTCGACTTCCATTGGAAAGAGCATCTTGCGGCCATGGATCACCTGCGCCAGGGAATCGGCCTGCGGTCGTACGCGCAGAAAAATCCGAAACAGGAGTACAAGCGCGAAGCCTTCGAAATGTTCGGCGAAATGATCGAACAGGTGAAGCACGACTCCATCAGCATCCTTTCGCGAATTCGTATTCAAGGCGAAGAAGATCTGTCCGAAATGGAAGCGCGCCGCCGCAAGGACGAGCAAATGAAGTTCCAGCACGCCGAAGCATCGGCGTTGAACGCTCCGTCAGGAGCGGGTGCTTCGGCCGCCGAGCAGCCAGCACCCTTTGTTCGTGATGGCCGCAAGGTGGGTCGCAATGAGCCCTGCCCATGCGGGTCCGGCAAGAAGTTCAAACAGTGTCATGGGAAGCTGAGCTGAGTTCTCGGCGCTGATGAATCACTTTGATGTTGCGGCAGGCGTTCTCTGCGATTCCAGAGGTCGAGTGCTGATCGCCGAGCGTCTCGGCGGCGGGCCGTTCCACGGCTTGTGGGAGTTTCCAGGCGGAAAAATCGCGTCGGATGAGACGCCACTGGAGGCGCTCTCGCGTGAACTCGCGGAAGAACTGGGGATTGAAGTAACCACCTGTGCGTCTTTCATGAACCTGCGTCATGAGTACGAGGATCGCGTCGTGACGATCGAATTTTTTATCGTCAGCGCGTGGAACAGCGAACCGGTTGGGCGCGAGGGCCAGGCATTGCGATGGGTGCCGCGGGATCGACTGGATGCCAATGAATTACTGCCGGCGGATGTGCCGGTCGTGGAGGCTCTGCAGCAGCAACACTAGCAAATTGAGAGTTGGAACGGGACGTCGTGCCCGGTCTGGACGGCACGACTGTCGATCGTCGACCATTCAAGAAAACGGACTGTAAAGCGGTGCTGGCTGCCGCTGATTTCGGGAAACAGCGAGCTGCTTCCGGCAAGGGTGACTCTCAACAGGCGACAGTTGCCGTTCTTCTGCATGTTGTGTTGGTACATGCCATTAACGGCCATCTTCTCCATGGGTTGCGCGCTTTCGCGAATCAGCCAGAGAAACTCGGAAACCGCATCGCAAACCGGGCGGATTGCCGACATCCACTTCTCCATGTCCTGCTGTCTGCGTTCAAAGGGCTGTCGCAGCCAGTGGTTATACTCGGGCAGGTCGAATTCACAAGTACCGCCCGGTATCGCGCTACGATGCTTGATTGCATTGAGGAACTCGCAATCTTTTAGCGGATTCAGAAACGCGGTGCCAATATGGCTGAGTTCGTCCCGACTTGCCACGATATTGTGGATCAAGGTATCGAGTCGCCCGTCGTCGACGCCAGGTTGCTTCTGAAAGCGCTCGAGGACACCGAGCTGATGATCGAGTTCCTTGTGTACGTCGCTGCGAACGTCGCCCCGCGACAAAATCGCCAGCATTTCCAAAAGTGTCGAAACAGTCGCACGAGTTGCCCAGTCGGCTTCTCGTTCGCCGTAGTACAGAATCTGCTGGTAGAGAAACTCGAGCCGCAGAAACGTGCGCATGCGCTCCGACAGCGGCTGCTCGTAGTTAGTCACGGCTCCGGCTGACTCCGGTGAAATCTCTGAGGCGGATATTGCCATTGGTCTATTCTGCGCCAGCGTTGGACGGGTGGCAAATAGCCCGATGCGTGAAGTGTGACTTCCCGGCTATGTGAAACAGGTTCATCAAGCTAGAATCCCCGGGACAATACGACACGAGACCCGGTCAACACATGAATTTGAAAGAAAGAGCCGCGCAGATAAAGAAACAGCAACTGGGATTCCTTGCCGGTTGGCTCATCGTGCTGCTGGCTGCGGTTCTGGCGTACTGGCCGGGGCTAAATGGTCCTTATCTGCTCGACGATTTCGGCTCTATCGCCGTGCTTGGCGACTACGGTGGCGTAACAAACTGGGAGACATTCAAACGCTTCGTGTTTGGTGGGCACTCGGGGCCCACAGGCAGGCCTATCTCTCTGCTGAGTTTCCTGATCGATGCGAACAACTGGCCAGCGGATTCGCTTCCCTTCAAACGGACGAACCTCGTCATTCATCTTATCAACGGAATTCTGCTCGGGGTTCTGACGACGATGGTGTTGAAATGCCTCGAAGTGAGTGAACGAGGCGTTCGCTGGATCGCTCTCGTCGCAACAGCGATGTGGATTCTGCACCCGTTTCTCGTCTCCACGACGCTCTATATCGTGCAACGGATGGCGCAGTTGTCGACCCTATTCATGTTCGCCGGACTCGCTCTGTATTTGTACGGGCGCCTGCAAATAGCAGAGAACACGAAGAAGGCCTATTTGATCATGACGGCGGCTATCGGCGTGTTCACGCTGCTGGCCATGCTGTCCAAAGAGAACGGAATTCTGTTGCCGTTGCTCGTTGGTGTCATTGAATTGACAGTGGTCGCCAGCCAGCGGCACAGACTACCCGCGCTGAATCGCTACTGGATGAGCGTATGCATCATTTTACCCGCCGCTGTAGTTGGTCTTTATCTTGCCAGACTACTGCTGGCAGAAAGCTTTTTCGATATTTTGCCTCCCAGGGATTTCAGTGTGTATGAACGGTTCCTCACGCAGGGCCGCGTCCTTATTGAGTATCTGCAGCACTGGTATATCCCCAAACTCTATACGACAGGCATATTTCAGGATCACTTTATCAAGTCGACCGGGCTGTTTGTGCCCGTAACGACAGCGCTGAGCCACCTCCTTCACGTTGCGGTGATAGGCCTGGCGTTGGCAAAACGGCGGCAGTACCCGCTGTTCTCACTTGCCGTTCTGTTCTTCTATGGTAGCCACCTGCTTGAGTCAACGGTCGTCAACCTTGAGCTGTACTTCGAGCATCGGAATTATCCTGCAACAGCATTCCTGTTTCTGCCCCTCGTCGAATGGCTTTATCGCAAAGCCAGCCCGAGGACCTTCGGCATCGTCTCGCTTGCCGTAGTTCTGTTGCTGACCTCATTCACACGTTACTCGGCGACCGTGTGGGCGAGTCTTCCGTCCATGATCGAAACCTCGGCTTTGAAGGCGCCCACATCTGCCAGAGCGCAGTCGCAGTATGCGAAGCTCCTGTTCATTTCCGGGCGTCGATCCGAGGCAATTGCGGTAATAGAAGAGGCAATCGAGAAGTTACCCGCTGATCCCCTGCTTCTGCTTAGCCGCCTCTATTTTCTGTGTGGCGAGAACGTGCTTGACGCACGTGAGTTCGAGAGAGTCGCACATACGTTGTTGCAATTGCCTTTTGATTCTCGGGCTCTGAAGGCATACAACGTATTTGCAGAAGCGGTCGTTCTGGGCAGTTGTCCAAATGTTGAAAACGAGCGGCTCGAGTCCTTGTTCGTGCGGATGCTGGATGTGTCGCCAAATGGCAATCCGACGTCGCTGGCGTACTCACATATCCAGTTCTTGATTGGCTATACACGAGTATTCTTGGACAGGCCGGGAGAAGCGGTCGAGGCCTTCGAGAAGTCGCTGGATTCACGGCCGGGCCCGAGCCATGCGATGGCAATGGCCTCGCTGCTGGCATCGCGCGACTTTGGCGGCGAGGCCCTGATACTGGCGGACAGGGCTCTCGTTCAGCTGCAGCGAGAAATGGCAGAGGATCCGCTGCTCGTGCCTAAGGTCAGTGAGTCGGATATTCTGGAATTCCAGAAGGCCGTCAATGCGGACCTGGCTGTGCAGCAAGGTGGCGATATTTCCGATCCAGCGCAGTAACTTCCCTGCGGAGGTCCTGCAAGCTGCGGTTGTTGTCGATGACATCGTCGGCAGTTCGGAGCCTGTCCTCGCGACTGGCCTGGGCTGCGAGAATTCGCCGGGCCTGGTCGATCGACTCGCTATCCCTTGCAAGCAGTCGCTGCAACTGCGTGTCCTCATCGCAATCGACTACCAGGACTCGATCGACAAACTGGATGAGCGGCGAGCTCGTGAGTAAGGGAACGACAATCACTTGGTACGCGCCTTCCACAGCATCTGCCTGGCGACGCGTCTCAGCGCCGATCCGAGGGTGCAGGATCGCCTCAAGATCGAGGCGCGCTTCGTCGTCTGAGAAAATTGCCTCGCGCAGCGCGGCGCGGTCGAGATTTCCAGCTGCGTCGATCATGTGTTCGCCAAACCGGCTGCGAATTTCGTCAAGCGCTGGCTGCCCGGGTTGTACAACTTCGCGCGCAATGACGTCGGTGTCGATGATCGGCACCCCCAATTCCGCGAATAGGTCGGCGACCGCAGACTTACCGCTGGCGATACCACCGGTCAGGCCGATGCGATAAGGTCCCGGTTGTTTGTCGCCTGTCGTCACTCAGAGCAGCGTATCAAGATAGGTTGTCTTGATGGCGTCGCCCCACAGCATCGTTATCCACCCGGCTGCTGCGAGAAACGGACCGAACGGAATTGGCACGCTCCGCTCGTGTTTGCGAATCGCCATCAGCGCAATACCGACAATCGCGCCTACAACAGCGGACATCAGGATGATCAATGGAAGTTGCTGCCAACCAAGCCATGCGCCCAGCGCTGCAAGGAGCTTGAAGTCGCCGTAGCCCATGCCTTCCTTGCCGGTGATGAGTTTGAACAGCCAGTAGATACTCCAGAGACTGAGATAGCCTGCCATCGCGCCGACAATGGCATCCTGTGGCGAAATAAACAGCGTCTGGGCACCCGCCATTGGATGGAACAGCGACATCGCCAATCCGATCCACAAGAGCGGCAAGACAATGGAGTCCGGAATCAGCTGCGTATCTGCATCTATCATCGCAATTGGCACCAGCGAGA
>JAACFG010000120.1 GCA_009937605.1 Gammaproteobacteria bacterium | reverse complement strand
GGATAGCACAGGCGGCGGGCTGGACCTTGAAAACAATATTGGCTACGGGGACCTCGGCTTTTTCAACGAGATGTCAGTCGGGATGATCCTGTATGACCTGTACGACACCAACGTGGACGGCGTCGACGCGAGGTCGATAGGGTTTGGGCCGATCTACGACACGATGACGATGAACGGCGGGCAAAAGGATACCGAGGCCTTCACGACGATCTTTTCTTTTGCGACCGAGTTGAAGTCCCTGTTATCCGCTCCGGCTGATCGCGCCTTTGTCGATGATCTGCTGAACCGCGAGAACATCGATACCGCCGGGCTCAATATCTGGGGAGACGGACAAACCTCGCAGCCGGGCGGGGCAGACTTCCTGCCGGTCTACGAGGATCTGCCGCTCGACGGCACGCCGCTCAATCTGTGTACAAACAGCGACTACGATCCGGACGGTGATGGTAACAAGCCGGGCGAGTGGCGTTACCTGCGGTTCACGACCTCCGCTTCGGGACGTTGGCGTGCGGTCGCGACAGCCAATCCCGCTCCGCCGCCGACACAATCGGGTGGCGAGGACAGGTCGGACCCGGATATGTGGCTGTATCGAAACGGCAATCTTCTCAATGTCTGCCCCGGTGCCACCTGTTTCGACACAGGTTCCGGAGTCTCCGGCGACGCCGATTCTGAGACGATGGATACGGCGACACTGACCGCTGACACCTACACGATGGCATTCAACGACTGGCGATTTGGCGATGAGGAACGCGCCAATGACTATCCTTCTGAAACTTGCTTTATCATTACAATGAATCCGCTGCCCTAACGGCTCACAGAATCGATTCCCGGGACCAAAGACAATGACACGAGCGAAATTATTCTGGCTGACCGTCGCCGCAACCCTCTCAATAGGCGCTTGCGGCGTTGACGAAAATGCTGACCCGACGACGGTTGTCGCGCATACGAATAGTGCCGAGCAGGTCGAGAAGAAGCCGGATGCCAGCGGAGTGCAGGCCAAGGCCGGGAGCCCGTTCGCGATTTCCTACGACTTGATTGGGACACCGATTGTGGGCAGTCCCGTAACGCTGGACCTGGTGATCGCATCGGCAGCTGGCCCGACCCCGGTCGAGATTAGTTATCGCGTGACGGACTCGACCGCGCTTATGCTGCACGAGGCCCAGCCCGAGTCATTGCGCGCAGAGATGACGTTGAACGAGACGTTCGTCGAAGATCGCGTCACGATCATCCCGCAGCGGGAAGGGCGCGTATATCTCAACGTTGAAGCCGCGGTGACAACAGCAGACGGCCGTCTCAGTACGACGATGGCGATTCCGATTCACGTTGGCGCGGTCGATACGTCGCCGGTTGAGCATGGTGAGCTCGAGACCAATGAAGAGGGTGAGACTACACGCGTTCTGACGAGCGAATAGCGGCGCGTGTAGGGATTTCTACCTACAGAAAAGGGAAAAATTTCCCAAAAAAAATCCCAGAATTGAATGTGCGTCACAGATGGCACGGGCTCCACTCTCTTATAGTTGTTGACCAGGCTGAGGGACGAGCTGGTCAATGCAAGGCGATTTAAGGGACAAAATCAAAGCTGCAACAGAGGAATCGGGAATTACCAGGCCCGACTTCATCGCGCTCCTGCAGTTGATTGACCAGCATTATGACAAAATGGAAGCGACCATCACGCAGTCGATCCAGACCCAAAGCCAGACCCATACTCCAATCGAAGCCATTTTTGACAGTGTCACCGACGCACTGCTATCGGTCGGTGATGACGGTGTTATCCGCAATTGCAACAAGGTGTGCACACGCTACTTCGGTCGTCCCCGCACGGAGCTGATTGGTTCGCCCCTCAGTACGATACTCCCCGACCTTCGTGGCACATCCATCTCCGACTTCCTGTCGCCCTTCGTATCGAGCCTCGAAGACACAAGCCTCGAACTCATGAACGGCGAAGTCACCGCACTCTCGGCAGAGGGTAAGAAGTTCCATGCGGAACTGAACGCCAGCGTCATTGATTCGGTTGCGGGCGATGTATTCGTCATCAGCCTTCGCGATGTGTCCGATCGGATCAAGGCCGAGATCGCATTGCGCGAAAACGAGGAACGCTACCGAGCGCTGGTCGAGAATGCACCAGAAGCCATTATTGTTTTCGACGTCGACAACAACCGCTTCGCTGATGCAAATGACAAAGCATGCACATTGTTCAACCTGTCGCGCGCTCGCCTCCTGACGGTTGGCCCCGAGGCGATCAGCCCGAAGATGCAGCCCGATGGCACACCGTCTTTCGGCGTTCGTCGAGGCTTTGTTGACGCCGCATTGCAGGGCGACCACCCGACGTTCGAATGGACACACAAAGACTCTAACGGCCGTCGCATTGCCTGCGAGGTTCGTTTCAGCAGATTGCCGTCCGACGATCAACGCCTGATTCGTGTGAGCATCACGGATATCGAAGAGCGCAAGCGCAACGAGGCGCTCTCGAATGCGCAGAACAAGATACTGGAGATGATCGCGGCCAGTACGCCGCACGATCGTACAATGCGTGCGATCTGCCATTTCGTCGAGAAGATAGGGGCGGGATTCAAGGCGGCCGTAATGAATCTCGACGTTATGAACCAGACGTTGTCGGTCGAACAGGCGCCAAGCCTGCCCGATCCATTCAAGCTCTGTCTCGACTTCGTCAAAGTGGATCCAGAGAGCCTAACCTGCGGCGCGGCCGTGTATCACCTGCAAGACCGCATAACGGCCAATATCGACACGGATCCTGGCTGGCAAAGTGTGCGCAAGCTCGCAGCCGAACACGACATGCTGGCGGCCTGGTCTTTCCCGGTGTACGGCGCTGCCGGTCGTGTCATTGGTACCCTGGACGTGTATCTCGACGAGGCGCGTGCGCCGAACACAGATGAACTGGACAAGCTGAGCCGCATGGCACGCCTCGCCGGCATCGCGATCAAGCGGCAGCTGGACGAGGATCGGTTGCGTACGAGCGAGGCTCGCTATCGAGGCCTGTTCGAGAACGTTGTTGACGGCGTGTACATCGCATCGCGCGATGGGGAAATCATCGCGGCCAATCCCGCGCTCGTCGAGATGCTCGGTTTTGAGAGTGTCGAGGATCTCAAGGCAGCAGGTCAGACGACCGTGCTATACGTCAACCCGATCGACCGCGAGCGCGTCTTCGCGCGACTCGAGGCGCAGGGGTATGTGAAGAACTTCGAGTATCGACTGCGTTGCAAGGACGGGACGGAGATTGTCGTGCTCGAGAATTCACGTGCGATTTACGACGAGGCGGATCGCATAGTCGCGCATGAAGGCACCATTACCGATATCACCGATCGCAAGCGAGCTGAAACGCGCGTCTTCGAGGAGAAGGAGCGCGCGCAGGTCACGCTGCAGTCCATTGGTGATGGAGTCATAACGACCGATGCTGCAGGCAATGTCGACTACATCAACCCGGTTGCACAGGACCTGACAGGTTGGGACATGCGTAGCGCGCGCGGAACGCACGTCACCGAACTCATGATGATCGTCAATGAGCACACTCGGACGAGCTGCGAGAACCCGGTCATCCGGTGCCTGAAAGAAGGGCGTGTTATTACTTTGCCCGAAAACTCCGTTCTCATTACGAAGAACGGCGAGGAAGTTCCCATCCAGGACTCGGCGGCACCGATTCGTGATCGGATCGGGAACATCATTGGCGCAGTTATGATCTTCCATGACGTGAGCAAGGAGTCCCGCCTGTTCCGTCAACTCAGCTACCAGGCATCGCACGATACATTGACAGGCCTGATCAACCGTCGGGAATTCGAGAACAGGCTCGCGACGGCACTGGACAAGACCGGTGACAACAGCGAGGAGACGCACGCGTTGTTGTACGTTGACCTTGACCAGTTCAAGGTCGTCAATGACACATTTGGCCACACAGCCGGTGACGCCTTGCTACGCCAGCTGTCCGAATCAATACAACAGAATATTCGCTCGTCTGACGTGCTCGCACGCCTCGGCGGGGACGAATTTGGAATCCTGCTCGAGCGTTGCAGCAAGGAGCGGGCGATTGAAGTTGCCGAGGCGATTCGCGGATCGATCGAAGGCTACCGCTTTGAGTGGAAGGACTCATTCACGACTGTACGCTGTTCTATCGGCGTCGTGCTGGTGACCAGCGAGAATGCCGACGTTGCGGGGTTGATGAGCTCGGCCGACGTTGCATGCTACTCGGCGAAAGACATGGGCCGTAACCAGGTGCATTTCTATCGTGACAGTGATGCTTCGCTGCGCCACGAGGAGATGAAGTGGGTGTCGCGAATTACGAGCGCCGTTGAGGAAGACCGCCTTGAGCTTTTCTTCCAGCCGATCATCGGCATTGGCGAGGATAACGGCGAACGCCGCGGTCATTATGAGTTGCTGCTACGTATGCGTGATGAGAATGGCGAACTCGTCGGTCCGAACCAGTTCATTCCGGCGGCAGAACGTTACAACCTGATGTCGACGCTGGATCGCTGGGTGATTCACGAAGCGCTGTCCGAACTTGCAGATCGCAATGAAGACGGCGTAGCACGCTACACGCTCGCGATTAACCTGTCGGGAACGTCGCTCAGTGAAGATCGATTCCTCGATTTCGTTATCGATGAACTCGAGAAACAAAAACTCCCACAAGGTGCGATCTGCTTCGAGATCACGGAAACAGCGGCCATTTCGAATCTCGCACGCGTTGTGCATTTCATGCAGACACTCAAGAAGTTGGGCTGCAAGTTCTCGCTCGATGATTTCGGTAGCGGTCTGTCGTCGTTTACCTACCTCAAAAACCTGCCGGTCGATTATCTCAAGATTGACGGCCATTTCATCAGCAATGTCGCCGAAGACAGTGTCGATGAAAGCATGGTCAAGGCGATCCACGAGGTCGGTAGTGCGATGGGAATAGAGACGATTGCCGAGCGCGTGGAGACCAAGCAAGTGCTCGACAAGCTGGGCTCCCTTGGTGTCGAATTTGCCCAGGGTTATTACATCGCTCGCCCGGCCTCAGTTGATACCTTCGAGCCCTGGCCGGACAGTAAATCCGCCAAGCGCCTTGCCTGAACTCATCCGCATTTGCCACGGGTGGCGTATTCGACCGGTTACGGTAAACTGATCAGGATTCAGGCAAATCGCAGATAAGGAATGACACGAGAGTCCCACCCAGGCATCGTTCACGCATTGCTGGCACCGGATGAGCCGGGACCGTTCAGGGTGCTCAACCCGTTGGCGGAAAAACCCATTTTGCTCGTGTGTGATCATGCCAGTCACCGCTTTCCAAAATCCCTTGGTGATATGGGACTCGATCCGTTTGCCCGGCGCTGCCACCTGGCGGTCGACATCGGTGCCGGTCAGGTGACGAAAAGCCTGGCGAAGAGTCTTGGTGTAACGGCCGTGGTGCACAACTACTCAAGACTCGTTGTCGACTGTAACCGTCAACTTATGGATCCTGGTGCATTCCTCGAATACGGTGACGGCATCCTTGTACCGGGCAACCGCAACTTGCACCAGGAAGACAAGGACCTGCGCTCAAGCGCGCTCTATTGGCCGTATCACTGCGCAATCGACGAGCAGGTGCAGCGGCTTAGGAAAGCCGGCCCGTCGCCGGCGTTCATTTCGATCCACAGTTTCACACCCGTGCTGAACGGCGAATCCCGAAAGTGGGAGATGGGAGTTCTGTGGGACAAAGACGAGCGACTTCGCGAGATCTTTCTCGAGGGTCTGAGGGAGGAAGGCTACCTGGTCGGTGACAACGAACCGTACTCCGGCAAGGCGCCCCAGGATTTTACAATCGACCACCATGCCGAGGAGGTCGGACTACCGCACATTGGCATTGAAATCCGGCAGGATCTAATTGACGATGAAGCCGGTGTGGCGGAGATCGCAAAAACGATGCATCGAATAATCGCGTCAATTCCCGATCGGATTAACGCGAAGGATGAGCGGGCAACCGCGTAATCGCACGAGAAGAGGGGGCAGGGAATGGGGATGAATGAGCCTTCGTTTACGCTCGGCGTAGAAGAAGAATACCTGCTGGTCGACAAGGAGACGCGCGGTCTCGTTATCGATCCCCCGGAAACGCTGATGGCCGAGGCCGAGGAAAAATGCGGTGCGCAGGTCACATCAGAGTTTCTGCGTTCGCAGATCGAGGTCGGAACGAAGGTCTGTAAGAACATCCAGGAGGTGCGCGAGGACCTTGCACGCCTGCGCAGGAACATCATCGAGGTCACCGACAGCCACGGCATCGCGCCGATTGCCGCGTCGACGCATCCGTTCTCGTCATGGACCGACCAGAAACACACTGAAAAGGACCGCTACGATCAGCTGACCCATGAAATGCAGGGCGCTGCTCGCCGACTCGTCATCTGTGGCATGCACGTGCATGTCGGCATCGACGACGATGAGTTGCGCATCGACCTGATGAATCAGATGTCGTATTTCCTGCCTCATTTGCTGGCCCTGTCCTGCTCATCACCATTTTGGCGAGGTCGCGATACGGGCCTCAAGAGTTACCGGCTGACAATTTTTGATGCATTGCCGAGAACAGGTGTGCCGGAGCGCTTCGCTAGCTGGGCCGAGTACGAGCGACACGTAGCAATCATGCAGAATGCCGGGCTGATTGAGGACTCGACGCGAATATGGTGGGACCTGCGTCCGAGTGGGCGATTCCCGACGCTCGAGACCCGGATTATGGATGTGTGCACACGACTCGACGACGCGGTCGCACTCGCATCCTTGCTCGCCTGTATCATGCGCATGCTGTATCGACTGCGGACCCGCAACCAGAGATGGCGCCTCTACACACCTATGCTAATCCGCGAGAATCGCTGGCGCGCGATGCGCTACAGCTTCGATGAGGGGCTTATCGACCTCGCGAAAGGTTCGGTCGTTCCGTTTGAAGATCTCATGGACGAGTTGTGTTCGCTCATCGCGGCAGATGCGCGCGCGCTCGGATGCGAAGAAGAGGTCAAAGGCGTCCACAATATCCTGTCACGAGGTACCAGCGCACACCGCCAGTTGAAGGACTACGAACTTGAGCGCGCGTCCGGCGCAAGCGCCGAGGACGCCCTCAAATCCGTGGTTGATACGCTGGTACAGGATACGGCTGAAGGCCTTTAAAACCAACGTATAGGACCAATTTGGTCGCGTTTTTGTGACTCGCTCCACAAACCGTGCAGCGGAATGGGGAATAGGTCGCATTATGTAGCGTCGGTCCCCGATAGCATTACTCCCATGGTGTCGCTGATTCAAATCGTTCCGCCGCTGCTGGCGGTGTCCGCTGTTGCGTACGCAGTGCTCGCCGTTCGCGTTGCTCGCTCGACGCCGCAGAACCCCAACAACCTGATGAGTTTCTTCCTGTTTCTGATCGCCGGTATGGTCGCGGGATCAGCGTTCTCTTACGGTGCGACCGACGCGACGATGTACGGGATCGGTCGAACCCTGAGCTTTTTCTCAGCGGGTTTCGTACCCATTGTCTTTTATCTGATCTACCGCGAATTCACGGTCGGTCAGCCTCATACGCTAAAGATCGTCATGCTGGCTGTCATACCGGTGGCGACGACCGGACTGGCTTTGACCAACTCTTACCACGGCATGATCTGGATGGTCACCGAGACCGAATCCGGGCTGCAGTTTTCGGAGATGCTGAACCACTACTGGTATCGCCGCATCTACGCGCCGTTCACCTACGGCCTGTTCGCTTACTCTGCAATCGCGTTGGCAAGTCGCTTGCCGACAATGGCGCCCGGGCACCGTAAGACACTTCTGATCTTGCTCGTCTGTGCCCTGTTTCCGTTTGTCGTCAGTATCGCAAACACGTTCCTGGGTGTCGGCCCACAGGATTTCCCGTTCACCACATCGTCTCTGACGTTAATGTTCCCGGTTCTCGCTTACATCAGTCTCAAGCGGCGCTTGCAGGAATTCAGCCCGCTCGAATACCAAACCCTTTTTGATCACGTTCGCGACCCAATCTTCGTCATCGACAACGACCAGATCATTATCTGCGCCAACAAGGCGGCCCAGGAACTACTCGATGGTTCCGAGAAGGAACTCGTAGGGCATCGGTTGTGGGAGGACTTCCCGAAGGCACGCGCAATACTCGAACAAGCGAAGCAACTCGACCTGACTCAGACCTTGCGCATGGATATCAACAACGTCTACGAGGTTAGTGTTGGTCCGCTGACGAGCAAGAAAGGGCAGAACATCGGCATGGTCGTCGTTTGCCGGGATGTAACGGAACGCAGACAGGCATTGAGTCAGTTGGCGGAGAGCGAGCATCTTGTACGCACTCTGATCGAGACGTCCTCCAACGGCATCCTGCGTTTTGCACGGGACACCAATGACGTCGATCGAAAATACCGCTGCGTCTTCGCCAATCGTGCCGCCGAGTCATTCGCCGCCGACGGTCCGGGGACACTCGTGGGCATGCCGCTCGAGAAACTCGAACAACTCGATCCGGAACGCCTGCTTCGCCATTTCACAGCGACCGACCAGCCGGTCACCCAGATCAGTTTCGAGGTGGCTAGTGAAGACAACGACGCGGAGAAATGGATACGAATCGTCGCCGAACCGGTTGGTGAGGACTTCTCAGTCACGCTGATCGATATTACGCAGCGTAAGCGGAACGAGGACAAAATGTTGGCCGACGCGCTTCGCGATCCTTTGACCGGTGTCCTGAATCGTCGCGGCTTCGAACAGGAGGGCTCGGCATGCATTCGACGCACATCGGCCGGCGGTGTTTTGTATCTCGACCTTAACCAGTTCAAGTCGATCAACGATCGCTTCGGTCATCAGGCCGGCGATGCATTGCTCAAAGCGTTCGGACACCGCCTGGAGTTCTGTCTGCGCCCTGAAGATGTCCTGGGCCGTCTGGGCGGAGATGAGTTTGCGATCGTGTTGCCAGGTGTCGGCGTCGACGATGTCAGGCATATCGCCGAGCGCCTCGTGCAGACGGCGTCGGAGGCCTACATCATCCAGGGTCAGGAAATTAAGTGCACGGCAAGCGTCGGTATTGCGTTGATGCCCAAGCACGGCGAAGAACTCTGGCACCTTCTGAGCGTTGCGGATGAGGCAATGTACGCCGCAAAGTCCATTCCTGAAGACGAGGCCGCGAACGATCGCGCCGCCTATATTGAGGCGGCTACTGCCTCGTAGTAACGCATTCGGTATATAGTCGTCTGCATGACGACAAATATCCTGGTCCTGTGTACCGGTAATTCCGCCCGCAGCATTCTCGGCGAAGTACTGATCAACGAGCTCGGCGGTGACGGGTTTCGTGCTTTCAGCGCGGGCAGTCATCCGGTTGGACGAGTGAATCCTGGCGCGCTGGCAAAACTCGCTGCCGCAGGTCACGTGACCGATGGCCTGTCATCAAAGTCCTGGAACCAGTTCAGTGGCAGCGGCGCGCCAGACATCGATATTGTGATTACAGTCTGCGATAACGCGGCGGGTGAAGCCTGTCCTTTATGGAGCGGAAGTCCCGTGAACGTGCATTGGGGGATTCCGGATCCTGCCGCAGACGACGATTTCGACAGTGCCTACACTCGATTGCGTGGCCGCATTGAAGCGATGCTGGAATTGCCGCTGGGAGAGATGAAACCGGCCGAGCGCCGTGAGGCGCTCAGCCGCATACACAAGGAACGGCTTACGGAACAGGAACGTCGGTAAGTTCGAGAACGGTCGGGTCGACAGTGTCGACCGCAAGCAGCTCAACAACGTCACCCAAAGCGAGGTCGATTTGATAGGGACCTGCGAGTACCGTTTTGGTGGCCCGATCTGTCAAATAGATATCGTAGCTCCCGGCATCGAGCTTGATCAGGTCCGACATGAGCCGATACACGGCGACAGTCCTCGGAAACTCTTCTTCTTCAATAGGTTCGCCCCGGCCCTTCACGTATACGTCAAACAGTGGATAATTAAGTGCACCGTGAA
>JAACFG010000119.1 GCA_009937605.1 Gammaproteobacteria bacterium | reverse complement strand
ACAAGATAAGAAACGGGGCCAGAAGGCCCCGTTTTTTATTTCCGGCCGGCGAGCCAGCGACGCGCTTCAAATTCGTCGGTAAAGATCCGGCCGTTAACCATGCCGCGATTTAGCAGCACCGTTTCCGCGAGCCGGTTCATCTCAACGGCTGCAGGGTTCAATTGTGCCCACGCAATCCGGTGGTCGATGGTTACCCCGGCTTCGAGAAAGATTGCCTGGTGATCAATGGCGTCAGCCAGCTTCATCGGCCTTTCGATGTTCGAGATCCCGAGTATCGTGTGGCAGCTATTGGCATCGCATGCGGCAATGATGTCCTTCCACATCTCGGTTATCGATGCCCTGTCAGGTGTGCCACTGACGCGGACTTCCAGGACCGAATTCACGTACTCAATGCTGTATTCAACGGTCATAGATTCAGTCTAGTAGCTGTGCGGAGATATTCCAGCGTCAACGCCCGGCCAGGCTATTCAGAATGTTGTTCTATGAGTTTCAGGAAGTCCCGCAGGGAAATTGCCTCCTTTAGAAAAAGCTGACTTCGCCGCTTTCAATGGAATAATTCGCTCCGACGATAATCAGTTCTCCGGATTCGACCAGTTGTTCGACAATCAGCGAGCCATGCTGCAGGCGTTTGACAGACTGGTGGACATTGGCAACGACGGCATCGTGCAAGTTGACGGCCGAGTCCGGCAAAGACTCGATCGCGGGGCGAATCCGGCTAACGATGGCACGCAGATTCGGTGATCTAAGCTCCTGCCCGCGAGAGAGTTCCGCAAGCGTTGCATCGACGGCACCGCAGTTGCTGTGGCCAAGCACCACGACAAGCTTCGTGCCGAGTTGCGCGGCTGCGTATTCGACACTGCCCACCTGCGACGGAGCAACGATATTGCCCGCCACGCGAATGACAAACAGGTCGCCGAGACCCTGGTCGAAAATAATCTCGACCGGCACGCGCGAGTCTGAGCAGGCAAGGATGATCGCAAACGGATTCTGGCCTTCGGTAAGTTCGGCCCGGTGGGCCTGGGTGCCTGAAATGTTCTGGCCGCCGTCGCCAGAAACGAAACGGCTGTTGCCTTCGCGGAGGCGTTCGAGAGCGTCAGCAGCTGAGATCATGATCCAACATTACCATCGATGAAGAAAAACCGGAGTACCGGCAGGGAATTGACTTTGCTCCTGAGCCAGCTCGACGTACCCGTCGGTTGCCGACAAGGCAGTGAAATCGCCCGATGTGTTGGTCTTGACCGGCATAGCGAGTACCTGGCCTGCGGCATTGGAGATGAGCTTCACTGGCTGGAAGCAAGTCAGGTCCGGCTTGAACGTTACATCGCCCGCCAGTGATGCGAATTCGGGCGGCACAGGCGCGGCAGCAGCGGCTTTTTCGAGCGCGGGAATAACGTACTGCCGGCAACAGACGAGCGCCGACACGGGGTTGCCCGGTAAGGCGAACACCGCCTGCCCATCAGGCCCGGTACCAAACCACATCGGTTTGCCCGGGCGCTGACTGACTTTGTGAAATACGCGTTCAACCCCAAGTTCTTTAAGAACTTCCGGCACGTAGTCGGCCTTGCCCATCGAGAC
Source organism: Gammaproteobacteria bacterium (assembly GCA_009937605.1). Classification (GTDB taxonomy): domain Bacteria; phylum Pseudomonadota; class Gammaproteobacteria; order Steroidobacterales; family Woeseiaceae; genus UBA1847. The sequence continues at coordinate 8,549 of JAACFG010000119.1, read as the reverse complement.
ACCACCGCTGAGCACGAGAATGTCCGCGGCACCCACGTGCGCACCGATCCTCTCGCGGAGCAGTTCGGGCTCGTCGGCAATATGATCGTGGGTGCAATTATTGTAGCCATGGGTTCCGAGCAACGCCTGGATGGCCGGACCATTCGACATCCTGATCTGGTGGGCTTCGATCGGTTCGCCCGCTGGCACCAGTTCATTGCCCGTTGATATCACCCGAATGACAGGCTCACGGCTGACTCTCGCCGTGGTGAGCCCGCAGGATGCGATGACCGCGATATCCATTGGCGAAATGCGTTTGCCGGGCCAGAGTAGCTCTGCACCCGCCGCATGATCGGACGCACGCGGATGGATGAACTGCTGTTGCCCGGCGTCATACCCGTCCTCGAGCCTGGCCGTGCCGTCCTCAACGTGAATACGTTCGACAGGAATAATGCAGTCGGCGTGTTCGGGCAACGATGCACCGGTCATTATCTCGATCGCCTTGCCCGGCTCGAGAGTCAGGGCGGGATCACCGGCTGCCTGCGTGGCCTGGATCGGAAAGGATCGTGTGCCGTCCGCATAGTCAGCGTAGGCAACGGCAATACCGTCCATCATGACTCGATCGAATGGCGGTTGGTCGCGTTCAGCAACGACAGTCTCTCGCAGTACCCGCCCCACCAGGTCGGCAACGTCGACCGATTCAGCAGGGAATTCTGGCATTGCCGCCAGGACAGCCTCCAGTGCGGCGGCGGTCGTCAGCACGGCCTAAGCGTTCTCCCGCGCGATTGCGCGGTGGCCGATGTCACGCCGATAGTAGACGTCTTCCCAATTGATCTTTGCAGTAGCCGCGTAGGCATCGTCAGCGGCGTCTGCGACCGTATGCCCGAGACCCACAACGCACAGTACCCGGCCTCCATTTGTCAGCACGTCGTCACCATCGAGCACAGTGCCGGCATGAAATACTTTTTGGGTGTTGCTGTCGGCGCCATCGAGCCCCGAGATGACCTTGCCTTTTTCATAGCCCGACGGGTAACCGCCGGCTGCCATGACGACACCGAGTGCCGCACGCGTGTCCCAAAGAGTGTCGCGCTGATCAAGATCGCCTTCGATAGTCGACAGGCAGATATCGACGAGATCGGACTTGAGCCGCGCCATGATCGGCTGCGTCTCCGGGTCGCCCATACGACAGTTGAACTCGATGACCTTTGGCGTGCCGTCCGCCATGATCATGAGGCCCGCGTAGAGAAACCCGAGGTAAGGATTGCCATCGGCCTTCATGCCGTCGAGCGTCGGTCGGATGACCTCGTCCATGACGCGCGCTTCAATCTCAGGAGTGACGACCGGGGCAGGGGAGTAGGCTCCCATGCCACCGGTATTCGGACCGACGTCGCCCTCGTCGCGTGCCTTGTGGTCCTGTGAGGTCGCCAGCGGCAGGATGGCATCACCATCCGTAATCACGATGAAACTCGCTTCCTCGCCGTCCAGGAACTCCTCAACGACGATTCTGGCGCCAGCCTCGCCGAAGCTGCCGCCAGCGAGCATATCTGTAGCCGCCTGCTCTGCCTCTTCGAGCGTCATCGCAACGATGACGCCCTTGCCGGCGGCAAGGCCATCAGCCTTGATGACGATCGGTGCTCCCTGCCCCCGAATGTACTCGAGAGCCGGTGCGAGCTCGGTGAAATTCTGGTAATCGGCTGTCGGAATACTGTGACGTGCGAGAAAGTCCTTGGTGAAGGCTTTGGATCCCTCGAGTTGGGCCGCGGCCGCCGTCGGGCCAAAGCAGGGTAGGCGGAGCTCGCTGAATCGATCGACGACGCCGGCAACCAGCGGCGCTTCAGGACCGACGATGGTCAGCGCGACCTCTTCGTCCTGCGCAAGCTTCGCAAGCGCCTCGATGTCGTCCGACGAAACCGCGACATTGCGAACTTTGTCTTCCCTGGCTGTACCGGCATTACCGGGCGCGACAAGCACCTCGTCCACACGAGGCGACTGGGCGCATTTCCAGGCCAGTGCGTGCTCCCTGCCGCCAGAGCCTATGATCAGGATATTCATCAGTGACGGAAGTGTCGCATGCCTGTGAAGACCATGGCCAGACCGTGCTCGTCCGCTGCCTCGATTACCTCGTCATCACGCATCGAACCGCCCGGCTGGATGATCGCCGAGATGCCGGTTTCTGCTGCAGCATCAATGCCATCGCGGAACGGGAAGAAGGCGTCCGACGCCATCACCGAACCGGCAACGTCGAGCCCTTCATCGGCTGCTTTGATGGCAGCGATCTTCGTCGAATAAACGCGGCTCATCTGCCCGGCCCCCACACCGATCGTCATGTTGTCTTTGCAGAAGATAATTGCGTTGGACTTCACGTACTTCACGACCGTCCACGCGAACAGCATGTCCTGAATCTGTGCGGGAGTCGGTGCCTTCGCGGTGACAATCTTCAGGTCGTCGGCGGTAATGACGCCAAAGTCACTTGTCTGGACCAGGAGACCGCCAGAGACTTTCTTGAAGTCGAAGGAATCGCCCGCAGGGCGGGCTCCCACATTGCCAACCTCGAGAACCCTCACATTTTTCTTGGCCGCTGTGACCGCTGCCGCGTCTGCGTCGACTGATGGCGCCACGATCACCTCGACAAACTGCTTCTCGACAATTGCCGCTGCGGTCTTCGCATCCAGCGGGCGGTTAAACGCGATAATCCCGCCAAATGCAGAGGTCGGGTCCGTTTTGAACGCTTTCTCGTACGCTTCCAGGATGTCGCCAGCGACTGCCACGCCGCAGGGGTTGGCATGTTTCACGATGACACAGGCGGGGCTTTCGAACTGTTTCACACACTCGAGTGCCGCGTCACTGTCAGCGATGTTGTTGTAAGAAAGCGCCTTTCCCTGCAGTTGTTTCGCAGCGGCAAGGGAGCCGGCCGGGGCCTGCTGGTCAACATAGAATGCGGCGTCCTGGTGCGGATTTTCGCCGTAGCGGAGTCTCTCGGATAGTCCCCCGGAATAGAGGAAACGTTCGCCAAGGACATCGTCGTCCAGTGAGGCTGACAGGTACTTGGTGATAGCTGTGTCGTAACTTGCGGTATGCGCATAGGCCTTCGCGGCCAGCCGGCGCCGATCGTCAAGGTCGAGACCGCCGCCCTGGAGTTTTTCGAGCACCGCGTCGTAGTCGTCCGGGCTAACACAAACGGCGACGCCGTCGTGGTTTTTGCTGGCAGCACGGATCATCGCGGGTCCACCAATATCGATATTTTCGATAGCGTCGTCGATCGTTGCGTCTTCGCGCGCAATGGTTTGCTCGAACGGGTATAGGTTAACGACCAGGAGGTCGATCGGCTCGATGCCATGTTCTTCCATCACGGCTTCGTCGGTGCCGCGGCGACCGAGCAGGCCGCCATGGATCACGGGATGCAATGTCTTGACGCGGCCATCCATAATCTCCGGGAATCCCGTTTTTTCTGATACCTCGATGACATCGAGGCCCGCGTCACGTAGTTGGCGGCATGTGCCACCCGTGGAAAGTACTTCGACGCCGAGACCGGCAAGGCCTTCTACAAAAGGGATAAGTCCACGCTTGTCAGAAACACTGACGAGCGCGCGTCGTACATTGAACATGCTTGCACCTTAGAGAGCTAAAGGGGGAGTGGCTACTGGATGATGGAGTAGGTCCTGAGTTTCTTGCGCAGGGTCCCACGATTAATTCCAAGAATACCGGCAGCCTGGCTTTGGTTGCCGTCCGTGAAATCCATGACGGCCTTGAATAGTGGCCGTTCTACCTCTCCGATAACGAGGTCGTACAAATCGCCAGGCCGGTCGCCATTCAATGCGGCGAAATACTGATCGAGTGCGTCTTCGGTGTGCTTACAGAGCGGCTTTTTGTTGGTCTTGAACCCGGTGTCTTTCTTCTTGTTCTGTTTCTGTGCCACTTCGGTTGTTCCCCAAGAAATACTGCTTCGTCAGTCTCAGCTGTTCAGAAGCGCTGTCAACACGCACCACCTGATGCCGAAAATCCTCGGCGTTTTCCAGATTTTCGCAATACCAGGTCAGATGTTTGCGGGCCACTCGAACACCGGTCGTTTCCCCATAAAACCGGTGTAGATCGTCCAAGTGGCCGAGCATAATATCACGCAATTCATTTTTTTCTAGCTGCGTATTTTCCGCAGTGGGGTCGAGTGCGGCGGCGAGTTCGCGAAAGACCCACGGACGTCCCTGGGCGCCCCGCCCAATCATCAAGCCATCTGCTTTAGTTAGGCGCAGAACTTCAAGCGACTTCTCCACTGTGGTGATGTCGCCATTGGCGATGACCGGAATCCCAACGGATTCTTTGACGCGCGCAATTGTTTCGTATTCTGCGGCGCCTTTGTATCGATCCTCGCGCGTCCTGCCATGTATGGCGAGCGATTGAACGCCCGCGTCCTCCGCGATCTTCCCAATCCGGACAGCATTGCGGTGCTCCCGGTCCCAGCCGGTACGAATTTTGAGTGTTACGGGCACGTCAACGGCGGCCACTACGGCGGCTAGTATGTCGGCGACGAGTTTCTCGTCCTGCAGCAAGGCCGATCCGGCGAGTTTGCGACAGACCTTCTTCGCCGGGCATCCCATGTTGATATCAATGATTTGCGCGCCTCGATCAACACATGCCTGTGCCGCGATCGCCAATTGGTCGGGTTCGGAGCCCGCAATCTGCACGGCGACAGGTTCGGCATCGAGATCCAGGTCGAGACGGTGTCGTGACTTGGGCGTCTGCCAGAGGCTCGTATCGGCCGTCGTCATCTCCGACGTGGTCATCCCGGCACCGTAGGCGCGACAGATGCGTCGAAACGGTGCATCGGTTACCCCGGCCATCGGTGCGAGGACGAACGGGCTAGGCAGGATGTAGGGGCCGATTTTGAGGGGCTTGAGTGACATCGGCGAATTGTACTGCCGCAGCCGCCTGCGGGCGACCGGTCAATCTTTCTTGAAGCTGTCGTTCTTACAGCGCAGCGATCCGTCGGTATTGCGGTAGCACACCCTGAGCCTGAAGCTCGTGTCCTCCGCTGATTCAGAGCGTATCGTCATCACCGCGTTGAAAGAATTCCCGGGCTCTACCAGTTTGCGCGGATCGAGATCATCGGGGAGATAGTCCGCCGGATCGAGTGCAAGGCCGCCAACGGGTTCTTCGTTCAAGCGGACGGTCTGGAAGACCCCGACGATTGGGTAAGGTAGCGGTTTGTCTGAATTGTTGCCGATGCGAGAGACGATTGTTACGTCTTCGCCACCGTCGGCGGTTTCGGATTCGTCTGTTGCAGCTTCTCTGAGCTGAGTCGCCTCAAAGCGCCAGCCCGTGACATCCCAATCGGGAGACAACGGCATGCCAATAGCGCGATACAGTGGGCTCGCGATATTGTGGAATGCGGGTATCGTAGCCAGCGCTTCACGAGATTGGTGTAGAACCTGAACGGCCAGCAGTAGTACCAGCGCGACCGCGCCGCCGATCATGCCCCAATTGCGACTGCCGGAACTTGCGGCCGCCGCGGCTTCGCGTTCTGCCGCCGCCGCGGCCAGGCTCGCTGCTGCCTCAGCTTCCATCCCGGATTGATCAAAATCCAGCCCGGAGCGAATGTGCTCTCCTTCCATGATGATCGTTTCGAAACCGGCGCTCATATCCTTGAGATCGAGATCGGTCTTCTTGTCTTTTTTGTTCTTCTTGTCCTTTTTCTTCTTTTTATCTTTCTTCTTCTTATCGCGTGCCTTGGATTCGGCTGCTTCCTCGGCGATAACAATCGTAGACGCAAATCCGTCCTCATCTTCTACCGCCAGAGCGAGGAGGTCCTGATCGATCTGCATATTGATCGTCTGTTCCTCTTCCGTCAGTGGCTCAATGTCGAAGCTGTTATCCTCTTCGGGCTCATCGAGTTCCTCGAGCTCATCGACGACAACGTCTTCTTCCTCGACGTCTTCATCGTCTTCAATGAGTTTGAGTTGCGCGTCCTCGTCGGGCTCGTCGAAGACTTCTTCAGCTTCCGGTTCATCGTCGGAGTCTGGCTCAGCCGGTTCCTCGTCGAGTTCCGCGTCGACAAACTCCTCGTCGTCGACCTCTTCCACAAGATCCTCGTCGAGAAGCTCTTCGATGTCCCGGTCCACCTCATCACCGGCATCGAGAAACAGTTCGAGATCAATCTCCTCCTGTTCCTCGGGTGCTTCCAGCGCTTCCTGCAGGCCACTCAGGTCGATGCCCATGGCCTCGGCTTGCAGTGCAAACTGCGAGTCCATGTCCAGCGGCGCATCAATTTCCTGCTCGGACGCCGCCGGCTCAGGTTCTACTTCCGTCGCCTCAATCTCATCGAGACCGTCAGGCTGCTCGGGTTCCTCTAGCTCGGCAAGATCATCTTCGAGCGGTGCTGCTACCGCCACGGCCAGGTCCTCGAATTCGCCGAGGATGTCGGTCCATTCATCAGGCTCGCTGAGGTCGAGGTCCGCCTGTGGATCCGGCTCCTCTGCGGCGGCAGGCTCTTCCCTGGCCTCCTCCGGTTCAACGACCGGCGTCGCATCGAACAGCGATTCGTCATCCAGGTCGAAGTCGTCGGGTAACGGTGTGTCGTCGTCGAAACGCAGCTCGTCGAACGATGTCGCTGCAGGCTTGCCATCCGCCGCTGCGAAAATCTCTGGAGAGTCGATCTGCGGTGGCGTTTCGGTCAGGAACTGGTCGACCGGCGTCGGAGATTCTTCGAGTAATTCATCGACGTCTGCGGAATGGTCGACTTTCTCGTCCGCACGAACATCGTTCGCGGGCAAAGCGTCGGCATTTGCCTCATTCGCGACCGGCTCAGAACCGGCCTCGCCGACATCGTCATCATCGAGTACGCGCCATTCGACGCCAGTGTCCTCGATGCGGATATCGGAGCCGGCAAGCTCGTCAAGTGTCTTGAGAAGCGCGGCACTCTGCTCAGCTGAAATTGACACGGGCAGACCGTCAGGCTTCTGGGCGGGCTCGGGCTTGAGTTCCGGCAGAGCCTCGTCTGCCTCTTTGGCGACCGGTTGCCGGGGCATCGATTCAGACAGGAATTCGAGTGCGTTGAACGCATTGCCGCATCCACCGCATCGGACTTTGCCGGCGGCTACCTTGAGCACATCCGCGGTAACGCGGAATGCGGTGCTGCAATCAGGACATTGCGTATACATCAGTCGTGCAAACCTATCTCTTCGAACCTGTCAAACGTGACCAAACCTGGCCATCCTGCTCCCTGAAAACGGGTTCCTCGAACTCGATCCAGGCCTTATATGCTGCCATTACGTCGTCGGCTTGTTCACATAATACGCCCGACAACGCAAGCATACCGCGGCTGGCAAGTGTTGATGTGATGGAATCGGCAAACTCGACAAGCGGGCCGGCGAGAATATTGGCCACGACCGCGTCAAATTGGCCTTCAATGCCGTCCGGGGCTCCCGCAACGAGAAGGTTTTCAGCCACATGGTTGTCGGCGGCGTTCTGGCGAGTGGCAATAAGGGCTTGCGGGTCGATATCCATGGCTGTCGCAGACCGACAGCCTAGCTTCAGAGCCGCGATCGCGAGTACGCCTGAGCCGCAGCCATAATCGAGCAGGGTTTTACCGGCAAGATCGATCCCGTCGAGCCACTCCAGGCAGAGTGCCGTGGTCGGGTGTGTTCCGGTGCCAAATGCCAGGCCCGGGTCGAGTCTGATGACGACGGCTTTTTCTTCATCGACCTCGCTGCCTGTTGGGCAGATCCACAAGCGTTCTCCAAAGCGCATTGGACCGAAGTCCCGGAGCCACTCGCGCTCCCAGGCGCGATCGGCAAGTTCTTCGATGTGGTGTGCGGGCAGTTCGGCGAGGCCGAGTTCCGTTAGCAGCGCAGCGCGAAATGCACCCATATCCGCGTCGGCCGGAAACAAGCCTGTGATGCGAGTAGAAGACCAGAGGGGGGTCTCGCCGGGGCCCGGCTCGAGCACCGGTTCATTACCCGCATCGGACAAGGTGACCGAACTCGCGCCGAGTCGGGCAAACACGTCCTCAACGGTTGCAGGGTCCAGCGATTCGAGGTCCATGACGAACTGGCGCCAGTCCACCTTTGTATCGCTCCAGGTCAGGTCAGGCCGAGACGTTTTTCGAGATAGTGAATGTCGGTTCCACCGGCCTGGAAGGCCGCATGCTGGAAAATTTCCAGGTGCAACGGCACGTTGGTCTTGATGCCTTCGATCACGATCTCGGAGAGTGCGTTCCTTATCCGTGCAAAAGCCGCGTCCCGGTTCTCGCCGTGCGCAATCAGTTTGCCGATCATCGAATCGTAATAGGGAGGGACCTTGTAGCCGCTGTATACGTGGCTCTCCATACGAATGCCAGGACCACCCGGTGAATGCCAGAGTGTCACCAGGCCGGGAGATGGCATAAAGCTTTTCGGGTCCTCGGCGTTGATGCGACACTCGATCGCGTGTCCCTGGATCTTGATGTCTTCCTGCTTGATCGAGAGCGGTTCGTCACTCGCTATACGTAGCTGTTCGCGGACGATGTCGACACCGGTGATCATCTCGGTTACCGGATGCTCGACCTGCAGGCGGGTGTTCATTTCGATGAAGTAGAACTC
>JAACFG010000118.1 GCA_009937605.1 Gammaproteobacteria bacterium | reverse complement strand
GACCGCGAACCACAGCTGGGCCAATGACGTTTCCTTATCTCTGCGTGGCAGCTGGTTCGGTGACTACCAGGTAAGCAATCGTTCGCTGACTCAGTTTGAAACGATGGAGGGCGAAGTGTTTTGGGACTTCGATGTGACCTGGGATATCAACGATACGCTCAGCGTCACGATCGGCGGCAACAATATTTTCGACGCGAGAGCTGGCCCTCCACCATCATTCCGCGATTGTTGTGGCGCTCCGGTACACCGGGCCAACACGATGGATTGGCAGGGTTCGTATTACTACGTTCGTGGCGCTCTCCGGTGGAATTGACGCCATCGTCCTCGGCGTACCGAGCCCTGCAAAGCAGGGCGACAAATGTCAGGGCGAAGCGCCACGTTCATCACGCCCTCGCTAACCGAAAAACTGGCCGGTTCTACAAGTGGTACCATAATGGTACTATAGAGGCATGCCACCGAAGATCAGGGAATTGATGCGTGAGCTCACCAACGCCGGGTTCGAGAACCGCGGTGGAAAAGGCAGTCATCGAAACTTTCGACATCCCGATGGCGTGAATATCACTATCAGTGGCAGGGCCGGAAATGATGCGAAGCATTACCAGATCCGGGATGTAAAGCGAGCAATCGAATTGGTGTCTGATGATTAAAAGTAATCGGTATCTGAAGATCGTTGAATGGTCCGAGGAAGATCAATGCTTTATTGGTCGTGTTCCAGGGCTTGCGCTGGGTGGTATTCACGGGAAGAACGAGAAGAAGGTGTATGAAAAGCTCTGTGATCTTGTCGATGAGTGGATCGAAATACACGGCGAAGACAATGCGCCATTACCTCCTGCCACGGGCGGCAAAACGTATTCCGGAAAATTCAATCTTCGCTGCGGTGAAGAGCTTCACGAAAAACTGGCTATTGAGTCGATGAAAGTTAGCGAGAGTCTCAACAGCTATTGCGTAAAAGTTCTCAAACAGGATGTGGAGTCATGAGTACGGCGATTCAACCTTGCGAGAGGGCAGGTTCAGCCGAGTTGCCGAAAACAGCCTAGGTCGAGTCTTTCGCACATACGAAGAGCCTTATAGCCACCGTGCGATCCTCGACAGGAACTCCCAGTATCGGCAGGCCGAAGAAACATGAGCCGATGGTTACGCCAATTCCAACGACATGAATCTCGGGCTTGAACCTGAAGTCTGGAATGACCGGGTCCGGTTCCGTAAGACCGATTTCATCGGCAGGCTGAAACATAACCGAGTAATTTTGCCGCCACATATGTGCGCGTGATTCTTCCTGCCTCACATCCTCATTTACGAATTCTGCGACGGTTTCAGTAATCGCTTCGCGCCAGTTGATAGCCCGCTGTGCATCAAGCGGAGATTCAGGCGGGCTTACTGACGTCTCCTCCTCCAGAGATCGATCTTCCGGCAACTGCAACTCAGCCGATTGTTTAGCGGGCGCGGGCTCAGGTTCTGAGTCGGGCTCATCAGGCCTGATTTGTATGGTCAGGATTTGCTCGCTTCCGGCATTTGGAAAAGGCGTGCCGGATGATAAATCCACGACTAATCCGAGCAAGGCCAGCAACAGTGACACGAGGCAGGCCGCGACCCCCATTGCGATAAAGAGTCGATGTCGTGTTGGCCTAAGAGGTGCGTCGTGTTCTGTCAGCCCGCCACCTTTGATGTCTTCTTGAGACGTGTACTACCTTACCACCTGGGCGACTGCTTACGCCCAATTCGAAGCCTAGAACAGGCCCCATAAGTGAAACACGGCCGTCCCCGCGAACGTGCCCAGCGCATAACCAAGTACGCCAACCAGAACTCCCGGTGTAACGAGGTCATGCCAGCCGCGTGCTGCGGCAAGTGCGGGCGCCGTGGTAGCACCGAGTACTGCCGCATTGGAAGCGGTGACAAGTTCCGGGACGGTCAGCTTGAACACTCGACCGACGCCAAGCAGGACGACCAGGTGCACGCTGAGCAGGATAACAACCAGGACGATTAGCATTGGCGCGATCCTGACCATGGCGACGAGATCGGCGCCGGCCGCAATGGCCGCAAAGAATACGAAAGCCAACCCAACACCCAGCTCGAAGCTCCCGTGCAGCCTGTCCATCCACCTGGGAAACGCCGTCGCGACGATAAGCACGAGCGTGGTGATTACGGCGTAGCGCAGACTCGGCATTCCGATCAGGGCTGTGAGAGCATCGCCAATGGCGACAAAGCTAATCGCTGCGGCCAAAGCCAGGGTCAGGCTCGTTGACGTAATTGGCAGCACAGCGGCTTCTTCCAGCGCCTTCTCGCCGTGCTCATGGGTGGTGAATTTCCGCGCCAGCCAGTTCCAGCCGGGCAGCAGGGCCAGGACACTCAGGAACACGGCACTGAACAGGTTGTCGGTAGCCGTGGCTGCGGAGAAGAACGATGCGTCAGTACGCAGCCCGGTGATTTCACCGAGCGCGGCGTAATTTACCGAGCCGCCGATGTAGGTTGATGTAAATAGCCCGGCAATGCCCGCTTCTCGCATTGTGGGGTCGATATCGGCGGCCGGTGCCAGTGAGCCTAGATCCAATAGTCCGACTGCGATGATCACTCCAAGAATCGTTCCCAGGCTTGCGATGAGAAACGCCAGTGTCATGCGCGTCGTTTCGAACATGATCTTTCGCAGGTTCGCCTTGAACAGGAACATCGGAATCAGCACGGGTACGAAGTAGCTGAACACGAAATCGAAAGCCGGTGCCGAGTGCGGAATGATTCGCAGGTTAGCGGCGGCGATAGCGGCGAGTATCGCGACAACGGCACCGGTCAGGTGCGAGCCGATACGCGTCTTTTCGGCCAGGAACGAGGCGCCTGCAATAACGAAAAGGGCGGCCATCAATGCAAAATTATTGTCCGGGCTAATTAGTGTCATTGCGAGTCCTCTGATGGCATCGACGTATTGTGCCCGCTATGCCCCGAATGTTCCTGCGTTCCGGACAACTTCATGACTGGCATTGCAATCGTTGCCAGGCCAAGAACGATGATCAAGAGACCCGCGCCCATGCGTTTGCCACTCATGAACTGTGCGAGCTTTGACGCGCTCATACCGGTGGCCAGCATCGCCGGCGTCGTGCCGAGCCCAAACGCGATCATGACCAGTGCACCGCTGACGATGTCTGTTGTCGTCGCCGCCAGAAGTAAAACGCTGTAAACCAGCCCGCATGGCAGCCATCCCCAGACAATGCCGAGCCCCAGCGCCTGGGTCAGCGTTTCGACAGGCACCAGTCCCCTGGCCATCGGTGCTATGCGCTTCCAGAGCTTCGCTCCCGTATTCTCAAGCGGTGCGAGGATGCGCCAGCCAAATGCCAGTTGCAGGCCGACGAGTATGATCAGGATGCCGCTCGCAAGCCTCACAGGTGCGGCCATTTTCGGGATCAGTTCGACCGTGGTCTTGCCGAGCAACGCGACGAGGCTGCCGAGAATGGCGTAACTCAGAATTCGTCCGAGGTTGTACAGGATCGCCTTGGGCAATTGCGCGCGAAGCGAGGTCACGCTGGCATTGACGGCAAACAGCCCCGAAATACCTCCGCACATACCAAAGCAGTGTGCGCTGCCCAGGACACCGGTAATGAGCGCGGCGGCCAGGACGGGCAGGAACTCACTCACTATGATTCGTCCTGGTCGGGCTTCGTGTCGTCATCCATCACGATACGCACGGCCGGCGTATCCAGATCGTCAAACTGACCGCTCCCCACCGCCCAGAAGAACGCCCAGACAGCGACGCCCAGCAGAATCAGGGCCAGGGGAATCAGTACGTAGAGAATAGACATGATTGTTTCTTTATTCGAACCGGTTGAGTCGCAACGCATTCAACACGACGACGAGTGAACTCGCGCTCATGCCAATCGCGGCCAGCCACGGGGGTACGAACCCTGCGGCCGCCAAAGGCAATGCCAGCGCATTGTATACGATCGCCCAGGTCAGATTCTGGCGCACGATACGCATTGTTTTGCGGGACATCTCGACCGCGGTCGTCAACGGCGCAAGCGACTCGCCGAGCATAATTACGTCCGCGCTGGTCTGCGCGAGCAGGGCGCCATGTGCCGGTGCGACGGACGTATCTGCTCCTGCAAGCACAGGTGCGTCGTTAATACCGTCGCCGATCATGACGACACGTTCACCGCGTTGCTGTGCAGCTTCGATGATGGCGAGTTTGTCCTCGGGTGTGCACTCAGAATGCAGTTCGCTGATTCCGAGCTTCTCCGCGACCGCCTCTACGGAATTTCGATTGTCACCGCTGACCAGTGCCACAGCGATGCCAAGGTCGCTCAGGGAATCCAATGTGGCCTTCGCCTCGGGACGCAATTCGTCTTCGATTTCAAACCAGGCCACAAGAGTGCCGTCAACGCCAAGGAAGACGTGCGTCGCGGAACTGTCCTCAGCGGCAATACCACCACCGACGAAGGACGCGTTCCCCAGCCGCCATTGACGACCATCGATCACACCGCTGATTCCCTGGCCGACTTCTATTTTCTGCGATGTCACCGTTGGCAGTTCGTCGGGCAATGCAAATGCATTGGCCAGTGGATGAGTCGAAGCACTCTCCAGCGCCGCCGCAACCAGTCGGCAGTCTTTCTCGGTCCAGGCGTTGTCGGTAACAAAGACCGCGGTAATGCGCGGCTGACCTTTGGTGAGTGTTCCCGTCTTGTCGAACACGGCGCAAGTGATGCGGGACAGGGACTCAATAGCATTCCCGTTCGTTACCAGAAGTCGCAGTTGTGACATCCGGCTGCCGGCCGCGGCGAACGCGGCCGGGGTCGCCAGCGCCAGCGCGCATGGGCAGGTGACGACAAGTACGGAAAGTGTAATGACAAATGCCCTTTCGGGATCAGCGAAATACCAGAAGACAGCAACAAAGGACGCGACCAGCAGAAGTGCTACGACGATATAGCTCGCGATCTTGTCAGCCAGTGTGACGAATGCCGGCCTTGCGTAACGAGCTCTTTCGCTGAGTCGACTGATCGTGCCAAGCGTCGTATCGCCGCCCGTTGTGGTCACCGTCATCTCGATCATGTTGTCGAGGTTGATGCTACCTGCCGACAATTCATCGCCAACACCTTTGACCTGCGGCCTGGCCTCGCCCGTGAGCAGGGCTTCGTCTACGCTGGTCGACCCGGAAGAAAGAAGCCCGTCTGCGGGAACAGACTCGCCAGCGCGAATCAGCACGGTATCGCCTGCCGCAAGCTGGCTCACCGGAACCGTCGTCCGTGCGCCTTTATCGACGCGGATACTCGTGTTGGGTAACAGGGACGACACGGCGACCCCGCGATCGATGGAGCGATGGCGTGCTCGCATCTCGAGAAAACGCCCGAGTGTCAGGAAGAACACGAACATCGTCACCGAGTCGAACCATACGGCCGGACCACGGGTGAAGGTCGCGTATATGGATGCCGCATAGGCCGAGCCGACGGCGATTGAGACGGGCAGGTCCATCCCGGGCCGGCGCGCAACAACGCCGCGCCAGGCGCTTGTGAAGAAGGGTTTCGCGGCATAAAACACGACGGGCGTCGTGACGAAGAAGCTGACGAGACGCAGGAAATGCTGCATCTCGGCATCGATGCCCTGGAAGTCCATCGCGTACAGGCCGACCGCGAACATCATGACCTGCATCATGCCGAGGGATGCAACCAGCAGGCGCTTGAGCGCGCTGCGCTGCTCGGTCACTTCCGGCCGCGCCGCGCCTTCGGGCGACATCGGTTGCGGCTGGTAGCCCAGGTTTGCGAGCGTGGCAAGGTGGGAGGAAAACGGCGAGCCATCTGTGAGAAAGCGGAGGCGCAGGCGGTGCGTAATCGGGTTGACCTCGGCGGACTCGATGCCGGGTTGTTTGCTGAGTGTTGTCTCGATCAGCCAGCTGCAGGCCGAACAGTACATGCCGCCCACATAAATTGTCGCCTCGCGCACGCTATCGTGTTGCTCTGTGAACGCACCGAGCATGTCCGCACTGTCGAAGACCTGCCATTCGGCGGCCTCATCAGGTGGGCGACCGACCCCGGGATCGGGCGTATCGCGAAGATCGTAGTAGCGGGACATCCCCGTATCGAGAATAAGTTCCGCGACAGCCTTGCAGCCCGGGCAACATACGGGGCGTTGCGTACCCTCGATTTCTACGGTGAGACTGCAGTTGGTCGGGATGGGCAGCGCGCAGTGGAAGCAGGCGTCAGAGGCTGTCATCGCTGCTGGTGCCGCCTGGCCTGAGCATCAGGCTGGCGTCACCTTGCCATTCGGCGGACAGTCGCCATTCGTCTCCTGAACTCAAGACCGCATAGAAGCGTTCATCGGGAACCGACAGCAAATGTCCCACCCAGACTGGATTTCCATCCGCGTCAGGCATTGCCTTGTTGAGCGTGATCAAGCGGTCGCGATCCGCAAACGCCGGGTGTGAAAGCTCGAATTCGAGTTGGGCCGGGATCTCAGCGAGATCGCCGGATCGCATGATGGCCGATACCACGCCGGTTGCGGAATTGATTTCGACAAGTGCTGCGAGGTCCAGTTCGGATGCCAGGCGTTCTGCGGATATGCGGCGGTCCGTCGCGTTCTTTACGCCGTCTTCCGAATTGACGACCAAAGAGTCCGTCGTCTGCATCGCGATCCACAGCGTCGTTAGCCCCGCCACAACCGCGGCCGCGGGCAATGCGATGATGAACCAAGGCCAGAATTGCCTGTACCAGGGCTGGGTGTCTTCACGTTCCATCTTGTGATGCGGTGTCCTGTCTAGGGCGTCGGACCGAGGAAGCGACTGTCTTCCTGTATCGAAACGCTTTCGTCGTCGGTCGCCGTTACGCTGAACTGGATCACCATAATGCCATAGGCGTTATCGCGATGGACGCGGGCACGGACGGGCAGGGAGAGCACTCCACCACCGTCGACATTCACAATGTTGCCGTCGCCGACACCGTCAAGAGAGATACCGTCGACGCCGCTGACGCCAACGATAAAGTTGCGGGCCCGGTCCGACTGATTAATGACCTTGATCGTGTAGATGTTTTCGATCACATCGCCAGGCAGTTCGCGATAGAGCGAGTTACGGTCGCGAATAACGTCGAGAATAATCGGTGTTCGTGTTGCCATGGACGTGACGAGGCCGGCGATGAGAACGAGCAGCAACGTGGCATAAACAAACATGCGCGGTCGCAGGACATGCGTCGTCTCGCTATGCACGGCATGCTCGGTCGTGTAGCGAACGAGGCCGCGCGGGTAGTCCATCTTGTCCATGATGGAGTCGCACGCGTCGATGCAGGCTGCGCAGGCAATACACTCGTATTGCAGGCCCTCGCGAATATCAATTCCCGTGGGACAAACCTGCACGCACAATTGACAATCGATGCAATCGCCGAGGCCTGCCTCGTTACGGTCGACAGAACGTTTGCGGCCACCGCGTGGTTCACCGCGATTCTCGTCGTAGGAGATGATCAGCGTGTCCTTGTCGAACATCGCGCTCTGGAATCGAGCGTAAGGACACATGTACTTGCAGACCTGTTCGCGCATGTAACCCGCGTTGCCGTAGGTGGCGAAGCCGTAGAATAGGCCCCAGAACAATGTCCAACCGCTGACGGACCAGGCGATGATCTCCGCGCCCAGTTCCCTGACCGGCGTGAAGTAACCGACAAATGTGAAGCCGGTCCACATCGAAAACGTGATCCAGAGAAACTGCTTCGAGCCTTTGCGCCGCAACTTGTTCCAGGACCATGGGGCTTTATCGAGCTTCATGCGCTGCGAACGCGTGCCCTCGGTCCACTGCTCCATCCAGATGAAAATTTCCGTCCACACTGTCTGCGGACATGCAAAGCCGCACCAGAGTCGGCCAGCGAGCGCTGTGAAGAAGAACAATGATAGCGCCGCGATGATCAACAACAGAGCGAGGTACGGAAAATCCTGCGGCCAGAGCGTCAGCCCGACAAGGTGGAACTTGCGTGCCGGCAAGTCGAACAAAATAGCCTGGCGTTCGTCCCAGTTCAGCCAGGGCACCGCATAGAAAAGGCCGAGCAGGGTGACGGTCGCGATCTTGCTGAGGTTAGCGAATCGTCCGCCGATCTCTCGCGGGTAGATTTTTTTCGCGCTCTCGTACATCGAGGCGCTTTGTGGCTTATTCATTGCTCTCGGTGTTTGGCATCCCGTTTGGGTGCCGTACGAACGAGGTAGGCCGTGACGCCCGAGCAGAGCGCACACAAGACCCAGAAGAAGAAGAATCCTGCCGCATAGCCGGCGTCTCGACCAATATCGAGGTCGTCGTCAAAAATGCCGGTCAGGTCGACCGGGTCGAACAGGGCGAAGAACACCATGGTGCCAACAGCGGCCGCGAGGAACGAGATCCAGACCACCGTGAATACCGCTTGCTTGTCACGGCTCCATTGTTTGGCACCGCGGTACTCTTCGCTAATCACTCTTGCGACAGGCTATAGACGTACGCCGCGAGGATCTTGGTGCGATTGTCACCGAACAGGTCACCATGCGCCGGCATCTGGCCACTGCGCCCTTCAGCGATCGTCGTGCTGACGACGTCCACGGAGGAGCCATACAGCCAAACGTCGTCGGTCAGGTTCGGTGCGCCGAGCAGCGGGTTGCCGGTTCCGTCAGGCATGTGGCAGGCGCCGCACAGCGTCGTAAACTGCGTGGCCATCGCCTGTGCTGCCTCGTCCGCTTCCGCGAGGCCAGACAGGCTGCGCACGTAATTCGCCATGTTGGTCACGGTTTCGTCCGAGCCGAGGATCTGGCCCCACGGTGTCATGATGGCGTTACGGCCCTGGCCGATCGACGTGGTGATAGCTTGCTCCGTGTCGCCCCATTGCCAATTATCGTCCGTCAGATTCGGATAGCCGACAGCGCCACGCGCATCCGAGCCGTGGCAAGTCGTACAGTAGCTGGCAAACAGGCTCTTGCCGAGGGCGAGGGCATCCGGATTCTTCGTGAGCGCATCAAAGTCCATTGCGGCGAACTCTGCATAGATTGGCTCGTAGGTTTCGGCCGCGTATTGCATCTCCGCTTCGTACTGACCCTCTTGTGACCAGCCGAGCATGCCCTGGAAACTGCCCAGGCCCGGGAACGCGATGAGGTAGCCAATGGACCAGGCGATCGTGATGAAGTACAGGTACAGCCACCACTTCGGAGCCGGGTTATTCCACTCCTCCAGGTCGCCGTCCCACTTGTGGCCGACGAGGTCATCATCGGCGACATTTTGCGGTCCCTGCTTGGCCGACCAGCTGATCAGCCAGATACACCAAATGATGAAAACGATCGTGCCAGCAGCAACGAACCAGTGCCAGAATGCAGGCATCAGATGTTCTCCCGCTCAATAGTAGAATTAGTTGTCATGTACTGATCTTCTTCCAACGGCAATGCCGCGGAAGCGTCGAAGTCTTTCTTACGACGACTGCTCCAGGCCCACACCCAAATGCCGATAAAGGCGAAAAAGATGATGGCCGTCAGGATGCCGCGAACGTCGTTGATATCCATGTCTTACCTGCGATTCCGACGGTTGGTGCCAAGCCCCTGAAGGTAGGCAATGACAGCATCAAGTTCCGTCTTGCCCGCCACGGCTGCGGCTGCGCCGGCAACTTGTTCATCCGTGTACGGATCGCCGAGCATCCGCAGAACCTTAAGTTTCGCCGTCACCAGATCGCCGTCGACCGCATTGTCTGCGAGCCATGGGTAGGCGGGCATGTTGGACTCGGGCACCAGCGCGCGAGGATCTATCAGGTGCAGGCGTTGCCAGTCGTCCGAATAACGCCCACCGACTCGTGCGAGGTCCGGACCTGTTCGTTTGGAACCGAACTGGAAGGGGCGGTCGTAAACCGTTTCACCCGCCGTGGTAAATGGACCGTAGCGCTCAGTCTCAGAGCGGAACGGGCGAATCATCTGCGAATGACAGTTGTAGCACCCTTCGCGAACGTAGACGTCGCGTCCGGCGAGACGCAGCGGGCTGTAGACCTCGATTCCCTCATCTGGCTCCGTTGCATCGGAGCTCATCATCAAGGGAATGATTTCGACCAGTCCGCCGATACTGATCGCAATAACGATCAGGACCATCATCAGGTGCAGATTTTTTTCAATTGCTTCGTGGCGCATTGATGAACTCTCCTGTTACGCCGGATCCAGTACCGCAACGGGTACCGGCTTCTTGTCGCTTAC
>JAACFG010000017.1 GCA_009937605.1 Gammaproteobacteria bacterium | reverse complement strand
TTGTTTTGCCCCAGCGGCACGATGACCAACCAGATCGGCATCCGGGTTCATGTACAACCGGGTGACGAAGTCGTTTGTCATGAGCTGTCGCACGTCTATCTTTATGAAGGTGGAGGTATCGCGTCCAACTCGGGATGCTCGGTTCGCCTGTTGCGTGGAGACAATGGCAGGTTCACTGCCGATCAATTGGCTCGGAAC
The DNA here is from genome assembly GCA_009937605.1 of Gammaproteobacteria bacterium. Classification (GTDB taxonomy): domain Bacteria; phylum Pseudomonadota; class Gammaproteobacteria; order Steroidobacterales; family Woeseiaceae; genus UBA1847. Next base: position 29,828 of record JAACFG010000017.1, on the reverse strand, counting down.
ATTAACCCCAGCGACGACGCTCATACGCCGTTGACCCGCCTCGTGACGATCGAGAATACGACCAACATGGGCGGCGGTAGCTGTTGGAACATCGTCCGCATCGAAGAAATTCGAGAGGTCTGCGATCGGCATGGTCTGCGGCTGCACCTGGACGGAGCGCGGTTGTTTAATGCGCTCGTAGCCACGAATGAGTCTCCCAAACGCTTTGGCGAACTGTTTGACACTATCTCAATTTGCTTGTCGAAGGGGCTCGGCGCGCCGGTCGGGTCATTGCTGCTTGGCACAAAAGAGCACATCGGCAAAGCGCACCGGGTTCGCAAGTCGATGGGCGGTGGCATGCGCCAGGCAGGGTACCTGGCAGCGGCCGGTACGTACGCTCTCAACAATAACGTTGAGCGCCTCCGCGACGATCACGACAAAGCTCGAAAACTCAGCGATGCATTGCGTGGACTGAGCTACGTAAGCGAGGTTCTCCCCGTTGAAACCAATATCGTTATCTTCGATCTCGACGACAGGATTGACAGCGAACAATTCCTGGACCATTTGCGTCAACAAGGCGTACTTGCGATGAATCTCAGTGAGAAACGAATCCGGATTGTGTTTCATCTGGATATCACTGCTACGCAATTCGACGAGGTTCTAACCGCCGTTGGAAGCTTCGAATCGTGAGCCTGTTCTCCGAACTCAAACGCCGCAACGTACTGCGTGTGACGGCGGCCTACATGGCCGTCAGCTGGTTGTTGATCCAGGTGGCGGAGACGCTGTTCCCGGTCTTCGGCCTCAGCGATGCATCCATTCGTGCCGTGGTTATTGTGCTGGCGATCGGCCTGGTGCCAGCCGTGGTGGTCGCTTGGGCTTTCGAACTCACGCCTGACGGGCTGGTTCGGGACAGCGACGTCGATCGGGCTTCTGTCACTGCCATCGCAAGCACCAAGCGCCTCGATCGTATTGTCATGGTGGCACTCGCACTGGCTGTCGGCTATTTCGCATTCGACAAGTTCATGCTGGACCCGGCCCGCGACCAGGCCATCGCTGAAACGGCCAGGGAAGAGGGTCGAACAGAAGCCGCGCAGGCTTCACGGGATGCGGGTCCACCGGTGCTTGCTGTACTGCCTTTTTCGGCGGTAACCGATACCGAGGACAGCGTGTTCTTTGCAGCGGGGGTGCACGACGACCTGTTGACGAAGCTGGCGAAGCTGCCCTCGATGCTGGTCATCTCCCGCACCTCGGTGCTCGAGTACAAGGACACCCAGGAGAACATCCGGGACATCGGTGCCGCGTTGGGTGCCGATGCCATCCTCGAGGGCGGCGTGCAAAGCGCTGGCAATCGTATCCGCATCAATGCCCAGCTCATCGATGCCGAGACGGATGAACACCTCTGGGCCGAAACCTACGACCGGGAGCTGACGGCCGAGAGTATCTTTGATGTTCAGGACGAGATCGCACGCGCCATTTCCGAGGCCCTGCACATTACTCTTATCTCGCCTGCGGAAGCCAGCCTCATTCCGACATCCAGCATGGCCGCCTATCGCGCCTATCACGAGGCGCTCATTGCGGGCGACACCGTATCAGGTGCCACGACCTCCCGTAAGTATCGGGAACTGCTTCAAAAAGCCGCGGAGCTTGACCCGACCTTCACACGACCCTTGGCGTTGCTGGTCGGCAGCTACGCGTTAGAAACGTTTGGCGAGAACGATCCGGAAATCGTTGCGAAAGCAGAGGCAGTTCTCGAAACACTCAGAACCCTTGCGCCCGATTCGGTCGACTTCCTGATCGCTCAAACCTATTACACGTATTACATTCTCAGGGACTACGACCTCGCGTTGCAGATAGCGAACCAGGCTCTGGAGATTGTTCCAAGCGACACGCAACTCATCGCCATAAAGGCCTGGATCAAACGCCGCCAGAGCGACTTTTCCGGCTATGTTGAAACGATGCGTCTTGCGCAAAAGCTGGAGCCCGGTGTCGACGCCTGGGCGCGAAGCATCATCGGCCAATTGATCCTGATGCACAGATACGATGAGGCTCAGCAGGAGATCGAGGCGTTCCGGGGACGCCGCAGTTACTCTGTTGAGCAGATGCGAGCGACGCTCGCAGTCAGGGAGGATGGCGACCTGAATCGACTCGCCATGGAAACCGAGCGTCTTGAAAATGAGATCGGTCACCGAAATGGCGTCTGGGAAATCTGGGAAACGCGCTTCAATGCCCGTGACTTCGCAGGAGCCCTTGAAGCGCTGGATGCGATTCCCGGGCGACCGAACCCTCCCAGGCCCGGAAGCGGGATTTCGGGAAGGCAGGCCGTGTCGATCGAGACTTATTGGGGTCTCAAAAACGCTGACAAACTTGCGGAAATCATCGCTGACGCTCGTCAAAGTATCGGCTACCCGGAGACGACTGGCGAAGAACTTGGATCACGCCTGATTCTCTCCGTCGCATTACTGACAGCCGCCGAGGGCAACCCCGAGGAAACCGAGCGGCAAATTCGCGACTGGTTCCGGATCAACCGGCAACAGGACCCTACCGAGCTCGCCGTGAACTGGAATCTCGCCTGCCGGGGCCTGGGCATGGCCGGGCTCGCTGAGGCGGCTGTTGCTTGTATTCGAAACGGACTTGAGGAGCCCAGCTCGATTATTCCGTTCATCGAACCCCACCTGCCCTTCTACGATCCTGTTCGTGACGAGCCTGCTTTTGTGGAGCTACTGGAAGAAATCACAAACTGACGCCCGGTCCGGAACCTTTCAAATGCGTCGAGTCTCATATATCGTAAGCCACCCACGCAGACCTGATATTTGACCCATGCTCGAGTCCTCGCCAACAATCAACAATCCGAAATACCAGCGGCGCGCGCCTGCGCTGTTCGGACTTGTGGCGCTGGCTCTGCTCCAGCTTTCCATAGCAAGCCATCAGTTCGAGCACCTGGCAGACCACGGTTTCGGTGTTTGCGAACTCTGCACCACGTTTACCGAGCTCGACGACGCGCTCATTCCGGAAGCGCTGCCCGCGGCACTTCCCGTGTCGCGGCAGGTTACAAGCGTCACCACTGCGCTCTCGCTCAGGGTCGCGCCCACCTCCGCAGCCTACCAATCCCGGGCACCACCACGCTCCTGATCAGTTCGACCTTTTCGCGGCGTACTGCCGCGCGCTTAAGCAGAACATGACTGGAGAAATCTGTGAATCTCATGAACACCCCAACGCGACGCCGTGTGGCCGTCGCGTCCCTCGCGCTGGCTTTAGTCGGTCACGCGGGAACCGTCGCCGCTGACCACGGTGGCGAATATGACGAACACACCATCGACGAAATCTTGGTCCAGGGCGTACCGCTGGATCGAACGATTCGGGAACTTGCCCAGCCGACTACGGTGCTCGGCGGCGACGAGTTGCTAAAACGACAAGCGGCGAGCATCGGTGAGACCCTCGCAAATGAACTCGGCGTGAGTTCGACATACTTCGGGCCGGTCGCATCGCGCCCGGTCATCCGGGGCCAGTACGGCGAGCGAATCCGGGTATTATCCAACGGCCTCGATGCCATGGATGCGTCCGCACTTAGCGAAGATCACGCCACTGGCGTCGACAACATCCTCGCCGAACGCGTGGAGATTATACGCGGACCAGCAACGCTGCTGTATGGAGGCGGAGCCGCCGGCGGACTCGTCAACGTCGTCGACAATCGAATTTTGGAGACCGGTCTCGACGAACCCTTCGGCGGACGCATCGTCCTGGGCACCGATTCGGCAATCGGCAAACAGGTAGGCGCCGGCGAACTCGCGTTTGGCTCGAGCGCAGTCGGCTTTCACCTCGACTACTTCCGTCGTGAGACCGACAACATCGAGATTCCCGGCTACGCAGAGTCGGCCATCCTGCGGGCGATGGAAGAGGAGGAAGGCGAGGAGGAAGGCGAGGCTTACGGTGTCGTCGAGAACACCTGGAGCGAGACGCAAGGTGGTGCTGCCGCCGTTACCCTGACCGGCACCAACGGCTTTCTTGGCCTTTCGGTTAGCAATTACGACAGCCTGTACGGCATTCCCGGTCATCACCACCACGACGACGAAGAAGTAGTTGAAGAAGAAGAGGAGCTTGTCAGTATCGATCTCGACCAGCGTCGCGTCGAGCTCGATGGCGCATACGAGTTCGCGGAGATCGGCAAATTGAAAATGAAAGTCGCCCGCAACGACTACGAACACGTCGAGCTCGAAGGCGATGAAATCGGCACCCGGTTTAATACTGAGGGCACGGATTTCAGGGCGGAGTTCCAGCACAGGTCGCTGGGCGCACTCGAAGGTGCCTTCGGTCTGCAGTACAAAGAAATTGATTTCGACGCGGTCGGCGATGAAGCTTTTGTACCACCCTCCGATACCGAGCAGACGAGTCTCTTTATCTTCGAGGAGTGGCGGCCTGGCGAAAACTGGATCCTGCAGGGCAGCGCAAGACTGGAAGCCCAGACTATTGAGGCACCGGACCTGCCACAGTATGACGACAATGCGTTCGGGGCATCCATCGGCCTTATTCGTGACTTCAGCAACGACTCCAGTCTGGCGCTTAACTATGCGTTGACGGAGAGGCATCCCAACTCTACCGAGCTATACGCCGACGGCGCACACGTTGCCCTGCAGCGCATCGAGCTCGGCTCGGTGACTCAGGGTAACGGTATTCTGGACAAGGAGACCTCGTCCAACATCGACCTGACCTACAGGGGCCACAACACGAAATTCGAATGGGCCGTGACAGCGTTTCTCAACGACATCGATGACTACATTCTGCTGGCACCGACGCCTCTCGTCGAAGACGAGTTCCAGGTCTTTGAGTACAGGCAGACGGACGCTCGCCTGCACGGTTTCGAAGCGGAAGCACGCATAGAGTTATTCGAACTGCCGGCGGGACACATGCACACGCGCCTGTTCGCCGACTACGTGGAAGGCAAGGACAACAATTCTGGCGCCTATTTGCCGCGACTCACGCCGCTGCGTTACGGCATCGAGCTCCACTTCGCCGCGAATCAGCTTGAGGCGTCGGCCAACGTGACGCACAGCGCCGAACAGGACAAGACGGCACCGAATGAACTGCCAACCGAGTCCTATACGCTCGTGAGTGCGGAACTGTCGTACGCATTCGAACAACCCGATATTTTTGTATTTCTGCATGGCACCAACCTCACGGATGAGGACGCCCGACGCCACACATCACCGGTCAAAGACTTTGTGCCATTACCCGGACGATCGCTGCAGCTTGGGTTGCGCTACGACTTCTAGGGGCGAACTGTAGATCTGCCCCGCAGCAAGCGCACCAGCACGATCGCTAACAGGAGCAGCGGGCTCATTGATCCGCGGCCCCCGTTTTCCGATTCCACATACAATGGCGGCGGCCGCCTCCGCGTCGCCGTGTTGGCCGGCGGGTCAAGACCAGCTGCGCTGTCTACCGTGCTGTCTATGACGATGACAGCGGTGAGCATAACCAGGCTGTTTTCATCTATCGCCACACCGTTGGCCAGGTCCTCTTCGGTGTAGTTACGCAGCGGAAGGCTGTTGGCAGGCACACCGAAATCAAACACCGGCAATGCTGCAATCGCATCGACGATATCCATGCCATCGCCAACAACTTCGCCGAACACTGTGTAACCTCCTTTCGGCCAGTCAAGGCTGTCGCTATTGTCGTCCAGGTTAATAAACCACTGGCTGGTTGCGCTGTTGCGCCTGTCGCCAAGCCTTGCCATGCCAATCGTGCCACGCACGTTTGACAGCTCCGGCTCACTGTCCACCGGTGGATTAGTCGGGATCTCTTCGAGCGGTAGCTCGCGGTCGAACGTGTAACCGCCACCCTGGATGATGAAGTCCGGTGATGAAAGGTGAACTACGGAATTCGTGTACGCACCGTTGTTGACGTACGCGAGGAAATTTTCGACGGTACCCGGCGTGATGGTGTCGTAGAGATTAACCCTGAAGTTGCCGAGAGACGTCTGGAACTCGACCTCGGTGGCCGTTGCATCGCGCGCGGAAAACGGCAACGCAGCCAGCGCCACGATCAGCGCAAGTCCGGCCCGGGAATTGCTGGTTGACATATCGAGTCCTCTTCAGGAACCACCCCGAAAAGGTAGCACAGGAAGAGGACCGGGTCCGTTTCAGGGTGTAACAGAACTCCGAAGCAAGCTCGTCCTGCGTCCAAGCAAGCGCGCCATCAGAATTAGCAGCAGGAGCAGCGGGCTCGTTGTACCGCCGCCACTGTCTTCATTCTGCGGATTCACGACACTGACCGTGCCGGAGGCATTGTTATTGGCCGGGTTGGCTTCAGCTTCGTCGGACGTAAGGCTGAGCGATACGTTCTTCCTGCCCGTCGTTGTAGTCGTTGCCGTGATGCTCAAAGTAGAACTCGACTGAGCATTCAGACCAATTGCCTGGCAACTAACCTGTTGCGCTGTCACGGTACACGTCCCGATGGACCAGCTCGCAGAATTCGCCTGCAGACCCGCATCAAGCGAGACACTTAATGAGAGATTCGTAGCTGGAATAACAGAGAGGTTTTGCAGTGTCGCAGTGACCGTCGTGTTGTTGTCGATCTGCACTTGCGTTGGCACGGTTGCATCGACGACCAGGTCGACGGCTGGACTGACAGTCAACTGCTGCGATTCCTGGTTGTTACCCGCGCGCTCGTCAGCATCTGTCGTTGTCACGGATGCGTCCATCATGCCAACGCCAACGGATGACGGCGTTGCCGTTATCGCGATCGTATGGCTGCTGAGCATCGGAAGATTTCCGAGGTCACAGCTGACCGTTCCGGCACCACTGGTACAGGTTCCCGATGACGTCGTAACGGAGTCGAGAGACAGTATGCCGGGTAGCGTAAAGTCCGCGACCACGTTGGCCACGTCCACCGTACCGTTAACAGCCACTTCGTAGTCGAAGTCGGTGCTCGCTCCGAGCAATGCACTCGTGACCGGGGCCGGTTGTCGAATTGAAACATCGGTGGCAGGAAGCGGCGCAACACAAGCTGCGCGCGCGATCTCGGTCTGCATAACGCCGATACTGCACGCAGAGAACTGTTCATTGGGAGTCACGGAAGGAGACATGATGAATGTCTGAGGCTCGTCGGGACACGATGTTCCAGCGACGCCGTCATGTTCTGCACCGAAATTGTGACCAATCTCGTGTGCTGAAATCAGGGCGTCGGTGGTAGGCCCCGAATTACCCTCACTGAGGGCTGCACTGAAGTAGTCATTGCATAGCGCTCCGCGCCAGGCAATGCCGACCGTCGTGCCCGTGAAATCCCTGCCGGTGTACAAGTGCGTCAGCCCGAGATTAGTTTGCTCCGGCGTCTGCTCGCGGTAGGCCGAGAGCTCGTCAAGCAATGTGCGGGTATCGAGTGTGCTGCTGAAGGGGTCAGTTGCACCGTCAAAGGTGTCTATGCGCTGCACGTTGATCTGTATGCCCACCTGCTCGCTAAACCAGCCGTCGATGTTGCTGAACCGGGCCGTTACTGCGGCAGCGGCAGCCGCGTCCCCGCCCATTGCATTGGTAAACAGGGCGTCGGTCAGAACGCCCATGGTAATTTCTTCAACAGCACCGGCAGCTTGTGGAGCCGCTGCGCCCAGTTCCTTCTCCATAGCGACGAAGGCCTCGGCGCCATTGCCCGCCAGCGATGTCGCGCCACAGCTCATCGTGCCCGGCGCAATGTTGAGGTCGGCCAGCCGATAAATCACAGGCGCTGTAATTTCCACCGCACTGTCACCCGGCGCTTCGATCGCGAACATTGTTTCACCGTCCCATATCAGGCCACGGGGCATTCCTTCGAACATCACAATGCGCACCCAGGAGTCCGGGTTGTCAGCGAGCTGACCACGGTAAGCGTAGACGTCGGCAAACGCAGCGTTCGCGGGCATGCTGGCCAGTAGCCGATCGTTCGGTACCAGGTTCAGGTCAAAGCTTTTTCCCAGCGCCTCAAAGCGAAGTACACCCAGTTCGTCGCGCTGCAGTGTTTGACTGGCGTTTGCGCTCTGAGCGTCGATCGTGTGCGCCGTCATGTTGTGCAAAGTTTCGTAGTGCGACACGAAAACTTCCGCCGCATGCAGCTTGGGCGAGAGCAGGAAAATCGTTGTAATCAGCAGGTATTTGAGCGCCTTCATCCGGATGTCTCCAGTGTAATTCCGGGAGACTTCTAGCTAATCAGACCCTCAGGAGTGCAACAAGGAAATAGCCGTCTCTGTTCAACGACATTTGACAATAAAGTGTGCGCTGTCTCCCAGTTTGAACATTCATTGGCCGCAGAGATGTGCTCGCCCAGGGGATGCCACGCTGCATTTGTCGGGTTACTATTCCAGTACGCTTCACTCAGGACAATAACAATGACAATTAACTGGGTACTCGCGGAAAGCTCGCGCATACGCTATGCGGCTGGCTCGTCCATGTATTTCGCACAGGGCATTCCCTATGGCCTGATGAATATTGCCGTGCCCGCCTGGCTCGCAAGCCAGGGGGTCGAGGCCGGCCAGATCGCATCCTTCCTTGCCATCATTATCCTCCCCTGGGCGTTCAAGCTTTTGTCCGGGCCGCTAATGGACCGGTACCAGTTCCTTGCGATGGGCCGGCGACGGCCCTGGGTGCTTGGCGCACAGCTGGGCATGACATTGTCATTCTTCGGTCTCGTCCTTGTGGACAACCCGGTCGATCAGATTGGCCTGCTCATGATTCTCGGTCTCATTATTAATGTGTTCGCGGCGACGCAGGATGTCGCAGTAGACGGCATGTCGATTGAGGTCACGCCCGTCAACGAGCAGGGTCGTCTGAACGGCTTCATGGTCTTCGGCAAGGCCGTCGGATGGGGCCTCACGTCGGCCGTGGCCGGTACTATGCTCGTCAAGTTCGGCCTCGGCGTCACGGCGATCTGCGCCGCGACCGTCCAGGTCATTGTATTGCTCGGTTTTATGCTAACTGTGGAACGTAGAGGTGAGCGCCGTTTGCCGTGGAGTGCCGGTGATGCGATGTCCGAGCGACGCCCGGTCAATTCGTTCGCGAGCGTCATAAAGGGACTAAACGAAGTACTGTGGACCCGCGTCAGCCTGATCGTGATGGCGATCATGATCTTCGACGGCTTCATTGGCGGCTACGGGCACGCCTTGATGCCCATCGCGGCGATCAAGTTGTTCGGTTTTACGACGCCGCAGTGGTCGCAACTGGTTGCCGTCATGGGGCTCGCCGGTGCCGCAACCGCCCTGGTGCTGGGCCCGATGATCGACCGCTTCGGTGCCAAGCGAATGCTGGTGTTGACGATCTCGCTGGTTGCGTTACACGCGTTCCTTCTCGCGGAGACACAGTACCTTTGGGAGAATGCGACCTACGTCAAGGTGATGCTGGCCGTGTGGGTATTGCTCGGTCCGGTAACGATGGTTTGCATGATCGCGCTGGCAATGACGATCTGCTCGAGCTCGATCTCGGCAACGCAGTTTGCCGTCTACATGTCGCTGGCTAATCTCGGTGCGTCGGCTGGCTCGAAGACCTATGGCGTGATCGCCGAACAAACGTCTTACGTCGAAGCCTACCTGTTGCTCGGCGCTATCACCGTAGCGATGATCTCAGTCATATTCTTCCATCGACATAACCCGGAGAAGGTCAAAGGGCGCAAGCGTGCGCCAAGCTACACGGTTAGCATGGGCACGAGCGGCGCCGGCATGTACTTCTCCGGCGCAATGCGTTGTCCCAAGTGCCGGTCGGATATGGAACAGGTCATGATCGAAAGCATAGAAGTGGATCGTTGCTCAGCGTGTCGCGGCCTGTGGTTTGATAGCGGCGAACTCAGCAAGCTCCGTAACAAGGAGGCGGCTGCCGCGCTCGACATCGGTGATGTTGTAACTGGCAAGAAGCAGAACGAGATCGAGCACTATCGATGCCCGCGTTGCGCCGGACCGATGAATCGACTGGTCGACCCCAAGCAACCGCATATCTGGTTCGAGCAATGTGGATCCTGCCACGGTTCATTTTTCGACGCCGGCGAGCTGACCGACCTGGTGACCGTGTCCGCGTCGGACTTCTTCAAACGCTTTGTAACTCCGGAGCGCCGCTGACGTATGAACCTGCTCCTGCTCTATGTAGCCAGTGTCATCGGCGCCTTTATCGGCTGGTACGCCTGCGGGCCCATCAAGACCACGGGCATTCGATGCGTTGCTCGTGCGAGCCTGATTGCTTTTCTATGCGCCCCGGGCGTATTGGTGGGTCACGGCATCGGTGTCGCACCCACGTTGTTCGCGTTGATTGTACAACCGCCGTTCACTCTCATTTCGATTGCGATCACATGGATGATCGCGCTGGCGCTGATTTTCGGGATCCCCGTACTGCGCAGGCATCAGAATCGCTGGCCGCCGTCGGCCCAGGAATTTTTCATTGACGGTTACGTCTTCAAGTTCCTTTTGTTTGGTCTGCTTCACGGCATGCTGATGATGGCCGTACTGTATGCAGACGAAACCCCCTACGGCGTCATGCAGGCGATCGGGTATGTGTTGTTCTTTGCCGGAGCGGCGATCAATTTCGTGCTGTGCTTTCGTGCAGTCACGTCGAAGAACGCCAACCCGTACCTGGTTCCTGTCTTGTTCGCCGCGCCGGTGTTTTTCGGTACGGCACCGATCGTGAGTTTGCTGTGGCTCGGAGGCGGCGCCGTCGGCAGCCTGGCGGCATGTCGTCACCACCGGGTGGCTGCGCTGGTTTCGGCTGCGGGATTCTTGCTGTTAGCAGCGAACTCCCTGGTACGCAGCTATCGTGCCATTGATGCGCCGTCACACGTCACGATCGGGGGCGGTGTCGCCGGCAACGCAGCGATTGCTGCACTCTTCGTCGTGCTGGCGATTGTCTCCTCGTGGGCTCTCAATCGAAGAAGCGCAGCTGACCGGCTTTGAGCTAGAAAAACAGGGCGATCGCCACGCCACCAATGACTACGACGTCGCCGTCGATGAAATCCAGCATAAACACGGGCGCGATCTCGTATCCATCCATTTCGAACCCATACTCGATGCCGACGCGAGTGAGAAACTCATTTTCATCACTATCGTCAGCGTTTTCCAACCCGGGCGCCACAAAGAATTTCCATTCGTTGAGTTTGTAGGAAACCGGAATCGTAAGCACGGTGAAGTCGAGGTCGCCAAGCGCTCGTTCGATGCCAATACCGATACCAAAAGAAGGGCTGAGCATCCGGCTGTAGTCGACGGCCAGCGTAAGGGCACGCTCGCGCCGGTCTTCGCCGGTGATGCCGATGAAGCCGGCGACGCGGTTCTTATGATGCTCTGCTTCGCCGTGCTCACTGTGTGACGATTCCTCGGCCGCTTGGCCGATCGACGAAACCAGGAACAACAGCATTGCCAACACAACCATTCGATTCGAACTCATGAGCTAACTCCCGCTAATCTCGACAATAGTTTAACTCAAGCCAAGCACCATAATTCGATACTTCTGTTCGATCACGGAATTGTCAGAACTCATAAACTATCCTCGTATTGACGCCGTAATCGGATGTCGAACCTTCCGCGGACTCAGACTGATTATCGTAGCTGGCGTAAAACGAAAAACCCCAATTCAAGTCGTTGATGAGCTCCCATTGCAGGGTCGTGTCAAACTCACCACGTACTCGCCCGCTTTCGGTGACACTCGGTATCAACTGAAGGAACGTTGACCAGTCCAGCTCGGGATTTTGAAACACGAACCAGTCCCATCTCGTCGTAAAGGTCGCTTCCACCGAATCTGTATACTCGGCTACATCTTGCAGGTCCTCACGTGAAATCTGTATTCCCGCTTCCAGCGAGAACAACATCCTGTTTGACTGAATGAGAAATCGGCCACCGCCGGTACCGAGCGAAGTACGCAGATCCAGCCCCAGTTCATCGTTCTGAGTGAACGTCAGACTTGCATTGGTGAACCAGCGGTTGCTCCATAATCGCGTGTGCTGGAGCCCGAGAACCAGGCGTTTGCTGGCTTCCTGGGTGTCGCTGTCTGTTAGCGTTGTGCTGAATTCCAGGGATTCAATTCGAATCCGGCTTCGCCAGTCCATATTGAGGCCCACAGTGCCTGATGTGACGCCACCCGCCTTCGCAAAGTTGTACCCGAGGGATACATCGATGTCCAAGGCATGAAAGCCACCACCCTCAATCGGCTCCATGATAACGACCCGGTCCGGGTCGAGCGTTTCTGATCCGGTATCGGTTACGACGATAATTTCCGGGGCGTCTTCCAATGATGTGAGACTGCCGAAGTACCGACTGCCGGTATCGAGTTCGACCTGTATATGCTGGTCGCTAACAATCCCGGCGATTTTGTCCCATTCGATATTGATCGTCCCTGTCGCGTCAGTGTTCAGGCTAAGCCGACCGCGCCTCAATGACTTGACTTCCCCTGTCAGTTTATCGCCATTCTTGAAAAAAACGATATCGGTTTTGGGCGCGGCAATTACAGGCAGTGCCCATAGAGATGACAACGAAATTAGTAGAAGGAAACGGAGGTGGATCCTGGTCATTGTATGTAGCCTCGATCTGGGACTAGTCATCTTCGTACGAGCGCATGAGCAGGGTATGGCCGGTGAAGACTGGATCGACGGTTTTTCGTCAGGTTACATCCAGCGAAAGCTGTCCCTGTTACCGAAACAGGGAACACAAGCGCCGTGGCGCAATACGCAAAACTACGCGCTGGACAGAAAGACCATCGGCAAGGAGCCCGCCGAGGACGGGGTTCTGCAGTTCAGCAACCCCGCCCCCGCCTGATGGTCCGAGGGTCCGAGGGTCCGATGGTCCGATGGTCCGGGGCTGATTATTCAGCAGCCGGTGCGTCCGCGCCTGGTATTGAGTCAAGCCCTTCGCGCAAGGTACGTGCCCAACGACGAATTAGACGGCGCACCTCAGCCCACGTGCTGACTGAAGTGGATCTCATGCCCATTGTGCCCTGACCGGGTTCCGCTGCGCGCCTTTCGGCCGCCCGGAAAATGACTTCATTACTCATCGAGTCGATAACTTCGATGATCAACGTAGCCTCACCCACTGAGCTCAAATAGACCTCGCCCCGACCGACCATATCTGGTGGTACTCTCGAAACGATATCGTGCAGGGCGCCGCGGATAATGATCACATCATCACCCCGGGTATCCGTGACTTCAAAGCGCGTGCTGTTCTGAAGTTCCTCTGCGAAGATCGCAGATGTCTCTTCCTGCAGCCTTTCCCGGTCTTCATCGCTGATCCAGAACTCGGTATCCGAGCTTCGCGCGCGGCCCGCTTGGCCCGTCTTACGTACTGCACGGAACTCGTATTCGGCCCCACCCGGCATGACCTTGTTGTACCGGCTGAAATCGATGTCCGGATCCGCCCATGAACTCGCGAATCGCGCATTGTCGACCCGGTGCAGGCCGTCGAAACTGATTTCCGCGTCTTCGCCCGTCTGTATGGTTGGGTTCGATGAGCTACAACCTGCCAGAACTACGACAGCTATCGCCAAAGAAAACTTTTTCATTGTTTTACCTCAATTCTAGTTATTTTCGGCTATCTCGCTCGTAGCCGGCCCGAAAGTGTACTTCAATCAATCTGGGCATTCTAGGCTCCACCAGCCGCGGCTGCTCGACAACGCACGCGGGGTACGGACTTTGTATTCTGGCGGCGTCGACAGCGACAGGTACAATGCGCTGGAAATAGGGGTCGAGCAAAACGATGTCAATTTGGAACGAGCTTAAACGCCGTAACGTATTGCGGGTGACCGCAGCCTACGTGGCCGTCAGCTGGCTGCTGATCCAGGTTGCGGAAACGCTGTTCCCGGTCTTCGGCCTCAGCGATGCATCAATTCGCGCCGTGGTCATCGTACTGGCAATTGGCCTGGTGCCGGCTGTGGTCGTTGCGTGGGCTTTCGAACTTACGCCCGACGGACTTGTTAGGGACAGCGAAGTCGATCGTGGTTCTGCCCGCGCAAAAACCAGCACCAAGCGCCTCGATCGCATTGTCATGGTCGCGCTGGCGCTGGCGGTGGGCTATTTCGCATTCGACAAGTTCATGCTGGACCCGGCCCGCGACCAGACCAGGGAGCAAGCGATCGCCGAAGCGGCCCGGGAAGAAGGCCGAACCGAAGCAGCGCAGGAATCTCGGGACGCCGGCCCGCCGGTCTTGGCCGTGCTGCCGTTTTCCGCTGTCACGGACAACGAGGACAGCACGTTCTTTGCGGCGGGTGTGCATGACGACCTGTTAACGAAGCTGGCGAAACTGCCCTCGATGCTTGTCATCTCCCGCACCTCCGTCCTCGAGTACAAAGACACGCAGGAGAACATTCGTGACATCGGTGCGGCGTTGGGTGCCGACGCCATTCTCGAAGGCGGAGTCCAAAGTGCCGGGGATCGTATTCGCATTAACGCCCAGCTCATCGATGCCAGGACCGATGAACACCTGTGGGCCGAGACCTACGACCGGGAGCTTACGACTTCGAGTATTTTCGACGTTCAGGATGAGATCGCGCGCGCCATTTCCGAGGCCCTGCACGTTACGCTCATTTCGCCGGCGGAGGGCAGTCTTATTCCGACATCGAGCATGGCAGCCTACCGCGCTTACCACCAGGCAATCGTCGTTCGCGACGCCACTCATGAGGGTATCGGATCTGATGAATACCGGGACTTGCTGCGAAAAGCGGTGGAGCTCGACCCGGCGTTCACACAGGCGCAAATCCTACTTGTCGGCAGTTACGCACTGGAGGCCTTCGGCACCGAAGACTCGGAACTCATCGCCAAGGCGGAGGCGATTCTCGAGAACATCCGTGCCGTCGCACCCAATTCTGCCGACTACCTCATCGCGCAGACCTACTACACCTATTACATTCTCAGGGATTATGACCTTGCCCTGCAGATCGCCAAACAAGCCCAGGAGAAAGCACCAAGTGATGCCTACCTGGCCCAGGTAATCGGTTGGATCCAGCGCCGCATGGGTGACTACGAAGGCATGCTCGATTCGATGTACCTGGCCCGGCAATTAGAGCCCGGAAGCGAGCGCTGGATTCAGGGCGTCATAAACAATCTTATCCGTATGCACCGTTACGACGAGGCAGCGGCGGAGATCGAAGCCCTCGATGAGCGGAACTACTACCTGGAGGTCCAGGGGGCGATGCTTGTTGCGCGAGAGCACGGCGACCTGGATCGCCTGGCGACGGAAGTACAGGCGCTGGCAGACGAAATAGGCGACGAATGGAAGGCGATTGATCTCTGGTATTCGCGTGCTCTCACGCGGAACTTTAAAGGCGCAGCTCTTGTACTGGATAATTTACCCAGGAACCCGGACGGCACCTCACCGAAGCGCCTTGGCTTCACACTTGAACAAATTCTATCAATCTGGACCTACTGGCTTCTGGGCGATGCTGACAGGCTGGCAGAACATGTAGCCGGGGCTCGCGAGAGCATCAGCTTGCTTGGCACAACGGAGGACCTGCTCGACAAAGACGAGATCCTCCCGGTAGCGATGCTGGCCGCCGTAGAGGGAAGAACCGACGAAGCCGAACGGCTGATACGCGCTTGGTACCAGGGTGGCGCGAAAGACCTTGCCGGGCGGGCCCTGAACTGGGAGATTGCCTGCCAGATCCTCGGAATAGGCGGTGCCGCGGAAGCAGCGGTCCAATGTATCCGCCAGGGGCTCGAACAGCCAAGCGGCATCATGCCGTTCATCGAGCCTCATTTGCCGTTCTACGACCCTGTACGTGATGCGCCGGTGTTCGTCGAGCTGATGGAAGAACTCGCCGGGCAGTAGTGCTGATCCGAAACGAGCCTCGATCAATTCATCGCGATACTTGCATTGATGCTGCCTCTGGTCATTTCGGATGCGACCCTGGCACGCCGAATGTCTAGGCCATTTCCCCTCGAGAACGCGCTAGAATCGAATCTCCTTCTGTCAGATAAGGAATAGAACAATGAAACAGCTGACGCGTAATACAAAAGTGCTTACCGGACTGGGAGTACTTGTATCGTTACTGGCTCTGGCGGCTTGCGGGGAGAAACAACAGGCAGCAACGCAGGAAGTGGCGACTGTAGAGAAGCAGGTCATCGTCTGGAAGCTGGCGCAGACATGGGGAACAGGATTTCCGATTTTCGGCGACGCGGTCATCAACATGGCCGACCTCGTCAAGGAGATGTCCGGCGGCGAACTGGAGATTCGCATCGACTCGGCCAACAAGCACAAGGCGGCGCTCGGCATTCTCGATATGGTCAAGGCCGGTCAGTATGAAATGGGGCACTCCGCCTCGTACTACTGGAAGGGCAAAGATCCCAACACGATGTTCTTCTCGACCATGCCGTTCGGCATGATCGCTCCGGAGCAGTATGCCTGGTTCTACTACGGCGGCGGCATGGAGTTGATGAATAAGGTCTACGAGAAACACGGCGTCTATTCTTTCCCGGGTGGCAATACCGGAAACCAGATGGGCGGGTGGTTCCGCAAGGAGATCAACACGCTCGACGACTTTAACGGTCTCAAGATGCGTGTCCCGGGCTTTGCCGGCGAGATCCTGGCCAAGCTGGGCGTTGTCGTGACAAACATCGCCCCCGGCGAACTGTATACGGCACTCGAGCGTGGCACGATCGATGCGCTGGAGTGGGTTGGCCCGTCCCTGGATCTCAACATGGGTTTCCAGAAGATCGCACCCTATTACTACACCGGCTGGCATGAACCGGCAACGGAACTGCAGTTCATGGTCAACAAGGAAGCATTCGATGCGCTGCCCGCGCATCTGCAGAGCATCCTGACGGTTGCCATGCAGTATGCGGCCTATGATATGTATGCCCGTTCCTACCACGACAGTGCGGTTAACTGGGCATCAATTGAAGAAGAATACCCGGACGTCAAGATCCGCACGTTCTCACCCGAGATCATTGCTGCCATGAAGCAGGCCAACCAGGAACTGTTGGCGGAAAGTGCAGCCAGCGATCCGGCCTTCAAGGAAATTCTCGACTCGCAGGTGGCCTACATGAAGATAGCGCGCAAGTGGACAGAGATTTCTGACTACGCTTATCTCAAGGACAACCTCGAATAGTCCCGGCGGAACTCCCGGCTTCGGCCGGGAGTTCCCACCCATAACCTGAAGGCGTTTTCATGCTCCTGAGGCTGGAGAAAATATTCGATCGCTTCTCCGATCTGATGGGGTGGATCGCCGGCGCTCTCAACCTGTTGATGCTGCTCAACGTCTTCTATGACGCGATCATGCGGTATTTCTTCAGCAGAGGTTCGATTGCCCTGCAGGAGATGGAGTGGCATCTGTTCGCGATGGTATTCCTGTTCGGCATTGCCTACGCGCTCAAGGAAGACGGCCACGTGCGGGTCGATGTCATCTACGATCGTCTGTCGCCGCGCCGGCAGGCCATCATCAACATTGGCGGCACCCTTTTGTTGTTGCTTCCGCTGAGCGTCCTGATCGTCGAGGGCTCCGTCTGGTACGTGAACGAAGCCTACAGTTCGGGCGAGGTCAGTGGCGATCCGGGTGGCCTGCCTTATCGCTGGCTGATCAAGTTCCTGATCCCGGCGTCATTTGTCTTCCTGATTGTCTCTGCAATCGGCTTCGTTATTCGCAATATCAATATTCTTTTGGGCCTCAAGGAACCGCCCGAACGTCGCGCCGAGGTTCTGTAAGACATGATCGGGCTGATCATGTTCGCCGTTGCCCTGCTGCTGTTGCTCGTTGGCTTTCCGGTCGCGTTTACCTTTGGCGGGGTCGCCGTCCTTTTCGGCCTGCTGGCCGAGGGACCGGAGATTTTCTCGCTGATGCCCCATCGCATCTGGTCGATCATGAACAATACGATCCTGATGGCGATTCCGCTGTTCATCTTCATGGGCATCGTGCTGCAAAAGTCCAACCTGGCCGAGCGCCTGCTCGAGTCCATGGGCTTCCTGTTCGGCAAGGTTCGCGGCGGCATCGCAATCTCGACGATCCTGGTCGGCGCTTTGCTGGCGGCATCCACCGGCGTCGTCGGTGCCAGCGTCGTGGCGATGGGAGTCATCTCCCTGCCGGTCATGCTCAAGTATCGCTACGACAAGCAACTGGCCACAGGGACGATCTGCGCGGCGGGCACCCTTGGGCAAATCATTCCGCCGTCTATCATTCTTATTATCCTCGGAGACGTGTTCCAGGAGCCGGTCGGCGACCTGTTCAGGGCCGCGCTGTGGCCCGGTCTGACCCTCGTGGCGTTCTACGTCATCTACATCGTCGTCGTGACGCTGATGAAAAAAGACCTGGCGCCGCCGATAGAACTCGAACAGATGACGGGCTCGAAGCAGCAGCAGGTGTTCCAGGCGTTGAAGGCAGTCGTGCCGCCACTCGTGCTGATCATCCTCGTGCTCGGCTCGATCCTGACCGGTGTGGCAACACCAACGGAATCGTCGTCGGTCGGCGGCGTTGGTGCCATCGTCCTCGCGGCGTTCTACGGCCGCTTCTCGATTCGCATGGTCTGGGAGAGCTCCCTGGAGACCGTCAAGATCACGGCGATGGTATTCGCGATCCTGATCGGCGCGACCGCGTTTTCGATGGTCTTTACCTACACCGGCGGTGACTGGATCGTCGAAGAGTTCATGTTGAATCTTCCCGGAGAGGAGTGGGGGTTCCTGATCCTGTCCATGATGGTCATCATGGCGCTGGGGTTCTTCATCGACTTCGTCGAGATTTCCTACATTGTCGTGCCGATCCTCGTGCCCATCGCGGCCAGCCTGGGGATAGACCCGATCTGGTACGCCATCCTGGTGGCGATGAACCTGCAAACATCATTCCTGACGCCGCCATTCGGCTTCAGCCTGTTTTATCTGAAAGGCGTCGCGCCCGCCGAGGTCCGTACCACGGACATCTACTTTGGCGTCGCGCCCTTTATCGTCCTGCAGGTGATCGTGCTGGCCATTCTGGTGTTCTTCCCGCAGTGGTTTGGTCTTTCAGCGCACTAATCCGAAACGAGCGTTTTCTCCAGATACGCCACAATATCCCTCGACTCCGGCATCCAGCGCTCGTCACCATTCGGCGAGTTAATGCGCAGCACCGGAACCGTTGCGCGCCCGCGAGCCTCGATCAGTTCATCGCGGTACTGCTCGTCCTCGAAAATTTCCCGCAGCTCGACATCGATGCCCAGGCGTTCGATGTTGGCCCGCACCATGCTGCAAAACGGACATGAGTTGGCGTGATACAGGATCAGCTGGTCCTGCTCGGGCGTCTCGGACGGCGCACATCGCTCGAGGAGTTGGTCGGCGTAGAACTCGGACCAGTCACTCTCCGGGGACCGCGCCTGGTGTTCGAAATCGGCGTTCATGAGGCAGTAGATCAACTGGCTCTTGTAGAACTTCATGTCGAGCTGTTCTGCAAACGGCCGCTGCAGATAGTCGGCATACCAGATCGGCCATTCGGGATCGTCGCCTCCTGTCGCGGTGAACGCCGCGTGATGCGCCTGCCCTGCCTCGCGAAACAGGTCAACAAGGCCGGTTCGAAGTTCAGTATTCATTGGTGCTACCTCTCGTGTTTACGGCCGCGATCCTAGCACGCCAAACGAGTATGCTTAACGCATGAGCAGGTCTGTTCTTCTTGTGCTGGTATTTACGGCGGTCGCAATTGCTGACGAGCCACCGCCATTCGATGCGGGTTTCGAGAATCGCCTCGGGTTGACGTTTTCACCCGACGGTCAAACCGCATACTGGGTCGAATGGGACGGCAAGTGGGGAAGCCGTGCCACGACGCTCCAAACAATATATTTCTCGTCGCAGCGGGACGGGGTCTGGAGCGCGCCGGCACCCGTGCCGTTTTCGGGGAAGTACGACTACAAAGACCCGGTCGTGTCTCCCGACGGTGCCTGGCTGTACTTCATATCCGATCGGCCGTCTGGCGACACGGATGGAGAAACCGATTCGAATATCTGGCGCTATAACCTGGTCGATGAGGGTCCCATGGAGTTCCTGTCTGTGAACTCCGACGCGGAGGAATACTCCCCGTTCGTTACCGAGTCGGGGGCACTGTATTTCGCCTCGGATCGCCCGGGCGGTTACGGACAGGGGGATATCTATCGTGCCGACGGTTTGGATGGCGGCTTCGGTGTGCCTAAACTCCTCGGCCCCAAAATCAACAGCGAATTCGGAGAATGGAACCTGTGGGTTGCAGCTGACGAGAGCGAGATGATCTTCGAGTCGTCATCCCGACCAACCAATATTTCAATCCCGGGCGATCTGTACTACAGCCGCGGAACAGACGCCGGTTGGAGCAACGCGGTACCGATCGAAAGCCTGAACTCAGCTGGCAGCGACCTGATGCCGCGACTTCACCCCGACGGCAAGACACTCTATTACACGACGGCGCCACTCGGCGGGCACGCCCGGATTGTTGGTGTGGAGTGGCCTCTGGCCAGTGAGTAGTAAGTATTTCTACCAGCTTGGAATCTTGCACGCCGCCACAACATACATCGCACGACATCTCATCGAAAAGCCCAGCTGTTTGCCGAGGGCACCGCTCTTCAGCCGACTACCTGTCCGCCGCAACCAGCGCGACAGGAGAAATGCGATGAACAGAATCTTGACGTTGTTGGCCCTGGCGGTCGCGGTATCCGGTTGCGCCACGTCTGAAACCCAGACATTCAAAGACGATCCGCTAATCAGGCCCGGCGCAAAGATCGAGCTTGGCGCTGTTACTGTGCCGTCAGATTCGGAGTACAAAATCGACGTTGCGGGGATGATGAACACCGCGCTCGTGGAGTCCCTGATCGAACACAACATTGACTGGCAGGAAGACCCGGCGGCAGACCGATTCCTGCTTGAGGTTGTCGTCGATGACTATGAGCCTGGAAATGCATTCAAGCGATGGCTACTACCGGGTTTTGGCAGCACTATCGTGCGCGTGTCGGGCACACTGACAGACATGTCGACAGGGCAGGTCGCGGGCGAGTTGGACCATGAACGGGCGGTACACGCCGGCGGCGCATTTACGATCGGTGCCTGGGAGACCGTATTCAAGGGCATCGCCGATGACATTACGACCCAGCTGCAGAATCGAATCGAGAACAAAGGCTTTACGGTCCGATTGACGCCCTGGCCGGCGAGGGATGTGGATATTCCGATTACGAATAGCCCGCAATCATTCAGTCTTTCACCCGCAACTGACTCACGAGAGGAACGTGCCCGAATCGGCGAACGAACTGCAGCATTCAATGTGAGCATGGGCAGCGTTTTCTTTGATCGGCAGGTTCCCGCGTTTCTTGGCGAAGCAGTAGCGTCCGATCTTCTCGGCGCCGGCCATGAGATCAGTGTCGAAGGACCGGGCCGACCGGTGAGCCTTGAGGTCCTCAAGTTCTGGACGCATACGGACACAACGGCGCTCTACTGGGATGTCGTTGCCAATATCGACGTAAGAATTTCCGTTGGTTCAGAATCGGGTGGCGAGGGTATTCAGCGTGCGACATTCTCTTGCGAACAGACGAAGCGAACCTATACCTGGCCTTCTCTCGATCTCGTGACAGACGTTATGGATGCATGCCTCGTCGAGCTGGTGACTGGTATGAGAGGCGACGCCGTTTGGTTAAAACGCTAGGTCGCATCAATTCCGCGAAAAAAGACACTGGCGTAACGGTATATGAACGACGCGCCGCGCGACCAGCGAACAGTCACTCGCCTCGGGTCCGAATGACGTACCATTGCCAACCATTCAGCCCGACCCAATTGATACATTGTTAGAATCAGGATCATGACGGGCACGCCGCAAAAGTCGATCTTACGGAATCCAAAAGTCCGTGGACCTATCAGGGTCCTGGTTGGCGTCTGCGCTATTGCTGTGGTCATGGCCGTCGCAATTGCGTGGCGTGTGGCGCACAGGCCAGACATGCCCTCTTTTTTCCCTGTGCTGGGTTGGCAACTGCTGGTGTGGCTTCCCTGGATTGGCTACTACTACATCGTTCGCTATCTCGTGCGTCGCCTTGGCACCTACCAGGACGCAACGCTGCCGGGACTGCTGCTGCACGTTCTCGCCGCCTTGCTCATCGCCACGACTCATCTTGTCTGGTTCTGGCAGATCAGCAGCCATTTCAGTCCATTCCTCGGCGCGCCGTATACGCGCTTTGGCGCCTACGCATTCTTCTTCGTCTTCTGGTTTCTCATCGATCTGTTGCTCTACTGGGCTGTTCTTGCGAGACCGGAAACCGACCACGATGCAGAGGAAGAGCCGGCAAGTACTGCGATGACCGAGCGCTTTGCTGTAAGGACCGGGCGTTCGCAGCATCTCGTCCGTACCGCAGATATCCGCTGGATCGAAGCCCAGGGCTACTACGCTGCCCTGCATACAGACGGCGGGAGCTTCCTGCTACGCCGGTCGCTCACGAGGCTCGAGGACGAACTGGATCCGGATGACTTTATACGCATCCATCGCTCGACGATCGTTAACATTAAAGAGGTCCGTGGCCTCAAGATGAACGACAGCGGTTCCTGTTCGGTCGTGCTGACCGACGGAACTCACCGTAGCGCCAGCCGCAGTGGTCAACGCAAGCTCAGGTCCGTTTTACCCGTCGCATCCTGACGCTGGCTGCAGATTTCCGTCTGTTCGCTGCAAACCCCTGAACATAAAGGAATCCTTAGGTCAAAATGAACCACGTAGTCTCGTGGAGTCATGTGTGTACCTGGTGTTCTTGCTCTTGCTTTTTGCCGCTGCGCCGCAGGCGTACGCCGAGCCGTTGTTTGTCGCGGTCCCGGATCACGCGACGACTGTCGACGGCGGCCTGTCGCGTGGCGTGGCGTTCGGTGATGTCGATGGCGATGGTGACCCTGACCTCCTGGTTGCCAACACCATCAACTACCCGGAATTTCTCTATCGCAATGATGGTGAGCGATTCGTCCAGGTCATGGAGACGGCGCCGTCGCTTGCTGGCGGGTTCACTGAGGGTGTTAACTGGATCGACTTCGATAACGACGGTGACCTCGACATCTTTGCAACTCGAACCAATAGCCCAAATGCCCTGTACCGCAACGATGGTGACTGGTCTTTTGTGGAGGTCGAGGCGGGAGACCTGACTGCGGATCGGTCAACCAGCTCAATGGCCTGTTGGGCCGATATTGACGGAGACGGATGGCTCGATGTGTTTGTCGTCAACCGTGGCGGCGAAAACGACGTGCTGTACCGCAATCACAACGGCCAGTTGTTCGAGCGAGTTGCGGACGGTATTGCTGGCAGAGCGGGTGGTGATGGCCGTGCCTGTGTACTCGCGGACCTCGACGGGGATAGCGACCCGGACCTCTATGTCGGAAATTTCGTCGACTCATCGACAAGCCCCCCGACAAAACAACGCAATTACCTGTTCTTCAACCAGGGCGGTTTCGAGTTTGACGAAAAGACACAGGGTGAGATCGTCGAGTCACGAGCCCTCACCTATGGCATCTCGGCGGCCGACGCCAACAATGACGGTCACGCTGATCTGTTCGTTACCAACATCGGACGCGGCGACCGAAACCAGCTGTACCTGGGCGACGGTCAAGGGCGTTTTCGCCTGCACGACGCGGGCCTGAGGACGCCGGTCGATACACCGTCCAAGGGTCATACCTGGGGCGACTTTGATCTCGACGGCGACCTCGACGTCGCTATCGCGAACGGCACGGAAGGTACAGAGCACATTCAGAATGAGCTTTACCTCAACGACGGTAAGGCCAATTTCACGGCCGTGACCGACGAGGCATTCGTCACTGATGCGAATATTTCCGCGGGCATCGCTCGGGCCGATATCGACATGGATGGCGACCTCGACCTGTATGTTGCGAACTGGGGCGATGGTGACGAGGACAATAGGCTGTACCGCAACCGGTCACAGGGAGCCTGGCTGAAACTGACCCTTGCGGGCGCCACCTCGAATCGTATGGGCGTTGGTGCTCGAGTCGCGATTACAATACGGCAGGACGGACAGACAAGCCGGCAGACGCGCTGGCTGACTGCGACCACCGGGTACGCGAGCCAGAATGAGCCGGTGCTGCATTTTGGCCTGGGCGAGGCAACGGGGATAGAAGAGCTCAGCGTCGACTGGCCGTCCGGCCGTCACGACGAGTTTAGCGACGTTGCAGCTAACCAGCACCTGCATCTGACCGAGGGCGATGCGCTCGACAAACAATGAGGACAACATGGTTCGATTTACTTTGAACGGCGAGGATTACGGCTTTCCCGGCGACAGCGATACCCCCCTGCTCTGGGTGCTGCGCGACAGCGCTGGCCTGACCGGCACCAAGTACGGTTGCGGTACCGGCCTGTGCGGGGCCTGCACAGTGCACGTCGATGGCGAGGCCCGCCGCGCCTGCATACTGCCCGTCAGTGCTATCGAGGGACGAACGGTAACCACGATCGAGGGGCTATCGCCCAATGGCTCACACCCGGTGCAGCGCGCATGGCAAGAAGAGAACGTCCCGCAATGCGGGTACTGCCAGACCGGTCAGATCATGGCGGTCGCCGCAATGCTTGAACGCCTGCCTTCGCCCAGTGACGACGACATCGATCGTCAACACACGAATATCTGCCGCTGCGGCGCTTACTCGCGCATTCGCAGGGCGATCCACCGCGCCTCCGAATTGTCCCGCGGGGAGTCTACCGATGACTGACTTAAGCAGAAGAGATTTCGTAAAACTGTGTGCCGCCACGAGCATGGGGCTCGTCATTGGAATACCCGTTGTCGGCCGCGCGACGAATTCATCGACGGAACTGCATCCGCTCATCAGGATCGGACTCGATGGCCGTGTCACGCTGTATGCCCAGAATCCCGAGATGGGCCAGGGCGTCAAAACGTCGTTACCGATGATTGTCGCCGAGGAACTCGACATCGACTGGGAGAGTGTGCGGGTCGAGCAGGCCGACTGGGACCCGCGACTTGAGAACCAGTTCTCGGGCGGCAGCCTCAGCATTCGTCTGAACTACGGCGCAATGCGCCAGGCGGGTGCGACCGCGAGAGCCATGCTGCTCGCCGCAGCCGCCAGGCAACTCGATCGACCCGTGGCGGAGCTCGCGACCCAATCCGGCTACGTCATCGACGAGAGTAGGGGCGTTCGGCTCAGCTACGCGGACCTCTCCGAAGCCGCGGCCGCCCTCCCCGTACCCGATGCTCCCGAACTCAAGAATGATAAGGAATTCAGGCTGATTGGGACGTCGGTTGCCGACGTCGACCTTAACCCGATGACAACCGGCCATCAGCAGTTCAGCCTGGATCTGAAACTTCCCGACATGCTTTACGTGGTCGTGAAGCGCTGTCCGCACGGTGATGGCCAGCCCCTGTCGTTCGACGCTGCGACTGCGAAGAAAGTCCCCGGCGTCGTCGATTTCCACGTCCTAAGGAACGTCGACCACGGCGGCCGCATCATCCTGCCCAATTGTCCCAACTTCGTCTCGGGCGTTGCCGTGGTGGCCACGAATACCTGGGCTGCGCTCGAGGGCGCGCGCAAACTCGAGGTTGAGTGGCAGATGCCGGAAGAGCGTGACGATTCGGATGAGTTGTTCCGTCGATTCGAGAAAGCACTCGACGATGAAGCCGAGATAGTCAGGCGTGACGGTGAACCCGAGATCTCCGCCGCAGAACGCAGCATCGACGTCACTTACAGTCTGCCGTTTCTCGCTCATATTCCCATGGAACCTATGAATTGCACCGCGCACGTCACTGGTGACAAGGCCGAGGTGTGGGCCCCAACCCAAAATCCACCGATGGCCGCAGAGGCTGTTGCGAAGGTCCTGGATATTCCAGAGGACAATGTGACGATCCATGTCGAGCGCTCGGGTGGTGCATTCGGGCGACGCTACTACGCCGATTTCATAACCGACACGGTACTGCTGTCACGGCAGTTCAAGCGGCCCGTGAAAACGATCTGGTCAAGAGAGGATGACGTACGGCACGACTATTTCCGTCCCGCCAGTACCCAACGCATCCGCGCCGCGGCCACCGACGGCAAGATCACGCACTGGCATCAGAAGGTTGCCAGTCATCCCCGGGAAATCTATCTTGAACGAGACGGTTCACCTGCGGAAATCGGCAACTATGAATTCCCGGCCGGCTTCGTACCGAACCTGTTGTTCGACTATGTTCCCGTCCCCGCCCGCGTGCCGCTTGGCCAGTGGCGCGCGACCAACCACTCAAGCAACGTCTTTGTTGTCTCGAGCGCAATCGATGAACTCGCACATTCTGCCGGCATGGATCCCGTGGAATTCTGGCTCGGTCTCGTTGGCGATGAACAGTTCGTGCAGGTCAGGGAAGATTTTCGCTTCGATGCATCGCGCCTGAAAGAGGTCATCTCCCTGGCCGCGGACAAGTCAGACTGGGGTGCGCGATTACCCGAAGGCAGTGCACGTGGCCTGTCCGCCAGCTACAACCAGGGCGCCTGGGTCGCTGAAGTTGCCGAGGTCACGGTGAAGGACGATCGGCTGAAAGTCGACCGAATAACCTGTGCTGTCGACTGCGGCCTCGTGATTAATCCGCAAGGAGCCATCAACCAGGTCGAAGGCGGCATCGTCGAAGGACTGGCCGCCGCGCTGTACGGGAAGATCACGGTCAAAGACGGTGTCGTGCAAGAGAGCAATTTTCACGACTACCGTTTCTGTCGAATAAGAGATATTCCCACCATAGATGTCCACTTTGTTAGCAGTAGCGACGCGCCGAGAGGGCTTGGCGAGGGGCCGCTGCCGCCCGTGGCGCCGGCCGTGACAAATGCCATTTTCGCGGCCACGGGCAAGCGGATTCGGGAACTGCCCATTCGGCTGTAACAAGGAGACAGACTGATGCGCATCCTCGCGAAAATTCTATTGGTGCTGCTTTATGCCAGCGCGCAGACGACCACCGCAGAAGAAGGCCTCGGTCTCCGTGGCGACCCAGCCGCAATCGCGGATGCAAAAGCCATGGTCGAAGCCATGGGTGGCGTCGCCATCTGGCGCGACCTGGCATCTGTGCACTTCGTGCACGAGTGGGACATCGTCAATCGCCCGGATCGCTACCTTGAGAACGAGACTCTCGATCTGACCGGACCGCGTTCGTACGTAACGATGGAAAGCGAGATCTACTCGCGGACCCGCGCCTACAGTCCCGAGCATGGTTACTGGAGCGTCGCGAACGGTGAGTTCGCCTGGGGCAGCGATGAAGCGCTCGCGAATGCGATGGAACGGGCACCCTACAGCATCTATCGCCTGGCCCGCACAGTGGCACGCGACGACAACGACCTGGAGATCCGCTTCGGCACCGTAGACGGCAGGGAGAATATGCCGGCCCTCGAATTTGTCGGGCAGGATGGAGATGCGCACGGCTGGATCATCGTGAATGCACGCAAAGAGCCGGTGATCTGGGCCACGACGCAGTATGTGTATGTGTTCGGGCCGCTGGCGCGATTTGGCAACCTGAAGGTGCCGGACTGGGCGACAACGAGCAACGGCCTGGTGCGATATGAAATGGTATCGCTAACTGGCAGTAACGAGCCACCGGAGCTTGCGCTGTTCGAACCGCCTTACGGCGATGCCAGTCGGCCGGCCGCGAGCCGCGACACGATGGACTGAAGGCTGCATCGTAGTGCGCGATGAGCGTTTCCGAACCGGGTGCTTCGATTTCACCTAGAATGAACCTATGGCAAAGAAGCCGTCAGACATATCGACCACCCAAGAAGTGCGGGAAATGTACGACACCACGGCCGAGTCGTATTCCTCGATGATGGACACCGTTATCGATGACCCAATGTATGCGGCCATTCTCAAGCGGCTTCAGTCACGGATCGAAGATATTCCCGGCATGATCGTCGATGCGCCGTGTGGCTCCGGCCACATGATGTCGATGTATCACGAAAACCATGACCAAGGGCGACCACTTCTCGGTGTCGATCTATCGCCACAAATGGTTGAAATAACGCAACGCCGTCTCGGCGCGGCGGCTGAGACCGCTGTGTGTGATATTCGTAAACTCGAAATGCTCGCTGACAGTTCCGTCGCAGCCGTGATCAGTCACTTCGGCTTTCATCATCTTGATCTGGATGGCGTGCGCGATGCCTGCAGGGAATGGTACCGGGTCCTGGTTGATGGAGGGCAGTTGGTCCTCGGTGTATGGGAAGGAAGCGGCACCATCGATTACGGTGAGCACTCCGATCTTGTCGCAGTAAGGCACAAGTCCGGCGACTTGCAAAACATCCTGACGGACATCGGTTTTCACGAACACCTGTGTGAAATTGAGTTTGATGAGGATATGGCGATGGATGCCGTCTATATCGAGGCAGGCAAAAACTCGTAACAGTCAGTGCGAAGATGCCGATGTCTTATGCATCGCTCACACTGCAGCGCCAAGGACCTCACTAAATCGCGCCATGTCTTCATCGTCTGTGTAGAGATGAGGTGCGACCCGCAGGTAATCACCACGCACGCTGGCGTAGACACCGTTTTCAGCAAGGCGCGCAGCGAGCTTTCTCGGGTCCATGGCAGGAAGCCGAGCTCCCTGGAAATGCAGTGCCCGGGACTCGGGCGCCATCGTCTCGAATCCGTGCCCTGCCAGGATATCGGCCAGTCGCAGGTTGGTTGCTGCAAGTGCTTCGCAGATCGTAGCGACGCCCCACTGTTCCAATTGTTGGAGTGCTGCCAGCCCGCACGTAATGTTCGAAAAGCTCGACTTGCCACCCATATCGAAGCGGCGTGCGCCTGGTTGGTACTTGTCCGTGAATTCAGAGAGCCTGGAAAAGTCCTCCGCACCGTCCCGGCTCATCCAGGCCTCTTCAATTGGAACGCCGTCGAAATAGCGTTCGTCCACATACAGAAACGAAACGCCGTACGGACAGAACTGCCACTTGTAACCGGCAGCAACCATGAAATCCGGCGCCAGCCTGCTGATATCGACAGGACATGCGCCAATCGTTTGGGTCAGATCGAGAACGACCTTTGCTCCGGCCGCGCGCAATGCGGGAATAACTGCCTCAAGATCAACCGACTCTGCGGAGGCCCAGTGGTGACCCTCCAACGTGGCGATCTCTATGCGATCGGCAAGAAGCTCCACGGCGTGGAGCAGCGCCTCGGCCCAGGTCTGGCCGGCCTCCGGCTTGACCACGTGGAACTCTGTTCCGGTAGCCAGCGCCGCGCGGCGCCATGCATAGTAGTTCGATGGAAACTGGTCGTGCATCGACAGGATAATCCCGTCCCCTGTTAACGGCAGGTTCTTCGCCGCGCAGGCCACGCCGTACCCGGCTGACGGAACCACTGCAATGTTGTCGGGCGAACAATGAATCTGCCGCGCGAACGCGGCACGCAACGCTTCAACTTCTTTGAAAAAGTCGGCCGGCACAATGCCCCATGGCTGCGCCCGTGTCGCAGTCCCACGGACGGCAGCTTCCGCTACCACACGCGGCTGCGGCGTCATGTAGGCGGCGTTCAGGTAGCAAACGTCTCGCGGAATATCGAACTCTGCTCGGTAATTGGTGCTCACATCACGAAGTAGAACACGAACCCGGCAACACCTGCACGTGAATGCTGGGACTGCGAGCGCAGTGCGAAGGTTCTAGCTGGTTGCATCGGCCGTCGGCTTCTTGAACAAACGACCGAGTGCGGGAACCAGCATCGGCACACGACGCTTGTAGTCTTCGTACTCAGGATGCGCGTTCTTGAGATCGTGTTCCTCGAACTGAATCGCGACCAGTATGTACAGTGTCGTGACTACAGCGAAAAACAGGTGTGCGATCGTCATCGTCGGCGTCGCCCACATGACAAAGATCCAGCCAACGTACAACGGGTGACGAACGATGCGGTACAGAATCGGCTGCACGAATACCGGCGGTTCGTAATCGACACCGCGCGCAGCACGCCAGGTCTGACGCAACCCGAACAGATCAAAGTGGTCGATCGCGAAAGTACTGGCGAGCACCAGCGCCCAGCCAAACCCGTAGGCGA